>JBIIYN010000101.1:0-11628 GCA_044346795.1 Pirellulales bacterium
CGATCATCGCCAAGCACCACCTGCGACCGTGGGGCGACAATCCGCCGCCGCCCGCGGCCGGCGAATCGTGGCCCGCGATCGAGACCTTCGACATCGCGTTCGTCGCCGGCGACTGGAACAACGCCATGAAGAGGTTCTTCGGCGAAGGCGGCGTGTTCGACGCGATCTACCAGCCCAACGGAGCCCGGTAGGCCGACCATGACGAGCCCGTTTCCCAGTCACCGTGCCCCGCGCCGCCGCTCCGTGCTGCCGGGCTTCGGCATGAGTGCGGCGATCACGTCGCTCGTCATGACGGCGCTCGTGATCATCCCGCTGTCGGTCCTGGCGTGGCGGGCCGCGTCGCTCGGCCCGAGCGAGTTCCTGGCCGCGGCCTGGACGCCCCGCGCCCGCGCCGCCTACGCCGTGTCGCTCGGGGCCTCGCTCGCCGCGGCGATCGTGAGTTCGGTCGCCGGCCTGCTCGTGGCCTGGGTGCTCGTGCGGATCGATTTTCCCGGCCGGCGGCTGCTCGACTCGCTCGTGGACGTGCCGCTCGCCCTCCCGACGGCGGTAGCGGGCCTCGTCTACTCCACCCTCTACGTGGAGAAGGGCTGGCTGGGGCGATTCCTCGTGCCGTTGGGCATCCGCGGCGCCTATTCGTGGCTCGGCATCGTGCTCGTGCTCGTCTTCGTGAGCCTGCCGTTCGCGATCCGCGTGGTGCAGCCGGTGCTCGAAAGCCTCGACCGCGACACCGAGGAGGCCGCCAGGATGCTCGGCGCCTCCCGCGTGCAGACGTTCCTCAAGGTGATCTTCCCGACGATCTTCCCGGCCGTGCTCACGGGCTTCGCCCTGGCGCTCGCCCGCGCCCTGGGGGAATACGGCTCGGTCGTCTTCATCTCGGGCAACATGCCGTTCAAGACCGAGATCGCGCCGGTGCTGATCGTGTCGCGGCTCGAGGAATTCGCCTACGCCGAGGCGACCGCCATCGCCGTCGTGCTGCTCGCCATGTCGATCTCGCTGCTCGTCGTCGTCAATTGGCTGCAGCAGCGGGTCGCCCGCAACGCCCAGTGATCGGAGCCACGAAACCCGTGTCCAAGCCCGTCGTCACCGCCTCGAGCCCGCTCACCGAACGGCTGCTGGTCGCCGCGGCGATCGGCGTCGTCGGCCTGCTCATCGTCGTGCCGCTGGCGAGCGTCTTCGCCGAGGCGTTCGCCGAGGGGCCGGCCGCCTGGTGGCGGGCACTGGCCCATGATCCCGACACGCGGCACGCGGTCTGGCTGTCGCTCACGGTCGCCCCCGTCGCCGTGGCGATCAACACCGTCTTCGGCGTCGCGGCCGCCTGGCTCGTGGCCCGGTTCCGCTTTCCCGGCCGGTCGCTTCTGATCACGCTCTTCGACATCCCGTTTTCCGTGTCGCCCGTGGTGGCGGGGCTCGCCCTCGTTTTGATCTTCGGCCGGCAGGGATTGCTCGGGCCGACCCTCGCAGCGCTCGGCTGGAAGGTGATCTTTTCCTGGCCGGGGCTCGTGCTCGCCACCACGTTCGTGACGTTGCCGCTCGTCGTCCGCGAGCTGATCCCGGTGATGGAGTCGATCGGCCCGGAGGAGGAGCTGGCCGCGGTCAGCCTGGGTGCCAGCGGCTGGCAGGTCTTCACGCGGGTCACGCTCCCGAACATCCGCTGGGCCCTGCTGCACGGCATCGTGCTGGCAAACGCCCGCGCGATGGGCGAATTCGGCGCGGTCTACGTCGTCAGCGGCCACATCGCGGGGGCGACCGACACCATGCCCTTGCGGGTGGAAAAACTCTTCCAGGAATACCGCACGCCCGCCTCGATGGCGGTGGCGAGCGTGCTGGCGGGCCTGGCCCTGGTCACGCTCGTCGCCAAGTTCGTCATCGAGCGGCGGCTCGAGGCGGAGGCCAGGGAACTCGAGGCCGCCCGGTCGCTGCCCGACGCGATCGACGGAACGGCCACGCTTTCCCCACATGTCCCTTCATCCGTGCAAGGATCGCTTCCATGAGCATTCACATCCGGGGCATCTCGAAAACGTTCGGCAGCTTCAAGGCGCTCGACGACGTCTCGCTCGAGGTGCCGCAGGGCACGCTGCTGGCCCTGCTCGGGCCCTCGGGCTCCGGCAAGACCACGCTCCTGCGGATCATCGCGGGGCTCGAATGGCCCGACGCCGGCCGGATCGAGGAGGACGGCGCCGACATCACCGACCGCCACGCTCGGCAGCGGGAGGTCGGCTTCGTCTTTCAGCACTACGCGCTCTTCCGGCACATGAGCGTGTTCGAAAACATCGCCTTCGGGCTGCGGGTGCGGAAGGCGCCAAAGCAGGAGATCGAGGCGAAGGTCAACGAGCTGTTGCACCTCGTGCGGCTCGACGGCCTGGGCGGCCGCAAGCCCGCGCAGCTCTCGGGCGGGCAGCGGCAGCGGGTGGCGCTCGCCCGGGCGCTGGCCATCCGTCCGAAAATCCTCCTGCTCGACGAGCCCTTCGGCGCGCTCGACGCCAAGGTGCGCGTCGAACTGCGGCAGTGGCTGCGGCGGCTGCACGACGAGATCGGCATGACGAGCGTCTTCGTCACGCACGACCAGGAGGAGGCCTTCGAACTGGCCGACGAGGTGGTGGTGATGAACCACGGCCGGATCGAGCAGCGGGGCACGCCCGACGAGGTCTTCGAGCACCCGGCCACGCCCTTCGTGATGGATTTTCTCGGCAACGTGAACGTCTTCCACGGCCGGGTCGAGAAGGGGCAGGCGTTCTGGCACGGCATCCCGATCGACTACCCCGACTACCCGCACGCACAGGCCCGGCCGGCCCGCGTCTACCTCCGCCCGCACGAGCTCGACATCGCCCGCACCAACGGGCACGCCACCGGTCACGGCGCCGCCGGCACCGCCACCAACGGCAGCCTGCCCGCGAGCGTGCTGCGGGTGTCGCGATCGGGTGCGATCGCGCGGGTCTCCTGTCGCCCCGACGGATCGGAGGGGGAACTCCACGTCGACCTTCCGGCCGATGCGGCCCGCGAACTGGCACTCCAGCCCGGCGAGCGGGTGACGATCACCCCGCGAAAGGTCCGCGTCTTCCTGCCCGACCCCGAATACGTCATCTGAAACCAACTACCTTCACGCCCTACACCACCTCCGCCGCCAAATCCCGAGCATCCCATGAGCGACAGACAATCCGACAGCAAACCCCCGCAGCCGACCTCCGACACATCCAAGCCGGACGGCACGAACACCGACGCCGCCCTGTCCAGAATCGGAAGCGCGCTCAAAGGGCTGCGCTACGGCTCGGTGCTCGCGATCGTGCAGGACGGCGTCGTCGTGCAGATCGAGCGGACCGAGAAGACCCGGCTCGACAAGCTCGGCCGCTGAACGGACTGATCGCCCGCCGGCGTTCGTCCCAGCCGCATCTCCGCTGAGATGCGGTTTTTTCTGCCTACGACTTATGATTACCAAAATGGTGATGTTTTTTCTTTGCCGAGCTTCCCCATGCTGCCTTCTTCACCGCAAAAGTTATAAATTTGCCTACAAAAACAGTTCAAAAAAATTTTTTGTCAATTGCTTGACCAACGTGATCGAATTGATAACATATCGTTTGTTCGAGCACTTCAGACGACGAAACGCACGCCGCGATACGACGCCTGACCGCTCACCCCGAACAGGTCGATCCAAAGAACCGGACGGCAACCGATCGCAAGGAACCGACAGCATCACCGGGGGCCTGACGGCCTCTTCCCAACACCCGCGAGACCGACCGGACGGACCGGAGGCACGCGATGGCTCAACACAAAGGAGCCCTCGAGATGTCCTCCGCAGCACTCGCCTACGCCGCCGGCCAGAACCGTCGTCGTTCCCCGGCAAATCGCGACAACACCGCCTCCTCCGCCTCGTCGCGGGCCGCCGAAGCGGCCATCCGCGATCTCAAGGGCATCCGCCGTCGGCGACACGCCAACGGTGAAGGCGAGGATGATTCGGCGCTTGCCGCGCTCGCGTCGCACGTCTCTGCGACGGTCGAGGCGAACGGCATGCCCCGCTGGACCGTCCGGGCCCTCGTGCTGGCGGGAGCGGGGATCGTGCTGGCGTTCGCCGTGGTCAACACGCTGCCCATGCTGGCACGGCACAGCGTGGCTGGCACCGCGACGTTCAATGGCAAACCGCTGCCCGGAGTGACCGTCGGCTTTCAGCGGCTCGGCGACCCGGCCACGACGGAGCCGCGGCTGATCCGCAGCACGGCGGACGGCTCGTTCCAGATCGCCGAGGTAGAGGGCCTGCCCTCCGGGATCTATGCGGTCACCGTCCGGCCCGGCGAATCCACGGTGCGAATTCCGCAGGAATACCGCTCGCCCGAGACCACCCCCCTGCGATTCGAGGTTCGCGGAGACCTGACAGGCATGCAGGTGTCCGTCCGCGACGGCAGCCAGCCCGTCCGCAAGAGCCGCAGGTGATCCACCGTCTGTTTGCTCGTCCAGCCTCGCTCTCGTCGACCGGGGCCTGATCTGTTTGATTCGTTTCGTTTTTTTCCAGTTTCTTTCCAAAGGAGTTCTTCCATGTCGGTCCTCTCCCCTTCCCGGGTTCGTCGGGGCTTCACGCTCGTCGAACTCTTGGTCGTGATCGCGATCATCGGCACACTCGTCGGGCTCTTGCTCCCCGCCGTGCAGGCGGCACGCGAATCGGCCCGCCGCAATGCGTGCTCGAACAACATGAAGCAACTCGGCGTCGCCACCCAGACGTTCGCCGATGGCAGCGGTGGCATCCTGCCCAGCAGCCTCCGTTCAACGGGCTTGCGGCTCGGCTACTTCGTCCGCATTCTCCCCCAGATCGAGCAGATTGCGCTCTTCGACCGCTATAACCCCGCGATCACGTGGTCCGGCACGACGTCCTCGGCCGATTATCCGATCCCCAACTACGTTCTGGCGTCGACGAGGATCGCCTCGTACGAATGCCCATCCGCGCCGAACCCGGACGGGCGGTACGACTACGATCCGCAAGATACGAGCCGGCCCTACGCCGTTCCGGCCACCTATGCGAAGGCCAACCTCGCCACGTCGGGCACCGCGTATACGAACTTCTCGGCGTCCCCCGGTTTCTGCGCTCCTTCCGACTACGGACCCACGATCTACGTGGACAACGCCCTGGCCAACACCTCTTCGCCGCTCGTGGGCGACGACAACAAGGCCGATGTCGCCGCGTCGAGTGCTCCCGAAACCGGGGCCAGCGGCGGAAACAAGGTCCCCAGCACGGGCGACGGCTTGCTGCCGAAGGACTACGGCGACGGCTACCGTCCGAAGTTGGCCGACGCGACGGATGGCCTGTCGACCACGATCCTCGTGGCCGAGAGCGCAGGCCGGCCCTTCGTCTATCGGAAGCGGAGCCGGGCTGACGATGCCACCAACAAGTTCCCGCTGTTCCGGGTCAACGCCGGGGGATGGGTGCGGCCGGCGAGCGACATCTCGATCGACGGCTCCAATCCCGGCGGCTCCACATTCCGGTCGAGTCCGACGAAGGTGGTGAACGCCACGAACGGTGAAAGCATCCTCGCGGCGCCCTGGTCGTCGGGCTACTACGGCGTCGACGGCGGCTCGGAGGTCTACGCATTCCATCCGGCCGGCGCGAATGTCGTCTTCGGCGACGGCAGCACGCGGCTGATCTCCGGCGACGTCACGATCCGGGTCTTCTCGGCGCTCGTGACCAGGGCCGGCAACGAGCACCTCGGCGACAAATTGAAGTATTGATCCTTGGGGTGATCCTTGGGGTGATCCTTGGAGGATTGCTCCGCAGGATCGATCGGAAACGGTGCTCGCGAGCACGTCGTGGTTGAAAGCCCCGGCCAGGATGGCCGGGGCTTTCTCTTTTGCCGCACCGTTGGGGGAAAACGTCGTTGAAACCGCAGAAATACTGGGCCGACAGGGGGTTCCTCTGTTTTTCCCCTATACTGTCCTCCTGAACCGCTTCCCAGTGACGCATTTTCGTGAGTGCCCCCCACCCGCGAGGTCGGGCAGGACCGCCGGCATGAGCGACATCCTCTTCCACTATTACCGCGTCAATCCCACGACGTGGTTCTACCTGTCGTCGCTCCTGTCGATCGCGGTGTTCTTCAAGTTCAACCGCGTCTGGAGCATGCGGAACCTCGACCTCGTCGGGCTCATCCTGCTCGCCCCGGGACTGCTCGCGGTGGAATACGGCGGCTACAAGGCCAGCGCCGCCGCCCAGCAGCTCGGCTACATCTGGATCTTCGCCGTGTCGGGCATCTTCCTGGTGCGGATGCTCTTCGACTCGCTCATGGTCCGCCGCCCCATGCTCGACCCAAACCTCACCGTCGGGGGACTCGTGTTCCTGGGCATCTCGCTGCTCGTCTTCCTCCTGGCCAACGTGATCACGAGCCGCCCCCAGCGGGACGACCTCGCCGGGGCCACGGCCGCCGCGCGGCTCAACGCCCGGGAGGCCGAGGTCGATGCCGACCAGCTCTCCCGGCTGGGCCCCGGCTATCCGTTGCTCTTTCTCTTGCCGCACGTCTCGACGCAGCGGCTCTTCTCCGCCGATCCCGACGCCGCCGCCGCGGGCGACACCCCCGGCGACAACAACCGCGTCGTCTACGAGACCACCGCCCGCGTGATGGCCATCCTCTCCCAGCTGGCCATCGTGACGGGCATGATCGTCATCGGCTGGCTGCACTTCAACGCGATCCGGCTGGGCATCGCCGCGGCCGTGCTCTACCTGCTCCTGCCCTACACCGCGATCATGACCGGCCGGGTCGATCATGCCCTGCCGGGAGCCCTCCTCGTCTGGGCCATCGCGGCGTATCGCCGCCCGTTCGTCTCGGGATCGCTGATCGGCCTGGCGATCGGCACGATCTACTATCCCGTCTTCCTCCTGCCTCTCTGGTGCGGCTTCTACTGGCAGCGGGGCATCAGGCGGTTCGCCCTCGGCATCGGCGCCGCGCTCCTCGCGCTCGTCTTCGGGCTCTGGTTCACGTCACCGGACTCGACCGTCTTCATGGGGCAGTTGCGGCAGATGTTCGGCTGGATCTTTCCCAACGAGGTGTCACTGGAGGGATTCTGGGCGCTCCCCTTCAACGATTCCGTCTTCCGGCTGCCGGTGCTGGCCGCCTTCGTGGCCATGATCTCGACGCTCGCCATCTGGCCGGTGCCGAAGAATCTCGGCACCCTGATGAGCTGCACCGCGGCGGTGCTGCTCGGCAGCCAATTTTGGAAGGCGCACAACGGAGGCCTGTTCATGGCCTGGTTTCTGCCGGTGCTCCTGCTCGTGATCTTCCGGCCGAACCTGGAAAACCGCGTGGCGACGCTCGTGCTCGACGCCGAATGGTTTCCCAAGCATCGTCGCCCCGCGCCGCCGCTGCCGGCCGACCGCGCCGCGTAGCTCATCCGCGCCTGGGATCGAAGTCGGGCGGGGCCTCGCGATTGGCAAGCCAGGCCCGCCAGGCGGCCGTGTTCCACTCGAAGTTCACGCTCGTCAGCCTGACCAGCGCCTCGAGCACCTGCTGGTTCTGCACGCGGGTCTTCTGCCGCTTCGGTCCCGCCCCCAGCGAAAGACCGCCCCCCGAGGGGGTGAACGTCGCGGTGGTCGAGCCCTCCGCCGCGGCCCCTCCGACCACCACCACGTGGTCCGTCTCGAGCACGTCGACGAGCGGTCCGACCGCGACCTTCGAGCCGAGCCGGCCGAGCGCCTCGGCGGCCCGGTTGATGCGGGCGTTGTCGCCGCCGCCCAGGGCGCCGACGATCGCCGCCGCGGCGATGTCGGCGTCGCCGTCCGCCAGCCGCTCCACCGCGAGGATCCGTGTCTCGGGGTCGGGATGATCGACGGCCGCGGTCACGAGCGCGGCCAACGCCTCCTGGCCGCGGATGTGCGACAGAGACTCGACATAGGAGGCCCGCACGCGGGGCATCGGCTCCCGGCCCAGCGCCGCGGTGAGCGCCGGCACGGCGAACGGATCGGCGATTTCCCGAAGCTCCTCGCCGGCGGCGGCGGCCTGCCGCGGATCGTCCAGACGTTTCCGCAGCCGTTCGAGCCGCTTCTCCCAGTCCTTCTGCGCGAGCTTCACGCGGTCGGCCCGCTCGATCAGCTCGATCTCCTGTACCGTCCGCCACATGCCGCGATACCGGACGAACCCGCGGGCGGTCATCAGCTCCTGCTGACTGGGCGGCTTTTCGGTCGCGCCCGCGGCCGCCGACGCCGGCTCGTCTCCTCTCGCGGTTGACAGGAGGCATGCCGGCACGAGCACAGCCGCCGCGGCGAATCGCCGCAGCCGGCCACGGCCCCCGGCACCGGAATGACCTCTCCCGGAATGACCTCTCATGGCGTGCATCGTGAACGAACCCTCCCGGACCGTCGCTCGCGGCTGCTGCGACCGCTTCATTCTATCGGCCTCGCGGGCCGGCATCCGTCACCCGGGCCGGTCGCGCTCGCGTCATCCGGTGGATCGGCCATGCGGGATGGCCGCGGTCATCTCCCGCCTGCCGCATCCTGGATCACGGCCAGATACGAGGAGAAAATGCGGAGGACGATCAGCGCGATCAGGCCGGCGACCGCCGCCCAGACGAGAAACCCGGCCCCGCGGGCGGCCGCCTCGAAGCCGGCGCGGGCCTCGTCGTCGAGCTGACCGGCGAGCCGGTCGAGCACCTCGGAGGTGTTGCCGGTCGCCTCGCCGACGGCGATGACCTCGAGCACCCGCCGCGGAAACCGCCGCGTGCGGTCGAGCGCCTCCGCGAGCGTGGCCCCCGCCCGCAGCCGATCCTCGACGGCGGGGCCGTCGACCGCGAGCCCGGGAGCCACGCTCGCCGCGAGTGCGAGCAGGCGACCGGCGTCGAGCCCCGCGCCGCTCGCGAGCGACGCCGCCCGGCACCAGGTCGCCGCCTCGGCGGCCCGGGAAGCGGGCCCGATCAGGGGCAGGCGGTCGACCACGAACCGCACGACGCCATGCCGTCTCCAACTGACCACCGCCCGGCCTAAGAGCAGCCTGCCGCCGATGGCGAGCCCCGCCACGATCGCGAGGTAGGTGACGAGGCCATGCGAGCCGCGGAGCCCGATGCCCAGCACGTCGTGCTGCATCATGCCCGCCATGAAGATGAGAAAACCGACCACGGCGATCGCCACGGTGAGTTGAAACGCGGGGCCGGCCAGGCTCTGTCGCAAGGCCCGCGCGTTGCGCACGCCCCTGTGCAGCATGTCGGAGACCTCGCGGAGTGTCTCCGCCTCATGACCGGTGCGATCACCGACGGCCGCCATGCCCCGGACGAGCGGCGGAAACGTCGCGCCGGCGGCGGCGAGCGCCTCGGCCAGCGGATTTCCGTCTGCCAGGGCCCTGGCCACCTGTTCCATCCGCGGTCGCCACGCGGCGGGCGCACGCGCCGTCTCCATCTGCCACGCCCGCCGCAGGTCGATGCCCGCGGCGAGCGCGACGGCGAGCCGTCCGAGCATGTCGGCCACCATGGCCCGCGGCATCTCCCGACGCGTGAACATGCACGCCAGTGTAATGCGTTCCCGCCGGGGGTGATTCGTCCGCATGAAATGGTGAACCGGTTTTGGACCCGTCCCCGGGTTGACACCCGGGGCTTCTATGCGAATGGCAGCGCAATCACCAACGGTCGCGCCACCCCCGAATAAAAGCCCGGAGCGGAAGCGACGGGACGGGGCCAAAAATCGCCCACCATTCCGCCAGGCCCCACCGCGCGGCGCCAGGCCCGGAGGGCCGGGTTAGCACCAGCGGGCGGAGGCCCGCCAAGCGAAGCGAGGCCGGAGGCCGAGGCTTCGCGTGAACACGGCCGCGGAAGCGCACCGCTGGCTCCATTCCCGGCATCTGCTAAAAAGTCGCTCACCGTCCGCCGCCTTCGCCCCCATCCGCCCGCTCCATGAAAGCCCCGCACGCTCACTGGCCGACCGTCGCGATCGTGGGCGTGGGCCTGATCGGCGGCTCGATCGGCCTGGCACTCAAGGCGCGGAAGCTTGCCGGGCGGGTGATCGGCGCGGGCCGGTCGGCCGCTTCGCTCGCCGAAGCGAAACGGCTGCACGCGATCGACGAGGCGACCACCGACCTCGCCGCCGCCGTCCATGCGGCCGACCTTGTCGTGGTGGCCACCGGCGTGGCATCGATCCCCGGCATTCTGGAAGAGGTCGACGCCGCCGTGCGGCCGGGCACGCTGCTCACCGACGCCGGCAGCACGAAGGGACGCATCGTCGCCGCCTGGGAGAAGCGCCGGCGGTCGCGCCGCGGCCGCTTCGTCGGTGCCCATCCGGTGGCCGGCAGCCACCGCCGCGGCCCCGCCGCCGCCGATCCGCAGCTCTTCACCGGACGGGTTTCGATCGTCACACCCGCCGCCGCCACGCCCGCCGCAGACGTGGAGGCGATCGGCGGCTTCTGGTCGGCGCTCGGTGCCACCGTCTGCATCATGACGCCCCGCGAGCACGACCGCATCCTCGCCATGACCAGCCACGCGCCACACGTGATCGCGGCCGCCATCGCCGCGGCCACGCCGCCTGAGGCGCGGCGGTTCACGGCCGGCGGCTGGCGCGACACCACGCGGATCGCCGCCGGCGACCCGGACCTGTGGGCCGACATCCTGCTCGACAACGCGGCCCCGGTGGCGCGGGCCCTCTCGCGGATCGCCGGGGTCACCGAAAAAATGCTCGCCGCGCTCGCGGCCGGCGACCGTCGCCGGCTGGTGTCGTTGCTCACGCGTGCCAAGGAAGATCGCGATGCTGTGGGAAGTTGACGTCCATCTTCAGGATGCCGCCGGCGACCATGCCGCCAGGGCGCTGGTCGCCGGAGCCGCCGAACTGGGCATCGCCGGCTGCACGCGGGCGAAAACCGCGACCGGCTGGCTGATCGAGGGTGAGCTGTCCCGGGCCGACGTGGAACGGCTCGCCGCGACGGTGCTGGCCGACCCAGTCACGGAGACTTTCACCGTCGCCGACCTTGGCGGCGAGGCCGTCGCCGCGGAGTTCACGGCCAAAGCGACCGCCGCCGACGGCCTGCCCACCCTGCTCCACGTGCTGCCCCGCGCCGGCGTCACCGATCCGGCTGCCGAAACCATGCAGGAAGCCTGCGGACTCCTCGGGCTGAGGCCGACGGCCGTGCGCAGCGTCCGCAAGTACTGGCTGCCCGCTCTCGACCGGGCGACGGCCGACCGGCTCGCCTGGAAGCTGCTGGCCAGCGAGGCGATCCACGACGTGGTGATCGGCCCGCTCGCGCTCCGCACGCTCTCCGGCGGCCGGCCGTGGACGTTTTCGCAGCAGACGGTCCGCCTCGCCGGCCTCGACGACGCCGCGCTCGACAAGCTGAGCCGCGACCGCTGCCTCGCGCTCTCGGCCGCCGAGCTCCACGCGGTGCGCGACCACTTCCAGGGCCTGGGCCGCGACCCCCTGGAGATCGAGCTGGAGACGATCGCCCAGACCTGGAGCGAGCACTGCTGCCACAAGACGCTCGGCAGCCCGATCGACCACGTCGGTCCCGCGGGAGCGGTCCGCTACGACAACCTGCTCAAGGAGACGGTGTTCGCGGCCACGCGGAAGGTGCGGGAGCGGCTCGGCGCCGACGACTGGTGCGTGAGCGTCTTCCGCGACAACTCCGGCGTGGTGCGGTTCGACGGCGACCACGACATCTGCGTGAAGGTGGAGACGCACAACCATCCCTCGGC
>JBIIYN010000386.1:0-3374 GCA_044346795.1 Pirellulales bacterium
GGTCGGCAAGGCGGTGTTCGCCGGCGCGGGCACCTGTGCCAAGTGCCACGTCGTCGACGGTGAGGGCAAGGCCGTCGGCCCCAATCTGTCGGGGGTGGGCGCGAAGCTGTCGCGGGAATCGCTCTACGAATCGGTGCTCGCGCCGTCGGCGGCGATCAGCCACAGCTACGAGACCTACACGGCGCTCATGGAAGACGGCAGGAGCGTGACCGGTCTGCTCGTGTCGCAGTCGCCGGACCAGGTGGTGATCCGCGGCGCCGACTCGATCGACGTGACGCTGCCGGCCGGGGAATTGGACGAGCTCGTGAAGCAGCCGGTGTCGCTGATGCCGGCCGACCTGGCCACGACGCTGTCGGCCGACGAACTGGTGCACCTCGTGACCTGGCTCGAGACGCTCCGCGCCACGCAGTGACATTCGACCGGCAGCAGCGGGCTGGTGGGCCTCGGACCTCGGACTTGCGGGCCGGGAGGATATCCAAGCCCGAAGCGCCAGCGAGGGAACCCGGACCCGAGGTCCGGGTCATCCGGTATGACGCACCGTATTCCCTCGCTCGCGCTTCGGGCTTGGATGAGACGCGGTCGGATGAGACGCGATTGGATGAAGATGAGACGCGGTCGGATGAGACGGGCTTGGGTTCTCCGCCGCGTCAGCCGCTGCGGAACGTGGCCTCGACCCGTTCGCGTTCACGGTCGATCTGCTCGCCCGAGGCGCCGAGCCGTTCGAGGATCCGCGCGGTGAAGGCCAAGGCCACCTCTCCCTCGGCTGAGAACACGTCCTCGGCGCCCGCGCGGCGAAGCTTCGGCAGCTCGCGGACGTATTGCGAGCGGGCCAGGATCTTGACCTGCGGATTGAGCTCCTTGGCCGAGCGGACGATCTCCTCGTCGACGTGGCTGGAGCCGGAGGTGAGGATGAGGTTTTCGGCCGCGGCGATCCCCGCCTCGACGAGGATTTCGGGCCGGACGGCGTCGCCGTAGATCGCCCGCACGTCGAAGGCCTTGAGCCGGCGGACGGTGTCGAGGTTGAGCTCGATCACGGTGGGCTCGATCCCGTTGTCGAGCAGCAGCTGCGTGACCGTCTGGCCGACCGGCCCGTAGCCGACGACGATCGCCCGGTGCCGGGGTGTTTCCTCCTCGAGGGGCGTGCCGTCGTTGGCCGCCGCGGCGGCCTGCCACCGCCGGGCGAGCCGCCGTTCGATCGGCCCGATCAGCCGGTAGAGCAGCGGATTGAGCGTGATCGAGGCGATGGCGGCGGCGACGAGCGTGTTGACCGCCTCGTCGGGCAGCACCCCCAGCTGCCTGCCGAGCGCGGCGAGGATGAAGGAAAACTCGCCGATCTGCGCGAGCGACACGGCCACCGACACCGCCTCGTGGAGCGGATGGCCGAGGAAGAGCACGCTCGCCCAGACCGTGAGGGGCTTGGCGACCAGCACGATCGCGAGCGTCGCGAGCAGCAGCCACGGGGCGTCGAGCAGGGAGGCGGGGTCGAAGAGCATGCCCACCGACACGAAGAAGAGCACGGCAAAGGCGTCGCGCATGGGGAGAGCCTCGGAGGCGGCACGGAGGCCGAAGTCGCTGCGGCCGACGACCGTGCCCGCAAGAAACGCGCCGAGCGCCATGGAGACGCCGTAGAGCCGGGCGGAGCCGACGGCGATGCCCAGCGCGATCGCGAGCACGGCGAGCGTGAAGAGTTCGCGCGACCGGGTCGCGGCGATCCGCTCCATGAGCCAGGGGATGAACCGGCCGCCCCCGAGGAAGACGACGACCACGAGGGCGGCGATCTTGAGGACGGCCAGGCCGAGGGCCGCGGCCATGCCGCCGAGCCCCGGCTCCCCGCCGCCGAGCAGCACCGGCAGCACGACGAGCGCCGTGACGGTGAGCAGGTCTTCCACCACCACCCAGCCGACGGCGATGTGGCCGGCCCGCGTGTGCAGGTCGCGGTTGTCGGAGAGCACGCGGACGAGCACCACGGTGCTGGCCACCGAGATCGAACCGCCGAACACGAGCCCCGTGGCCCAGCCGTATCCCTGCAGCCGCGCCGCGAGGCAGCCCAGCAGCGTGGCGACGCCGGCGGCGAGAAGTGCCCCCGGGATGGCCACGCGGCGGACCGCCAGCAGTTCGCGGACGTGGAAGTTGAGCCCCACGCCGAACATGAGCAGGATCACGCCCACTTCGGCGAGCTGCTGGGCCAGCGAGCGGTCGGCCTCGAATCCCGGCGTGTGCGGGCCGACGGCGATGCCGGCGAGCAGGTAGCCGACGATCGGCGAGAGCTTCAGTTGCTGCGTGATGTAGCCGAGCACGAGCGCCGCGGTGAGGCCGCTGGTGAGCGTGAGGATGAGGTCGGCTTCATGCACGGCGAGAGCTCGGACCGGGGCGGGCGGGGGACGCGGAGGGCGGGCCGGCGGATTATGCGGGCGGGAACCGGCGCTGAACAGATCGCGGCGGTTTGCGGAGGGTGTCCGTCATGGGTCTGTCGCGTCACGCGTGCGAGTGGCCCGCTGCGGCGGGCAGGCCCATACCATGCCGGTGCCGGGAGTCGCAGGCGGCTGCCGGGAGTTCCGTGGGCATGGCATGCAGCGGAGGGGCACCGGGGCACGACGCCGCTTCGATGGCGAACAGGCGGAAAATCATGCTCAATCGCAGTGCCGTGGTGATCGGTCACGAGCCGGCGTTTTACGGCTGGCTCAAGACGTCCGGGGTCGCCGATGCGAAGATCGAAGAACACAGGCGGTCGGCCGACCGGACTGTCTATCTCATTCCGGCCTGCCAGTTTCCGGAGGAGGTGGAGGAGGTGGTCGAGGACCTCTTCGAGGAGATCTTTCGCCGGGAGTTGAAGGCGTGGCAGCCGAGCGAGGCCGACTGGCCCGACACGGCGGACTTCGACCTGTTCACCCGCTGGTTTACGGTCGAGGGGTTTCCGCTGGTGGAGGACTTGGGCCGCGGCATGGTCGCGGAGGAGGCCTGACCGCGGCGACGCAAAGCCGGTACACTCGCTCTCCTGCGGGCCCGTAGCTCAGCGGTGAGAGCAGGGGACTCATAATCCCTTGGTCGTGTGTTCGAATCACACCGGGCCTAGTTGTTTTTGATGATTTTCGGAAAGGATAAAGTGGATAGCCCATATGTAGCCCAAACTCGGTCGGGTTTATGAGGGCTTGGGACGGGCTCAAGATTGGATCCGAAGGGAGCCTGATCCCGTTCGAGCCAATCTGAAACGACCCTATGGACGACCGCACCAACTTCTTCGTCGGCTGGGGAACACTCGCCCTCATCAACGCGGGGCTGGCCCAGGGCAAGGGGCGGAGCGGGCTGGTGTGGTGCCTGCTCTCGCTGCTGCTCGGGCCGATTGCGACCTTCTTGATCGTCGTCCTAGGCAGGGT
>JBIIYN010000387.1:0-3364 GCA_044346795.1 Pirellulales bacterium
GGCCGCCGTCGGCGGTGAAAGCCTCCGTCTCGAAGCGAGGATACGCTCACTCGCTTCGGCTTCCCCCGACCGCCGGCTCCCCGGTGCATGGGACTCGGTCGCCAGTTTTCCTCCTTTTTTCGCCGTGGCACTTGTGGATCGGGACGACTTGGTGCAAACTTCGTGCGATTTTTCACGAAGTAGGGTGTCGTGCGGAAAATACCCGGTTTCTTCGCCACGGCGCCCACCCAAAAACCCCGCCTGACTGGCATCCGCGATGGCTGATTTCCTCATCAACACGGTGGGCCTGCCGGATTGGCTGGCCTGGACGCTCACGGCGTTCGTCGCCGCCGCGCTGATCCTCAACGTGATCGCGGGTGGCGCGCTCGTCTTCATCTGGGCGGAGCGGAAGATCGCCGCTCGGATTCAGGATCGCCTGGGGCCGACGCGGACCGGTGGCCGATTTGGCTGGCTCCAATCGCTGGCGGACGGAATCAAGCTGCTGGCCAAGGAAGATCTGATGCCCGAGGGTGCGGACGGCATGCTCTTCCGGCTTGCTCCCTATGTCAGCTTCTGTGCGTCGTTCTGCGCGTTCATCGCCCTCCCCTTCGCCTTCGACTTCGTGGGGCAGAGGCTGAACGTCGGCGTGTTTTTCGTGGTGGCAGTGCTCGGCCTGGAGGTGTTCGGCGTGATCCTGGCGGGATACGCGTCGGCTTCGAAGTGGTCGTTGTTCGGGGCCATGCGGGAAGCCGCCCAGGTGGTGAGCTATGAGGTGCCGCTGGGCATGTGCGTGGTCGTGCCCGTGATGCTGGCCGGGAGCATGGATCTCGTGACGATCGCGGAGAAGCAGGCCGGTTGGTTCACGAATTGGTACCTGTTCCACGACCCGTTCACGTTCGTCATCTTCTGGGTCTACGTGACCTGCGCCGTGGCGAGCGTCAACCGTGCCCCGTTCGACCTCGCCGAGGCGGAGAGCGAGCTGGTGGCCGGCTTCCATACGGAGTATTCCGGTCTCCGGTGGAGCTTCTTCTTCATGGCGGAATACGGGTCGATGTTTCTCGTGAGCGCCCTGGCGGCCGTGCTCTTTCTCGGGGGTTGGAACGGTCCGATTCCGCTGGCCGCGCTCGCCGGGCTCAGCGAGGGCACGGGCGACACCGCCCACTACCTCGTTCGGCTGCTCGGGTGCGGCAACCTGCTGATCAAGGCCACGCTCGGCGTGCTGCTCATGATGTGGGTGCGGTGGACCCTGCCTCGGCTCCGCATCGACCAGGTGATGACGACCTGTCTCAAGTACTGCACGCCGATCGCGGCCGCCATGTTCGCGGGCGCCATGCTCTGGCAGTTGGCATTCCCAGGCGGTGTGGTGCGAGGGCTTTCCCGTCCCGCCGGTGAGATTCGCGAGGGTTGGCTCGAGGGGCCGGGCGGCCTTCCCCGTGGCCGCGGGCGGATTGCGCCGCAGGCGGCCGGCCCCGGCGGCGGTGGCGCAGGCACGGTCTCGCGATCGTCGGTCGACCTGCGGGGCGTGGTGGAGGTGACCCGATGATGTCGGCCGTTCTCGCCTCGTGCACGCCGGTGGCCGTCGTCAACTGGCACTCCGTGATGTTCATGCTGTTCGCCGCCCTGGCCTGTGCCTGTGCGGTGGCCGTGGTGCTCGCCGACAACGTCGTGCGGATGGCCTTCTACCTCGTCCTCTCGCTGGGGGCGACCGCCGGCCTGTTTTTTCTGGCCGGCGCCGAGTTCGTGGGCGCGATGCAATTGATGATCTACGTCGGAGGCACGCTCGTGCTGCTCGTCTTCGGCGTGATGCTGACCGCGCAGGCCCCGTTCGTCGCGATCAAGGCCTCGCCTGCGGACCGCGTGCTCGCCGGAATGGTTGGGGCGGCCCTTCTGGCGGTGCTGTTGCAGGCCGCATTCCGCGTGGAGTCGTGGAGGCGGCCCGCCGTCGCGGACCCGGGGACGCCCTCGGCGACGCCGATCGGGATGGCCCTGCTCGGCATGCGGGTCGACGCTCCGGCGGCCGGCACGCCCGCGGCGGCCGTCCGCAGCGGCTACCTGCTGCCGTTTGAGATCGTGTCGGTGCACCTGCTCGTGGTTCTCGTCGGAGCCGCCTACCTCGCTCGGGCCAAGCGGCGGCGGTCGCCGCGGGCGATCGACGTCGCCGCTTCCTCGGTGCCGCCGACTGCTGCCCGTGAGGTGGCCCGTTCCTCCGCCTCGGCACTTGTCTCAGGAGGGCGGCGATGAGCAGTTCCCTGGTCTGCCTGCCCTGCGTCATGGCACCGCTCTTCGGCGGCTTGTTCAACGCGCCCGTGGGGGTCGCGCACTATCTCGTGGTCGGGGCGATCCTCTTCACCGCCGGCGTCGTCTGCATGGCCTTGAAGCGAAACGCCCTCGGCGTGCTGATGGGCATCGAGTTGGTGCTCAACGGCGCCAACGTGAATTTCGTGGCCTTCTCGTCCCCCTATCTCCGTGGTGAGGGAGCCGTCTCGCTCGGTCTGGACGGGCAGTTGATCGCCCTGTTCGTGATCCTGCTGGCGGCCGCGGAGGCTGCTGTCGCCCTGGCGATCACGCTGAATTTCTACAACAACCACGCCACCGTCGACATCGACCGGGCCGACGACCTCAAGGGCTGAGCCGCCACCGCGGCAATCGACCAATGGATCCCGCCTCCCAACTCCCGATGCTGCTGGGCCTCGCGTGGCTCGCCCCGCTGGTCTCGTTCGTCGCGATCCTGTTTTTCGGGCCGCGGATGGGGCACCACGGCAAGAACGCGGCCTCGGTGGCAACGGCCGCGATCGTCGCTTCGCTCCTGCTGTCGCTGGCGGCCTTCGGCACCTGGCTGGCGGCCCATCCCGTGGCCGCCGCGGCCCATGCCGAACATGGCGAGGGGCACGCCACTGCTCACGCGGATGCGCACGCGGGAGATGCCCACGCGGGCGAATCGCACGAATCGCACGAATCGCACGAATCGCACGGTTCGCACGGGGTTCATCTGCCGGTGGCGTATGCGGGCGACTGGTACACGCTTTACCAGGGCGGCAATCTGCGGCTTTCGATCGGCTGGTACATCGACGCCCTGACCGTGCTGATGTTCGTCGTGGTGACGTTCATCGCCACCTGTATCCACGTCTACGCGTCGGGCTACATGCATGACGAGCTCCATGACGTCACCGACCACGAGGTGCATCTGGCGGGTGGCGGGCATCTGCACCGGCCCGGCCGGTTCCCGCGGTTCTTCCAGGCGCTGTCGCTCTTCTGCTTCTCGATGCTCGGGATCGTGATTGCCGGCAATCTGGCGATGGTGTTCATCTTCTGGGAACTGGTGGGCATCTGCTCCTGGTTCCTGATCGGCTTCTATTTCGAGCGGAAGAGCGCCTCGACGGCGGCC
>JBIIYN010000102.1:0-11594 GCA_044346795.1 Pirellulales bacterium
TTCTCCGACTTCGCCACCTCCGGCCTCGAGTTTCGCGTGCCCGAGCAGACCGACTGGCAGATCAAGGTCGAGCCTCCCGAGAAAGGGCGGTGAACGGTGGGCTGGCCTGCGAGTCGAGCCGGTGACGGCTCAGGCCGACGGCGGGCGGCGCTTCCACCAGGCTGCGGCGAGCCCGCCGATGATGTTCTGCAAGACGCCGCTGAAGACGCCGGCAGCGGCGGCCAGTGGCATCGAGGCGAAATGCGCACGGGCGAGCGAAGCCGCCATGCCGCCGTTCTGCATGCCCACCTCGATGCTCACCGTGCGGGCGACCGATTCCGGATAGCGGAGCAGCTTCGCCACCGCGTAGCCGAATCCAAACCCGAGCACATGCAGCGTGAAGGCGGCGATCGCGAGCCTGCCGAAATGCGCCGCGATCGCATCGGCGCTCGCGGCGACGATGCCGGCGCTCACCAGTGTGAGGGCCACGACGGCGAAGGTCGGCCCGCAGGCGCCGATGGCATCCGCCATCCGCGGCAGTTTCCAGCGGATGAGCACGCCGAGCACGACGGGGGCGACGGTCAGTTGCAGGGCCGACAGGCAGAGGGCCCAGGCATCGACGGGAACGTATTTTCCAGCCAGCAGGCTCGTCCACATCGGCGTAAAGAAGAAGGCCAGCGACGTGGACGCGAGCGTGAGCACCACGGAGAGCGCGACGTTCGCCTTCGCGAGATAGGTGATCACGTTGGATGCCATGCCGCCCGGACAGCTGGCCACCAGGATGATGCCCACGGCCAGCCCAGGGTCGAGATCGAGCAGCGTGGCCACCAGCCATCCGCAGAGCGGCATGATCGTGTATTGCGCCACGAACCCCAGCGCCGCGCTCCCCGGCATGCGGCCGATCGCCTTGAAATCGTCGAGGCTCAAGGTCAGTCCCATGCCGAGCATCGAAGCCGCCAGCGACCAGAAGATCCACGGCGTGTCGAACCACAGCATCGTCTGCGGCTTGTAGAACGCGATCGCCGCGAGGCTGACGAGCCACACCGGATAGAGATTGTTGAACCAGTTGAGGAAGCGGATCATGAAGGCCTCGTGGATGCCTCATCGGGGCCGTGGTCTCAGCCACCCGACCCGCGGCTCACGAGCTGACGGAGCTTCACCGCGCCGCTCACCGCCGCGCCGGCCGCGGCATCCTCCTCGCGGAAGACTGCCATCAGAATCGTCTGATCGCCGGTGCGACTGTAGTCGTAGATGATCCGGATCAGCCTGTCAGGCCCTTCTTGGCCGTCGGGGTAGGAGACGCCCGTCCGCTCGTCGAGCAGGAGGCCGCCGCCCCAGGTCCGGCCGTCGTCCTTCGAGATGAAGGCTGTGAGCCGGCAGCGGTCGGTCTTCTCGTCGATGGGGCCGTGCTTCACGAGCAGGAGGTTGCCTGACGAGAGCCGCCGGATGAAGAACCGCGCCGAGGGGTGCAGGATGGTCGAGGGCTTCAGTTCCGGCCAGGTGCGGCCGCCGTCGGTCGACGTGCTCTCGCCGATGCCATAGCGAGTGCGGGCGAGCAACCAGAGCGAGCCGTCCTTTCGCTCGACGAACATATGCTCGTCAAACTCCCGGTCCTTGACCGGCAGGTGGCAGCCGCCGCGGACGGCCCAGGTCTGGCCGCGATCGGTCGACACGACCATGCGGGCGCTCGAGTCGGTGGTTCGCCAGGTCGATGCCGGCAGCGCCCATTCGCCGGTCGAAAGCACCGTCGGCTTGCACATCATGATGCCGTCGGTGATCCGCGTCGGTCCGGTCCAGCGGGGCGTGGCGTCGTCGGGGTTCGTAATCGTGAGCGTCCAGACGCCTCCGATAGCGCCGTCGTGGCCGATCGCCTGCGCCCAAAACAGGATGAGACGGCCGTCGGGACTGACCCACAGTTCGGGATCGTAGGCCCGCACCGGCTCGGCCTCGTCGGGATCGACCACGAGCACCTCCTGCCAGGTGCGGCCGTCGTCGCCGCTGGTGGCGAGGACCACGTAGTTGTTCTGATCCTCGGCGGGCGTCCTACCGGCGTACCAGGTGGCCCAGAGCCTGCCGCCCGGCGCCACCGCCATGCTCGGGATGCCGGTGAAGGCGCGGTTCGTGACCGCCTGCGGCGGCTTCGCCGGCCCGATGTATGCGGGCGGCTGCAGGAAGGGTCGCTCGCTGGGCGGCTCTGGGGCAGGCGCGGCACAGCCGCATGCGGCAATCACGAGCACGGCGCAGACTGTGTGAGCACGGGGTATGAAAGCGGGGGCGTTCAGTTTCATTTTCGGTCGTCTCCTGTTTCTTGTCGCAGGCGTCGCGATGACCGTGTGCTGCCAAAGCCGCCGTCGATCAGCCCCGATACTTTTCACTTTTCCAACGGCCGCAGGAAGGGCCTGCCCAAAAGCCGCAAACAATGTACGAATCAAGGCAATGGTCAGTTGGGAAGGCCGGCGACACACTCGACACCATGCCCGGCGGCGAAGTTCCCCCAAGCCTTCAATGCGCTGCCAATCCCGGCCTGATACGGAAAGCGAACCAATCCCGATGAAGTGTCTCCTCGCGGCCCTCGGCGGCCTCCTGCTCGTCGGCTGCCATACCCTGCTCGCGGACGATTCGCCCGAGGCGGGTTTTGCGGCGATGTCGCCCGCCGAGGTGCGGGCCTACGAACGAGACACGCTGCGCCGCGTTGCGGATCTCGCGCTCATCCCGCCCGTGCTCGACACATCGCCGTTGCCGAAATACGACTATGACAAGCTCGACTACGGCATGACGATCGGCATCGAGCGCACGCCCAAGGGCAGGCTCTGGGCTTGCTGGGTCGCGGGCGGCGACAGCCCCAAGGCGTTCTTCGTCTTGGCCACGAGTGACGACGAGGGCGAGACGTGGTCGAAACCGCGACTGGTGGTGGACTCACATTCGCCCAATCTCCCCCGAGACCGCAGCATCCTTGTCGGCAATCTCTGGACCGATCCGCTGGGCCGGCTCTGGCTGTTCTTCGACCAGAGCATGGATATGTTCGACGGCCGCGGGGGCGTCTGGGCGAGCGTGTGCGACGATCCCGACGCCGAAACGCCCGTATGGTCGGCGCCGCGCCGGATCTGGCACGGCGTGATGCTCAACAAGCCCACCGTGCTTTCGAACGGCGAATTGATGCTCCCCCTCTCGCTCGACCAACGAGATGGCCTTGGCCCCATTTATTGGCCACCAATGTTCGGCCCCTTCCGGGGGCTCTTTCCGGAGCTCGACCGGTTCCGCGGTGCGAATGTGTTCGTCTCGACCGACAAGGGCGCGACCTGGCAGCGGCGGGCCGCGGTGAAGTTTCCCAATCCCGACTGGCATGAGCACATGATCGTCGAGCGGCGAGACAAGTCGCTGTGGATGCTCGCCCGGACGGCGAAGGGCATCATGCAGTCGACCTCGACCGACGGCGGCAGCACGTGGGCCGAGCCGACCGAGCCGCCGGGCATCCGTCAGCCCAACGCCCGCTTCTTTGTTCGCCGGCTCGCCTCGGGCAGGCTGCTGCTCGTTAAGCACGGCGACAAGGTCGACGCCCACGAAGGCCGCGTGCAGTTGAGCGCGTGGCTTTCCGACGACGACGGCGCAAACTGGCAGGGGGGACTCGTGCTCGACGAGCGCAAGGGCATTTCGTATCCCGACGGCTTTCAGGCCCCGGACGGCACGATCTTCATCTCCTACGACCGCAACCGCGACACCGATGGCGAGATCCTGCTCTCGCGGTTCACCGAGGCCGACGTGTTGGCCAAGGAGCTCACCGGTCCGAAATCCAAGCGGAAAATGCTCATCAGCCGGCCTCTCGCCCGCCGCCAAGCCGGGGCCCCGAAGTGATCCCTTTTCATCGCATCAAGCGGCGCGGCCGCGGGAACGCAGACGTGAGATTAACGAGACTGAGGACTTCCCGTCTTTGCTTGAGCAACCGTCTCTGCGGCGGAGCCGGGCGATATGATCCGGCCAACCAGTTTTTCGCGGGCCGCGTTGATCGTGGCGATCAACCGCCGGACATCGTGCCCAGCTGCTTTCGACATTTCCGCTCTGACTCGCCGAACTTCAGTCAAGCTGTTCATCGGTGGTCTCCTCTTGCAGCATTTCCAATGGGGTAACGAGGACGGGGTTGCCGATCCCGAGGATACCATTCACGCGACGGATATGCCCGAATTTATTGGCGTTTGCCAGATGGCGGCAGTTCCACGTGACAAGGAAATCACAGCGGTGAAACGAAGCCGCCGCCAGGTGCAGGCTGTCGCCTTGTGGATCGTTTGGCATCAGACGATGGGCGATGTAGGCGTCCACGATTTCTGCTACTGATTCATCCAGGTCGATCAGCGGAAGGCCGGCAATCAACTCCAACGCCGCATCGCGATGCGGAAAGTTTCCGCCGCGTAGTTCCGCCTCCACTGCGAGGCTTGTCACAAGCTCGTCTGAACCCGCACGAGCGGCATCGAACCATCGCTGTGTCCAGTTACGACGGGCCCGCATCTCAGGCTCCGATCGTTCCTCGTGATAGAAACTGGGAATCGAGGTTTCGATGTAGATTCGTGCCATGAGTCCCATAAGGATAGGACGGTCAACGGCACTTCGACAAGCGTGTGACTGGTGATGAGCGTGTGATGGAGTGCAGTCCCAGGCCCTTCCCGGCACCGAGGTGGCGCGGCTTTTCTGTTCGGAAGCCACGCTTTCCGTGCAGCATGGTCTGCCCTGCGTCTCACCCTTGCCGCGACTGTCCGAGGTCGACGAGGCCGCGAAACCCGTTTCTGAGGATCGCCACGTCCGACTCGACCGCCACGAACGAGAATCCCTGCTTGGCCCGCCGCGGGAGGTCGCCCGGCTCGCGGACGAGGATGCCCGAGGCCTTGCCCGCCGCACGCGCGGCTGCCACGACGCGATCCAGGCAATCCTCGAAGCCTGACCCCGCCGCCGGCTGCCGCACGGCCAGGTCATGCTGCAGGTCGGCGGGCCCCACGAAGAGCACGTCGATGCCATCGACCGCTGTAATGGCGGCGGCTTCATCGACGGCATCGAGCGTCTCGATCTGCGCGATCAGCATCGGGGCGGGCCGGCCGTCGAGCGGCCGCAGGCCGTAGTCGTGGGCCCGCACCGTCCGCGACACCCCGCGCTGCCCACGCGGCGGATACGAGGCCGCCCGCACGAGCCGCTCGGCCTGCTCCGCCCGATCGACGTGCGGCATCATCACTCCATCCGCGCCCTGGTCGAGCATGCGGGCGACGAGATCGGGCCGATCACAGGGAACCCGCACGATCCCCCGCGTCGGGCCGCCGCGAAGCGCCCTGAGCTGATCGGGCACGTCGGCGTCGGAGCCGCAGCCGTGTTCGAGGTCGAGAAGCACCCAATCGAGCCCGCACACCGCGGCCAGTTCTGCGATCACGGGCGACCCGACCGAAAGCCAGGTCCCGAGTGTCAGACGTGTCGTCATAGGTCGTCGAGCCCCTTTTCTTCGCGCAGGCCATTTAGCGCCAGCTGCAGCCGCTCGCGCGTGAAGTGCCGTAGCGCCGCGCCGCTGCTGCCGTTGCCGATCAGAAAGTATCCGTCGTCACGTTCGAAGAGCCCATTCCCCGTGCGAATGACCGCCTTCACGATCAGGTTGCGAAGCAGATGCAGCCAGAACCGGCGGAGATGGTCGGAAGGCAACGGCCGCAGGCTCGTGTAGCCGGCGAGGGCCGCCTGCAGGAACGTGGCGTCGTGAAAACAGGCCAGGAGCGAGAGGTCGTCGAGCGGGTCGCCGCTGATCGAATCATCGAAGTCGATGAAGGCGAGGATCTCCTGCGGCGTGCCAAGCACGTTCCAGAGGGCGAGGTCTTTGTGGACAAAACAGCCCCGGTCGACCGCGAGCAGCGGCTCGTGCCGACGGATCTCCGCGGCGATCTCCGTCTGCTCCGCCGCCGTGAGGAAGCCGCGCTCGACGAGAAAGGGCAGATGCCGATCGAGGTTGAGCAGGAAATACTCGGCATACGTGCCGCGGCCGCCGCGGAGCGACGCATCGAGCACGCCGAAATCCTTCACCGCGATGGCCTGCCAGCGGGCCACGGCCGCCCCGATGGCGAAGGCGATCAGCGGCGTATCGAGCGTGCCGGCCTTGTGCCAGCGGTTGAGGTCGGGAGCGGAAATCCACTCGAGTGCCTGCCAGGCGAAAGAGACTCGGCTGCGGGTGGCGTCGCAGCCGACGACCTTCGGCGTGGGCACCCCGGCGTCTCGCACGCCGTCGAGGATCACCGATTCGACCGCGAGGTGATCGTCGTGCTCCGGTCCGTTCTCGACCCGCACGAAAAGCGGCTGGCCGTCGATCACGGCCTCCCACGTGAGATGGCTTCCCTGGCCGCCCCCGGGGCTCACGGCGACGTGCCTTGTGCCGAAGTGCTCGCGCAGGGCGGTTTCCACCTGACCGGCGATCCCGGCGTCGCGGACCAGCGGCCGCGGGCCCTGAACCGCCGATGGCCTGTCGCACTTCCACGCATGGATGTCGTACCGGCTCATCCGTCAGCCTTTGGCCGCTGAAAACCTTGATTCTGCGCAGCGAAGGGGCTTTCGTCGATTGCCGAGATGCTTCACACTATTGCCGGATATTGTCAGCCCCCCACGGCCCGTCTCTCGCAGCGATGAAACCCAGAGCCATGCAACCCGCTCGCACCCGTGTGGCCGTGATCGTCGAGACCTCGCGGGGCCACGGGCGAGAGATCGTGGCGGGGGTGTCGCGATACGCCGCGGAGCATCCTGCCTGGTCGTTGCGGCTCGAGCCCCGCAACATCGGCGACCGGCCGCCGTCCTGGCTGCGGTCGTGGGATGGAGACGGCATCATCGTTCGCTGCGACTCGCCGGCGATGGCGAAAGCCGTACGGTCCACGGCACTGCCGGTGATCGACGTGCGGGGGGCGTGCCCGCGGCCGGCCTGCCGCTCGTGGGCGTGGACAACGTGCCGATCGCCGATCTCGCCTTCGACCATTTTAGGGAGCGTGGCTTTCGGCATGTCGCCTGGTGCGACCTGTTTCGGCTCGGAAAGAGCTGGATCGACATCCGGCGCGAACGGTTTCTGGAGCGGGCGCGGCAGGCCGGCGTTGCGGGCCATTGCTTCCAGGCGAGGCGGCTCCTTGCCCGCCCCGCGCACTGGTCGCACGCGGAAATGACCGGTCTCATGAACTGGCTCGGCTCCCTGCCGCGGCCGGTCGCGATTCTGGCCTGCGACGACGAGCAGGCGCACCTCGTCCTGGATGCAACACTCACGCTGGGATTGAAGGTTCCTGGCGACGTGGCCGTCCTCGGGATCGACAATGACGAGGTCTTCTGCCGCGCCTCGTCGCCGTCGCTGAGCAGCGTCGACGTGAATGCCTCCGCGGTGGGCTACGAGGCCGCCGCGGCACTCGCCCTGCTGCTCAACGCAGCCGTCGGCCAGTCGGCCACAAGCGCGATCATGCAGGTGCGGCTGGCCCGCGTGAAGGCGGATCTGTTCGAGACCGAACTGCCGCTCAAATCGATCGCGCGGCGAGCCGGATTCGCGTCGGTGCAGCACCTCGCCAATCTCTTTCGCAGCCGTGCTGGCCTCACGTCCGGCCGCTACCGCCGCGACATGCGGCACTGACACCCTCATGCCGCGACGGTGACGCCGGCAGGGCTCGAGCGACGGCTGGCTGATTCGCCGCAGCAAGCCGGCGGCCGTGCGTCAGGCGTCGGCTTAGCGTATGACCCCGCCAGGATGGCGGGCCGCCCGGTAATGGAACCCTTGGCGTTCCTTCACCGGGCTCGAGGCCGCAAAGGCCATGGATGGCTTTGCGGCCGTGTCGTTACGCGTCAGCGTACCGGACGACCAGCTCCGCGGCCTCGACCGGCGTGCCGGGGCTCACGAGCACCTCGGCCACCTTGCCGTCGCGCTCGGCGTAGACCGTCGTCTCCATCTTCATCGCCTCGAGGCTCAGGAGCTTCTGCCCCTTCGTCACCATGTCGCCCGGCCGGACGGCCACCGTCACGATCAGGCCCGGCATCGGGGCGCCCACTTCGCGGGCATCCCCCACCGTCGCCTTCGGTCGCCGCTGGATCTTCGCCTCCAGGCTCTTGTCGGCGATCGTCACGCTCCGCGGCTGGCCGTTCAGCTCGAAGAACACCGTCCGCGTGCCGTCGGCATGCGGCTCGCCCACCGTCAGCAGCCGCACCACCAGCGTTTTGCCCGGCTCGATGTCGATGGGCAACTCCTCGCCCGGCTTCGGGCCCTCGAGGAACGCCGGCGTCGGCAGCACGCTGACGTTGCCATACCTGGCGGCGTGCTGCACGTAATCCTGGAACACCCGCGGATAGAGGAGCCACGACAGCACCTCCCGCGGCGCGGCCGTCCGTCCGACGAGTTCCGCCACCTTCTTCTCCGCCGCCTTGAAGTCGGCCGGCGGCATCGACTCGCCCGGCCGGCCCGTGACCACGTCGCCCGCGCGGACGATCCGCTTCACCACCTCCGGTGGGAAACCTCCCGGCGGCTGGCCCATCCGGCCCGCCAGCAGATCGACCACCGATTCGGGGAACGCCATCTCGCGGGAGTCGGAGAGCAGGTCGGACGCCTGCATGCCGTTGGTCACGAGCAGGAGCGCGAGGTCTCCCACCGCCTTGCTCGTCGGCGTCACCTTCACGATGTCGCCGAGCAGTTGATTCACGTCGGCATAGGCCCGGCAGACCTCCTCCCAGCGATCGCCCAGACCGAGGGCCTTGGCCTGCTCGAGGAGGTTCGTGAACTGGCCGCCCGGCATCTCGTGGAGGTAGAGGTCGGCGTCGGGCGCCTTCATGCCGCACTCGAACGCCGTGTAGTGCTCGCGGACGGCCGCCCAGTAGTGGGAGAGATGCCGCAGCGGGTCGGGCGCGAGGCCCGTATCGAGCGGCGTGTTGCGGACCGCCTCCACGATCGCGTTCAGGTTCGGCTGGCTGGTCAGGCCGGCGAAGGCGGCCATCGCCGCATCGACCACGCTCGCGCCGGCCCGCGCCGCCTCGAGGGCACTCGCCAGCGAGGCCGCGGAGGTGTCGTGGGTGTGGAAGTGGATCGGGATGCCGATCTCGTCGCGGAGCGCCTTCACCAGCCGGCCTGCGGCGAACGGCTTGCACAGGCCCGCCATGTCCTTGATGGCGAGCATGTGGGCGCCGAGCTTCTCGAGTTGCTTCGCGAGCTTGACGTAGTAATCGAGCGAATACTTCGTGCGCTTCGGATCGAGCACGTCGCCCGTGTAGCAGATCGCCGCCTCGCAGATCGCGCCGGAGTCGATCACCGCGTCCATCGCCACCTTCATGTTCGGCACCCAGTTGAGCGGGTCGAACACGCGGAACACGTCGATGCCGCCGGCGGCCGATTCCTTCACGAAGGCCTGCACGACGTTGTCGGGATAATTTGTGTAGCCGACGGCGTTGCTCGCCCGCAGGAGCATCTGGAAGAGGATGTTGGGCACCCGCTCCCGCAGCTGGCTGAGCCGGTCCCAGGGACATTCCTTGAGGAACCGCATCGAGGTGTCAAACGTCGCGCCGCCCCACATCTCGAGCGAGAAGAGGCCGGGCGCGAGATGGGCGTAGGCGTCGGCGACCGCGAGCATGTCGTACGACCGCATCCGGGTCGCCAGGAGCGACTGGTGCGCGTCGCGCATGGTGGTGTCGGTGATGAAGAGCCGCTGCTGCTCCCGCAGCCACTCGGCGAACTTCCGGGGCCCGAGTTCCTGGAGCTTCGTCCGCGTGCCGGCCGCCACGGGGGCCAGCCGGTCGAACTCGGGCATGGGCGCCGGATGGCGGCGGGCCGCCGCCGGCCGGCCCTTCACGAGCGGGTTGCCGTTCACGATCACGTCGGCGAGGTATTCGAGCACCCGCGTGGCCCGGTCGCGGCGGACGGGAAAGTCGAAGAGCGCCGGCGTCTCGTCGATGAAGCGGGTGGTGCAGCGGCCCGCCAGGAAATCCTCGTGCGTGACGAGGTTGATAAGGAACGGGATGTTGGTCTTCACGCCGCGGACGCGGAATTCCTGGAGGCACCGCTCGATGTGGCCGGCCGCCTCCTGGTGGGTGAGGCCCCGCGCCGTCACCTTCACGAGCAGCGAGTCAAAATAGGGCGTGACGACCGCGCCCGAGAAGGCGGTGCCGGCGTCGAGCCGGATGCCCATGCCGCTGGCCGACCGGTAGGCGGTGATCCGGCCGTAGTCGGGAAGGAATCGATTTTCGGGGTCTTCGGTCGTGACGCGGCACTGGATCGCCGCGCCCATCGATCGGATCTGCGCCTGGTCGCCGAGACCAATCTCAGGGTCGGAGAGCTTCCAGCCCTCCGCCACGCGGAGCTGCCGGCGGACGATGTCGATGCCGGTGATCTCCTCGGTGACGGTGTGCTCCACCTGGATCCGCGGGTTGACCTCGATGAAGTAGAACCGGTCGGCATCGGCGTCGACGAGAAACTCGACCGTGCCGGCGTTCTCATAGCGGGCGGTGCGGCCGATCGAGAGCGCCGCCTGGCAGATCGCCTCCCGCATCGACTGCGAGAGGTTGGGGGCGGGCGCCATCTCGACCACCTTCTGGTGCCGCCGCTGCACGGAGCAGTCGCGCTCGAAGAGGTGCACGAGATCGCCGTGCAGGTCGCCGAGCAGCTGCACCTCGATGTGCCGCGCCCGCTGGATGAACTTCTCCACGAACACGCTCGCGCTGCCGAAGGCCGTCTTGCTCTCCCGCTGCGCGCTCTCGAGGGCCACCGCCAGCTCGTCCTCGCCGCGGACGACCCGCATGCCGCGGCCGCCGCCGCCGTGGGCCGCCTTGATGATCACCGGCCAGCCCAGCTCCTTCGCGATCGCGAGCGCATCCTGGAAGCCGCTCACCGGCTTCGAACTGCCGGCCAGGATCGGCACGCCCGCCCGCTTCGCCAGATCGCGGGCGGCGGTCTTGTCGCCCAGCGTCTGGAGGAGCTCCACCCGCGGCCCCACGAACACGATCCCCGCCTTCTGGCAGGCCGCCGCGAATTCGGGGTTTTCGGAGAGGAACCCATAGCCGGGATGGATCGCGTCGACGTCGTGCTCCTTGGCCAGGGCCACGATCGACTCGATGTCGAGGTAGGAGCGGATCGGCTCGCCGGCACGGCCCACGAGATAGGATTCGTCGGCCTTGAAGCGGTGGAGGGCGAAGCGGTCTTCGTGGGCGTAGATCGCCACCGTCCGCATGCCGAGTTCGTGGGCGGAGCGGAAGACACGGATGGCGATTTCGCTGCGGTTGGCCACCAGCAGCTTCTTGATGGGGCGCATCGACAACATCCTTCGGGAGCCGGTCAGAACGGGGAGAGAACCGGAAAACGGCCTCAATCCTACCGTGGCCCGAAATCGGCGACAGGCCACCCGAAAGCGTCCGCGGGTTTTCTCGGTCCCGGCCGGACGGGGCGGGGCGCAGCCGATGGCGTTCGGTTCAAGCGAGCAGAATGGTGGGTTCTTCTTGGCCCCGTCCCGTCGCTTCCGCTCCGGGCTTTTATCGGCGCGACACCACCTTCGATGGTCGCGTTACCACTCCCATAAAAGCCCCGGGTGGAAACCCGGGGACTGTCTTCACGGCAAGCCTCGGCATCGTGCCGAGCTTGCCTTGGCCGACCTCCGTCGGCTGGT
>JBIIYN010000103.1:0-11587 GCA_044346795.1 Pirellulales bacterium
CCGTTTTCTGGATGGGTTCGATGTTCGATGATATTGTCGTTGATCAGCTCCCTTTCATCGCTCCGGCGATGATGGCCACGCGGGAGTCGATCGCCCATGGCTTGCCGAGGCATCATCACCAGGCCGTTGCGGACGGTGACCGCGCAACCATAACGACATAGGCCGTCACCGACCCGATGAGACGCGATCTTAATCGGTGTAAGGCGGCATGTCCTGACTCAGCGCAAGCCGTACGATAAAGCTCATGAAAGACACCTCCCGCGTCATCCTTTCCCTGCTCACGCCCCGTCAGAAACGGCAGGCCTGTCTTCAGGGCTGCCTCATCCTGATCGGAATGGTCTTCGAGGCTGCGAGCCTGGGTGCAATCATGCCCGTAGGCCGCCTCTTCGCCGGCGGCAGCGGCCCGGGAGTTACGGTGTTATTGCCGACTTGGCTCCTGGACTCCTACCCTTCGCTGCGTCATCAGCCGCTGTTCTGGGGGCTCGGCATCCTGCTCCTGCTCGGAGTCGCAAAAGCAGTTGTCAGTGCCTTCGTGATCTGGCAGCAGTCGAAGTTTGTAGCGAACGTGGCCCTATCCGTCTCATGCCGACTGATGGCTTCGTACCTACGGCGACCATGGACCTTCCACATGCAGCACAACTCGTCGCAACTGATCGCGACCGCGACCACCGAAGTGACCATCTTCACGCAAGCCGTGGCCTCGATGATCATCGTCGTGACCGAAGTCGTGGTGTTCTGCGGCCTGGCGGGGTTGCTGTTTTGGCTGAGCCCTCTGGCGGCGGTGACGGCCGTGACCGTCTTTGGCGTCGCCACCGTCGTGTTTCAAAAGATCGTGGACGTGAAGATGAGGCAGTGGAGCAAGCGACGCCAACACTACGAACGGGAGCGACTCAAGCATCTTCAGGAAGGACTCCATGCGATCAAGCCGATCAAGGTCAGCGGAAGGGAGTCATTCTTTCAGTCTCGCTTCGAACAGAGCGCCGGGCAGGCTATGCTCGTGTGGCAGCGGCAGAACGCCATCTTCCAGTACGGTCGGCTCTGGTATGAACTCGTCGCAGTGGCGACGGTTGTCGTCCTCACGGCCGTGCTGTTCTGGAGTGGCATGGCCGCCTCGGCGGTCCTCCCGATCCTGGCCCTGTTCGCGGCTGCCGCGTTCCGTCTGCTCCCGTCGGCTGCGCGACTCCTTTCCAACGCGCAGACGGTCGAAAACGCCGCTCCAGCCGTACACGCAATCGCCACTGAACTCGCGTGGTTCGAATCCCAGCCGGCGGTCACGCGGGACACGCTCGCCGCCGGCGCGGGTGGGCTCACGGTGGAGGACATCTCCTACCGCTACCCCGACTCCCCGGTCAACGTCCTCAGTGACGTATCACTTTCGATTGCCCCAGGTAGCACCGTCGGGATTCTGGGCGGCAGTGGCGCTGGCAAATCGACGCTGGTGGACGTCATCCTGTCGCTGCTCACGCCCACTCGAGGCCGGGTGGCTGTGGACGGCATCGATGTCCATAGCCCCTCGGCTCCTGCGTTGCACGGACGGGTAGGGTACGTGCCGCAGACAATCTATCTTTTGGATGACACGATTCGCCGCAATATCGTCTTCGGGCTCGACGAAGCCGATGTCTCTTGTTATCGTATCGAAGAGGTGCTCGCAGCCACTCGTCTCACTGACTTCATTGCGACGCTCCCCGACGGCATCGACACGGCGATAGGCGAGCAGGGGGTGCGACTGTCCGGAGGACAGCGACAGCGGATTGGTATCGCGCGAGCCCTGTATCAAAACCCCAGCATCCTTATTCTCGACGAGGCAACCAGCGCTCTGGACATCGCCACGGAGGCTGAAGTGATGGCCGCTATCAACTCCATGCACGGCCAGAAGACGATCATCATCATCGCTCATCGGCTGTCGACGCTTGCCGACTGCGACATCGTCTATCGCCTCGAAGGTGGCCGGGTGGTAGCGTCAGGGTCTCCCGCCGAAATCCTGCCGCAGATGACTGCCTGATGCCTGGGAAGCCTTTCCATGGATCACCATGCCGACAACCCCGGTGATGGCCACGCCGAACAAGGCCAGGGCTTCGTGTGTTATATGCTGGGTCTCACCGGGGAACGGTTTCGCGGCCAAGGCGTGTTGAGCCGCCTGCAGGCACTCGGCATCTCGTGCACACTCGTCGAAGGTATAGATGCTCGAGTCGCTCCTGCCGGTGTGCTCGGATCGCGAGTGGATCAAAAGGCCGCAGTGCTTGCCTACGGAGCCCACCTGAGTGACGGGGCTGTCGCCTGTGCCATCGGGCACCAGATGATCTACCGGCGATTTGCGGAATCCCATGCCGACTGGGCGCTCATCCTTGAAGATGACGCGAAACTGCACCATGACCCGCGCCTGCTTGAGGGAGCCTTACGGGGTGTGCATGAGCCGACGATTGTGCAGCTCAACGTCAATCACTCGCCGTATGTAATGGAGCAACGCGAAGTGCGGGGTAGCGGTCAGGCTATGCCCCTCACCTTGCGCCGTCACCTCGACCCGGCGTTTGGGACATACGCGTACCTGATGAATCGCGCCGCCGCACTGATCGCGCTCCAATGCTCGGACCGGTATCGAATTGTCAATCCGGCGGACTGGCCGTTTTTGTGGCGAAATGACGTCGAGTTCTGGGACGTCATCCCGGCCTTTTCACAACCGCAGTCCAGTGCCGACAGCGTCATCGACGCGGTCTCACGCCGCGGTGTCGGTCCGTACGCGCATCGCGAGGACCCCCTGCGGCTCCGCAAACTCTTGATAGATTTCACGGGATACTCGAGCCTGCGACTTTGGACGATGGGCTATCCCCTGGGAACTTGCCTAAGAGAGCGGCTGACTCGTCCGCTCTATCGTGCCGGCTGGAAAATGAAAAACATCGTGAAAAACGGTTTCAGCCGAAAGCGTCGGTAAGTCGGCAGTTTGCCAGCATATTGGCAAGGTGTGAAGTGTCGGGTGATCGCCCTCATCATGATCTACGACTTCCAGGAACGGTGCTCCGGATCACGTCTGCTGGAGAGTGACCTCGGAGTCGAATGGCCGATCCAACACCTGCACGTCGGACCACTTGTGGAGTTCTCGCATGCACTGCACCACTGTGTGTTGGTAGCCTCGCTCTTTGCCGTGGATCCGCGACCTTAAGCTCCGCACACTGAACGCCCTCGATCATCGGTCGAGCGGCAGGCCGCAGGCCTCGAACAGGGCCCGATGCACGGCGAAGTCGTGGTCGTAGGGGAAGTCGGTCGGCTTCTCGCCGCGGCTCGTCGGGGTTCGAGCCGCGGCAGACTCACTGGAAAACGCGGGTATTGGCTCAGGTGAGGGTGGCATTTCGTCATCTGGCGCAGATTGCTATTTTCCCCGGAGCGTTGGACCTCCGCCCGTGTGGCATCACTTTGGAAACCGATGGGGCATCAGATGAGCGATGTGCTCCCCATCTCCGTTCGCTTTCCAGATCGGACTCCGCCGTCGTCGATCCCGGCGATGATGATCATCCTCGCACTCAGTGGCTGCGGCACGACCCGGATGAGCGATTCCAAACGCACTGCGACGGAGCAGCTGCTCATCTCCGAGGCGATCGAGCGGGCCGTGATGCGAATCGACGTCCGGCCACTCGCAGGACAGAAGGTGTTTCTCGATACCGCCTTCATGGACGATGCCGCGGACGGCAAGTATCTCGCCAGTGCGCTGCGGCACCAGCTGCTCGCCTCGGGCTGCCTGCTCGCCAAGGATCGTGATTCGGCGGTGGTGGTGGTGGAGGCGCGGGCCGGCACGGTCGGGACGGACCGGAGTTCCGTCGTGGTCGGGCTCCCCGCGACGAGCATGACGCTCAACGGGCACGACACGTCCACGCCGGAGCTCGCGGTCGCCAAACGGTCGGAGCAGCGTGGCGTCGCGAAGCTGAGCGTCTATGCATACGAACGGGAGACGGGCCGGCCGATCTGGCAGAGCGGCTTGGAACAGGTGGCGAGCCACTCCCGCGACCGGTGGTATTTCGGAGCAGGTCCCTTCCAGGATGGTGAGATCCATGAGGAGCCCGAGTTCGCCGGCCGGGTGATCCGCAAGGGATCGACGAAGAACGTCATGGGGCCGGAGAGCGGCGGCGCCCTCGCCGGAGGCGTCGACTTGACCAAGCCCAAGGTCTTCGTCTCGCTGCCCGAATCGGCCGGCAATGCCGCCCGAACGGCGACGGCCCCGGGGCCGGTCGATCTGCCGACGTTTCGTTGACCGCTGACCGGAATTCGTCGCCGGGATCCGTCGCCGGCACGCCGGCGACTTTGCCAGACCGCCATGGCCTGAGGCCGCAACACGCCGCTGGAGTTGCCGGCCGACCATGCACACCACCACAGCAGCTTGATACCGCCTGGAGTTGTCGGCATGACCAGCCACGCGTCTCCGTCTCCAAGCCCCGGCGGCTTCGCCCGCATCGCCTGGATCCTGCTCGACTGGGCCGCCAGCGCGTTCTCCACCGTGCTCATCACGCTCGTCGTGGCCTACGTCGAGAAACTGGTCTTCGCGACGGGCGGGTGGGGCGTCTCGGCCGGCGTGATCTGGTCATGGACGCTCGCGGCGGCGATGCTCGTCTCCGCCGTGCTGGTGCCGTGGGCCGCGGCCTGGGCGGATCGCCGCGACGGCCACCAGCGGGCGCTCGTCGTCGCCACCTGCGTCGGGGCGGGGAGCCTCGTCACGCTGGCCGCCGCACCGCCCCAGGCCCGATTCGCCGTCGTGGCCGCGGTCGTCGCGGCCTGCGTCGGGTTCGACGTGGCGCAGGTGTTCACCGGCAGTCTGCTGCGACGAGTCGCCGGCGAGCGGGATGCCGATCGCCTCTCCGCCTTCGGATTCGCCGCCGGCTATGCGGGCGGCGCAGTCGCGCTGGTGATCGCCACGGCCGTCGTCGCCGCCCACGCCCGCTTGGGACTCGACATGGCGGGTGGCCTCCGACTCGCCTTCGCCTTCACGGCGGGCTGGTGGCTGGTCTTCTCCGTGCCCGCAGCGGTCGCCCGCTTCGAGCACGCCGACGCCGACCGGTCTGTCGCGTCGCCCGGTCGTGCACTCGGCACGTTCGCCGCGCGGCTGTGGCATGCACCGCCCGGGTCCGCGGATCGCCGGTTCGCCTCCGTCCTCTCTGGCGCGATGCTCGCCCTCGGAGGCGTCCAGACGGCGATCAGCCAGTTCTCGAGCCTCGCCCTGCAGCGGTTCGACCTCGACGGCCCCGCGCTCGTGCGGCTCGTGCTCCTCGTGCAGGCGGTGGCTCTCCCGGGGGCGATCGTCGTCGGCTGGCTTTCCACGCGGGTGGGGAGGAGGCCGGCCACGCTCCTCTGCTTCGGCGGCTGGATGGTGGTGCTCGTGCTCGCCTGGTTCGTGCAGACGACGCAGCAACTCCACGGTCTCGCCGTCCTGCTGGCGCTGGTGCTCGGGGGCATCCAGAGCCTGCTCCGCGCGGCCGTCGCCGTGCTCGCTCCGTCGGGCCATGGAGGCGTGTCTTTCGGGCTCTTGCAGGTGGGAACGAAGCTCTCCGGCTTCGCCGCGAGCCTCGCATTCGGCGGCCTGCAGGTGGCGACGGGCAACCCGCAGTCGGGGCTCATCGCCCTGGTCGCGCAGCTCGCCATCGGGTGGTGGTTCATCCGCCGCCTGACCTGACGCGACGGCGGCCGCCGGGAAGAGGCGCGGCGGGCAGGTCGAGAGCGGCCTCGACATCGGCGAGCCGCTTCCGATCGTCGGCATCGAGCCGACCTCGGTCGAGCCCCCGCTCCCGCGCCGCGACGAACACCTGTCGGGCCTCGTCCGTGTCGCCCGTGGCGACCAGTGCGAGGGCGAGATGCAGGCTTTTCTCCGCCGACTTGTCGAGGGCCGCTTCTCGCAGCACGGTCACCGCCTCCTGCGACGCCCCGCCGGCGAGCAAGGCCAGCCCCTGCGTGTCGAGCAGGCTCGGATGCGGGCCCTGCTCGGCGAGCGCCTGCTCGATCAGCTGTTTCGCCTCTGCGGCCGTGTCCGGCGAGACGAGTTGCATGGCCAGATTGTTTTGCACGATCGCGCGATCCGACGCCGCCAGGTCGCGGCGGCCGAGCAGCTGCCGGTAGAGCTTAGCCGCCTCCTCACGCCGGCCTTGGGAGGCGGAGAATTCGGCCTGCAGCAGCGAGCCCCCGACAGTGTCCTTTTCACCTTTCTCCGCCGCGGCCAACCATTCGGCGACTCGTTTCACCTGATCGGCAGCCGCTTCACCGTCCGCCGTTCGGACGACGGCGACGGCCGACTTCATGAACCGCTCGGTGCCCAGCCGCTGCCGGTTCGCCTGGAGCATGTCGATCGCCTCGGCCGTGCGCCCGCGGCGCGCCAGAAAGTCCACCCGGGCGAGCACGCCCGTGGCCGATTGGTCGGCAAGGCGGGCAAACAGCTTGTCTGCTTCGTCGCTCTCACCGCACTCCTCCAGGAGCGTAGCCGCCGCCAACAGCCGCCGCGGGCCGTCCGTCGATGACGCCTCCGCGGCAGCAAGCCGTCGGACAGCCGCGACCGCGGTGGACGTGTCGCCCCGCGCCAGCGCCAGCCTCGCCTCGAGCACGAGCACGCCGGCCCCCGCGGGCTCCCGATCGGCGAGGGTCTTCAGACCGGCCGCCGCCTGCTCCAAGTCGCCATGGTCGCCATGGTCGCCATGACGGATCAGCATGTCGACGGCCATTGCCAGCACGAACGGCGGCAGGTCCGGCCGCGCGGCGAGTTCGATGACGTCCGCACGACATTCCTCCCACATGCCGGCACGCTCGAGCAATTCAGCCCGCTGCATCCGCTCGGCGTCCGTGAGCGGCCGCCGCTCGGCCAGTGCCGCGAACCCACTGATCGCCTGCCGCCAGGCCGCCGGCTCGGGCCGGCCGGCGAGGATCGCTATGCCAAGGGACATGTCCTGGAGTGCCGGCTTCCCGTCTCGATCTTGGTTGCGTGCCAACCCAGCCACGGCCTCCTCTACGTCGCGATAGCCGCCGCTCCGCGCGACCACTTCCGCGAGCGTGCGGCGGGCCCAGACCCGCAGGTCTTCGGAGGCAATCGTGTCGCCGGTCGCGCCGCTGATCTGCCGCAGCAGCTCGCACGCGCGGGCTTGGCGGTTGGACGCGGCCAGCAGCGTCACCAGCGGACGAAGGAAGGACAGGCTCTCGGGACTCAGTGCCACTCCCTTTTCCAGCCGCGCGATGGCGGCGGGCACGTCTCCGCGCATGAGCTCCAGATCGGCCCCGAGCCGCTGCAGCAGCGGCCAGCCGGGACGTTCGTTCTCGGCTTCGACGAGCATGTTTCGCGCCGCCTCGAGGCGGGCGGCATCCTCCGCAGCCGGCTTTCCGGCCGCCGGCCCGCCATCCCGCGCTGCCGCCGACCGCGATCCTCCCCGCGCGGCCTCCAGGAGCAGCGTGGCCGCCTTGACGGCACGGCCGTTGGCCGTGTCGGAACCGCAGAGCCGGCAGATCGCCTCTGCGGCCGCGGCCGCCTTCGCGGCATCCCGGCGCTCGTAGGCCTGTTCGAAGCGGGCGAAGTGGGTCGGCAGATCGTCAGGGTTGGATGCGAGCAGCGCCTGCCAGACTCGTTCCGCCCCGGCCTGATCGCCCCTGGCGGCACGCACCGCGGCGACCGCCGCCAAGAGCCGGCCCGACTGCTCCGCCGACAGCGCTGCGGCCTTCGCCTCGACTCCCAGCAGGATCTCATCGGCCTCGGCCTCCGGTGCCCGCGCGGCCAGGCGGGCCCGCAGCATGAGCAGCCGCGGATCGTCGACCACGCCCGCCGGCAGGCTCTCCAGTCGCCGCAGGGCCGCCGCGAGGCCCTCCTGCCGTCCGGTGGCCACCACGAGCCTCTCCCAAAGCTGCGGCTCGTCGCCGTGGTCCTCCAGGGCGCGCGTGAGAAAGTCGGACGCCGCGGGATCCCCGGCTGCCAGCAGGGAATCGTATCGCAGCACGACCAGTTCGGCCGCCGGCACGGCCCCCGATTCCTCGAGGCTGTCGAGCAGTTCGACGACCTGCGACCAATCCCGCTCGTGCACCGGCAGCCGCAGCTGATGCACCGAGCGGAGCTGCAGCAGCGGCTGCCACACCTGAGGCTGCCGCACCACGCGATCCGCCCCGAGCTCGCGGGCGATCGACTCATATTCCGCCAAAGCTTTCTCGGGCTTGCCGCTGGCCGCGAGGCCGGCGGCGGCCGTGGCCCGCGCGGCGACCGACCCGGAATCCCCACCAAGCAGGCGGCGGCCGGCCGCCAGCTGCTCGTCAGCCTGTCCCAGATTGGCGTGGCACTCCGCCAGCAGCATGTCGATCTGCCGCTTCGCATCGTCCGAATCGGCAGCGAGCGGACGGACTGCGTCGAGCTTCTTCACGGCAGCCAGCCACTGCCGCCGCGCGACGAGCAGGCGGGCCTCCAGCATTCCGACCGCGGGATTCGGCCTCGTCGCCCGCTCCACCAATCCGCGGATGGTCCGCCCGGCGTCGTCGAGTCGGCCGGCCAGCAGTTGCGCATTGGCGAGCGAAAGCAGGACCGCGGGGTTGTCGGGCAGCCGCTCGAGCGCCGTCTGCAGCGGCTCGAGGGCCTCTTGCGGCGCGCCACGCCGCACGGCCACTTCCGCGAGACACAGCCCGCCGTCCGGCAGTTCGGGAAACAGCTCGCACATCCGGCGGGCCTGCCGCGCCGCCTCGTCGAAGCGGCCATCGGACAGGGCCATCGCGAAGCCGGCCGCCAGCACGTCGCGGCTGTCGGGCGCGAGCGTCGTCGCCCGCGCGATCTCGTCGGCAGCCCGCCGCGGGTCGCCATGCCCGGCATGCCAGCGTGCCAGGGCGAGCCATGCCCGGTGGTCGTCCGGGGCGGTCTCCGTGAGCTTTGCGAGCACCCGCTCCGCCGCCCGTGGATCCTCACCCTTCTCGGAGAGGATCGTCGCCAGCAGGACCGATGCCTCGGTGACGAAGCGGCCGGGCTTCCAGGCGGGGTCGAACACCCTGCCGTCCGCATCGAAGCCGGTGAGTCGGGCGGCCAGCGCGGCGGCGTCGGAGATCATGTCGGTGGACAGGCAGGTGCGGGCCTCGAGGAGCGTGATCTCGTCGAGGTCGATGTCGGCCGCCGCGAGCGCCTCGGGCGTCGCCGCCGCCGCCTGATCCCGCAGGATGACGAGCTGCTCCCGAGCGGTGCCGAATTGCCCCAGTTCGAGCAGGCTCACCGCGAGCATCCGCCGCAGCGGCAGGGATTCCGGATTTTTGCGGACGGCATCATTGATCGCGGCGAGGGCCGCCTCCCGTTGCCGTCGGCCGCTGCCGGGCAGTTCGGCCTGCTTGCGCATGAGCGTGGCGTAGGCGGCATGGGCGGCGGCGTCGTCCGGCGACTTCTGCAGATACAGGCCATACAGCTTCATGGCCTCCACCGTCTCGCCGGCGGCGAGCCGCTCCCGGGCCGCCGAGCCGAGCTGCGCGACCCACCGGGCACGCCGGGCGCGACAGGCCACGGGAATCGCGACCGCGGTGATGGCGGCGACGATGAGGGCAGCGATGACAAGGCCTTGAAAGAGATACGGCGAGCGACGGCTGGTTCCGAAAGTCACTTGAAAATCCTTTGCAGAAAAACTGTCCATCTCTCCATCATCCGATCCCCCGATGGCTCATCCGCGCCCCGCCTTCACCCCCACTGGGGCCACGCGCCGGTCGCGATCACCATGCCGCTCAGCAGCGCGTTCGTCGTCGCATGGGCGACGACGGCGTCGTCGAGCCGGCCCCGCCGGTAGAGCGCCAGGGCAAAGAGCATCCCGGCCACGATCCCCGCCAGCCAGGCGTCGCCATGCAGCAGCCCGAACGCCACGGACGACACCACGAAGGAAAACCACGAGAACGTGCCATCCGCGACGCTGTCGGCGTCTTCCGCGAGACAGCGACGGATCACGAACCCGCGGAAAAACAGCTCCTCGGCGATCGGCACGGTGACCACCGATCCCAGCACGCGAAAGAGGAGCCAGAGGAACGACCAGAGCCGTCCCAACTGGCCGGGATCGATCGACCGCGCCGCCTGCAGCGCGTCTGGTGCCACGGGCTCCGTGCCGAAGACGACCGACGCCACGATCGCCCCGATCGGGGTCAGGGCCATCCACGCGGCGAACGCCGCCACGCCGATCCCCACCGCCGCGGCCGAGACGCGGCACTGCCGCCAGGCGTAGGAGCCGCGCAGCCACCAGAGCACCGCCGCCACGCCGACCACGCGGACCGGATAGAGGAGGTCGAAGCCGCTCGTGAAGGCCCGCGTGAGCATGGTCACGCCCGTGAGCGTGAGGAAGGGCAACAGGCAGGCGGTGGTCGGCGTGTTCGCGGCCCGTCCGCCGCCGGCCACGACCGATGGTAGGTTTTCCGCCACGGGCACGAAGGCTTGGGGGCGGTCGGTGCCCGCCGTCACGGCCCTCGTGAAGAACGGCATCCGCGCGGTCGTCCACAGGATTCCCAGTCCGACGGTGAGAAACGCGAGCCAGCCCGCCATGGAATGAAAGCCGTCCACGGCGATCTCCGGTGAGATCCAGATCCCGACCAGGATGAGCGCCGTGATCCGAACCACGTTGGCCAGCCAGACGAGCAGGATGCCGAGGGGAAGCAGCAGCAGTGCCTGCGGAAATCGATAGAGCCCGCGAAACCACCAGAGCGAACCGGCCAGCAGCACCGTCATCAGCCCGATGCCGTGAAACCCGGAGCACGACGGGGCGATGCGCACGCGAAAGGCGTCCGTGCCGACGACGAACGGTTCGGGCCTCACCACGTTCCCGCCGGCGAACGGCCAGAGCAGGAATTCCACGAGCGTCACGGTCGTGTCGCCGGTGTAGGTCCAAAAGGCCTGCGTCAGATCGCCGATGCTCCAGGCGCCGACGGCCACGGCCGCACAGAAACCCGCGGCGCCGAGCAACGACTCCAGCAGGACGCGGTCGGGTGCGATCGCCGCCAGCGAACACACGAGCCATGCCGCCACGGGCAGGCCGAGCATGACCACTCGTTTCCACCCCGGCCCTTCGATGTCCGGCGTGCCGGTGGACACGCCGCCCACCATGGCGAGGATGCCGGCAAACACGAGCCCTTGTGCCACGAACAGCGGCCAGCGGACCCGCGCCGACCGGTAGGAGTCGTGGTGACGCTCGACGTGGGCCCACAGTCCCACGAGCAAGCCCACAAGCGCGATCGCCACCGGGCGTTTTCCCGGAGTGGCCAGCAGCCAGCGGCCATAGATCCACCCCGCCAGACAGGCCTCGATCGCCACCAGCGCGGCGAGCATCGCAAGCGGCCGCCAAGGCACGACCGCTTCACCGCCGAGGCTGTTTCTGGTCTGCGGGTCGGAGGGCATGGCGGGCATGATCGGGTGGATGGTGGCGTCAGCCATGGCCCGCGAACGCGGAGTTCAAGATCATACCCTCGCCTTCAGGGGTCGAGGTCGAATCCGCGCGTCGCGGGGAACGGCCGGCAACATCGTGTTGTGCGAAGCGTACACGTGGTTGCGCGAACCGTTTGTTCCCCTGACGAAAAACGCCCGAAATTGAGCTTTCCGGCTCTTGCGAGGGGTCCCTTGCTGACTCCGTTGACGATTGCAGCGATT
>JBIIYN010000104.1:0-11583 GCA_044346795.1 Pirellulales bacterium
AGCGCCATCGACACGCCGAGTCCGCGGAGCAGTGTCCGACGTGAGCAGGCGGGTGTGGATGCGGTGGACATGGATGGATCCTTTCGGATGGGGAGCTCGATCGGAGTCAGGGGGAGGCCGCGGCCACCGTGGCCATAGGCCGGATGCAGCGAAATTGCTCGCTCTGCACGATCACGAGCAGGGCGTCGGACCAGCGGCCACCGCCGGCCATCGTCTTCGTAAGGGTATCGACAAGCGGACGGTCGGAGGGGAGCACGGCCCTGCCGAGCGCGTAGCCGGTGAGTTTACGGGCCAGCGACCGCAAGAGGTCGTCGCGGCGCGGGCCGGCGATGTAGCTTCTCAGGCCGGCGACGTCGTCGATCACGGTGCCATCGCGAAGCGTGGCCCGGGTCTCGCCGGGCTTGAGTTCGGCGGCGGGCCGCAGCCGGCCGAGGGCATCGAACTGCCCGAGCGTCATACCGAAGGGATCGATGCGGGAGTGGCAGCCGGAACACCGCGGGTCCTGCGTGTGAAACTCCGTGATCTCGCGCACGGAGAGCCCGGCGGGGGGCGTCTCGGGCAAGGGCGGCACGTCGGCAGGCGGGTTCGGCAGCCGCTCGCCGAGCATCTGCACCACCCAAGCCCCACGCTTGATCGGGCTCGTGCGGGCGGCCGCCGACTGCTTGGCGAGCACGGCGCCGAAGCCGAGCAGCCCACCGCGGCCGTGGGCGGCCACCTTCTCCACCCGGCGCCACTCGGGGCCGTTCACACCCGGGATCCCATAGTGCTTGGCGAGCACGTCGTTGACCACCACCGCGTCGGCGGAGATGAGGTCGAGCACCGGCCGGTCGTTCACGAGGAGATCCTCGAAGAACCGCACCGGCTCTTCGGCCAGCGCATCGCACAGGGCCGGCGTGAACTCAGGAAAGTCCTTGGCGGAGCGGCCGTGGTTGGCCACGAAGTCGCGGACGCCGAGCCAGCGGGCCCCGAACTCCTCCGCCATGCCGCGGGACCGACCGTCCTTGAGCATCCGGCGGAGTTGAGCCTCCATCACGGCTGGCTCATGAAGCCGCGGGGCCGCTGCCAGCAGCGGTTCGTCGGGGATCGAATCCCAGACGAGGAAGCTCAGCCGCGTCGCCAGACTGTCGCCTGAGACCGGCTGCCACCGCGGCCCCGGTCCCGGCTCCTCCACGCGGTAGAGGAACCAAGGAGACGAGAGCACTCGGGCGAGCGTGGCCCGGAGGGCCGGATCGTGCTTGATGCCCCCGGCACGATCCGCTTGGTAGGAAGCGAGGAGGGTTTCGCGTTCATCTGCACCGAGGGGCCGACGCCAGGCCCGGGCGGCGAAAGCGAGCAGCGCATCGAGGTGGCGGGGCTCGGCGGCGGCCTGATCGGCGAGGAGTGCCGCATCATCCCGTTTCAAGCGTTCTTCAAAAGTTTGGATGAAGAAGTGCATCTCGGCCTGGCCTTTTTGGGAATACAGCTTCAGCAGTTCCGCATACATGAGCGTGTTGGCGACCGCGTCCTCGCTCAGGAAATGCAGTTCGCTCCAGAGACGTTCCAGCTCCGCCCGGCCCGGCTCATCGAGCAGGAGTCGGCGCAGCGGCTCATCCTCGCGGTGGAACATGAACAGGTTTCCTTGGGCGTCCCGCGGGATGATCGGCTCAAAGAGCACCGCCGGTGGAAAAAGGGCGCGAAACTCCGCCGCCGGCTGGGCCCGCTCGGCGGCGACACTCGGATGCACGATCTGCGCGACCCGCGGCTCGGGCTCATCCGCGATGAGCGGGTCTCCGGACCGCCATGAAGTTGGATTGATCCGCCCTTCTCTGATCTGCTTGGCGTCCATGAACTCAGGCTCCGCGAGCAGCAAAGCCTGGACCGTGGCCGTCTCCGGGCTGCCGGCATCGAGGCTCACATCGGCGCGGATAAACCGAGGCAGTGTGAGCGACTTCAAGAGCGGCGCTGGCAGCTTCTGCAGGTCGATGCGGACCTCGGAACCTGCCTCTGTGACCAGGGCGGCCGGTGGCACGGGCCGGCCTTGCGGATGCTGGCCAAACCGGAGTCCGCACGCCGACTCGACGGCTGCCCGCAGTTCGGGGTGCTCCGCCAAAACCAGCGTTGGCCCGTCGCCGCTCTCCAACCGCAGACGGTCCCAGACCACGAAGGTGCCGGGCTGCGCCGGGGCCACCTGCCGCGCGACCAGGCGGAAGAGCGGTTCGCGGGCCGCGCCCTGGATCTGCTCACGGGCCACCACTCGGAGCATGTCCACCCAAGCAGGGACGCCGTTCCCGACCGCCAGCACATTATGCCGGAGGTAGTTGCTCCAGAACAGCCTGTCCTGCAGCGCCTTGATCGCCTGCATGACCGGCTTGGGATCGGTGCTGGCCGTCCGCCACTTTTCCCGCACGAGGCCGAGCGAGGCCGGCGGCGGGCCGGCATCGCGTTTGGTGAGGTCGGTTCGCAGATCGGCCAGCGGCTGCCCGAGGTCGGGTGCGGCGATGTGCGCCACCTCGAACGACACCCCGTCCTCCTCGGTCGGATGCTCGTCGGCGACGCGGCCCGTGATCTCCACCTCGGCATCGATCGGGCTCGTCCAGGCGACCGCCACGGGGCGGTTGTTGTCCGGATGCACGCCGAACGATCGCGCGGGCAGGGTCACCGCCCCGAGTTTCACCGGCTCGGACGCGGAATTCACGCCTGCTGCGGGCCTGTCACCGAGGCTCCAACCTTTCAACTCGGATCGCCCCGCGATCGTGTCGCGCTTCTCGGTGAGGAACACCGGATTTGGCGACAATGCCAGGAAGCTCCAGCGGGCCCCGTGCTCGGCCTGCCAGGGGTTGCCCTTCAGGAGATCGTCGATCAGATCGGCAAGGCTCCACCTGCGGTTCTCGCCGGTCGTCTCGCGGATTGTCCATTCGACGAGCGTGCTGTCGCCCCCGATCGTTTTGTTCGGGAGCACCGTCAGGAGCAGAACCTCGCCGCGTCGAACCGCGACTTTCTGCTCGAAGGCGACCGACCCGCCTTCGTCGACCTTCGACTCCGAGAGCACCCGCTTCGCCTTGGCCCAGCCCCCGTCGATCCTCTGCCTGCCCGCCTCGACAGTCGCCTGCCGCCGTTTGTGATCGGCTTCGTTCTCGACGACTTCCTCCAGCCACTGGACCGCCCTGGGAACGTCTTCCGTCGGCGAAGCGGTCGTGCCACTGAGCCCCGTCCACAGTGCCGTCAGATATGTCGCGTTGAGCTTCTCTTCGGCCGCGACCGCGGCGAGCGCTGCCGGCCCGCCGCTCGCAAGCCTCTCGCGGTGGCGGAGCATGGCCGCCAAGTGCTGCTCGAGCGGCGGCCCGCCGCCGGGGCCGGAATAGCGGGAATGGAAGGCACGGAGCGCCTTCTCCGCCTCGGCCGTCCACTCCGGCCGGTCTGGCGAGGCCGAAAACCGGAATCCGGTCGGCAGGAGCACGGCCCGCGCCGCCACGTCGCGGGCGGTCTTGAGGTAGCGTTCCACGAGCAGGGGCGTCACGGGCATCGCCTCGCCGACGTTCGCGAAGCCCTCGCCGCCGACGGCGTCGGGGGGAAACTCGCGGGCCTGCGTCGGCCGCATGTCGATGCCGGTGAGATCCCGCACGGCGTTGTCGTATTCGACGTTGCTCAGCCGCCGCAGCGTCACCGGCCCCGGGTCACCGGCCCGCGCGGCCGCCTCCGCGTCGAGCGCCGCGGTAAACCAGCCGAGCAGCTGCTCGCGCTCGGCGTCGCTCGGCTGCGGAGCTTCCCGCGGCGGCATATCGCCGAGGTGCAGCCGCTCGATCACGTGCTCGAGCACCGCGGGCCGGGCGAGGAACGCCTGGGAGGTGGTGAAGCCGGCCAGATCGAGATCGTTGTCCTTGGGCTCGGCGCCGTGGCAGCCCCCGCAGGTCTTCACCATGAGCGGATGGATCTGCTCGGTGTACGACCGCGCGAGGTCGGCCTCGGCCGCCGCGGCCGGGGTGATGGTGGCGAGCGCGAGGCACACCGGCAGGGTGAGCGAGAGCCAATACGTTCGCATCTCGAATCTCCGCAATCCGCGACGCCAGCCGCCCGGAAGCGGCCGAACCCAACCTCTATTTATATCGCCCAATCCATCCATTGTCGACAGAAAATCCCGTCGGCCTCCAGCCCGGGGCGGTTGCTGCGGATTTCCGGGCCATCACCCCGCCGGGCGTACGGCCCATTGTCGCCGGTCACGCGGGGCGGGGGGCGGCTGCGAGCCGGGGCACGCAGCCGGCCGCTCGAGTGTCGTACGGGCGACCCGCGATCCCGGATCGACAGTGAAATCGTTGCGAACCAGCCGCTGATGGGGCTATTCTTGAAGCATTCTCTTGCGATTCCGATGACCAAGAGCAGGAACCGACCATGAAGTGGCGAGATCACATCGACCGCAACCCCGGAATCATCGCCGGCAAGCCGAAGATCAAGGGCACCCGGATCGGGGTGGAATTGATTCTCGAAAGGCTCGGGGACGGATGGACCGTCGAAGAACTCATCGAATCCTATCCGGGCATCACGACTGAGCAGATTCACGCCTGCCAGTCATACGCGGCCGAGATTCTCGCGACCGAAGAGGTCGTGGACGTCCCGACCTCCGCGGCGTGACGATGCGAATCCTCGCCGACGAGAACGTCGATCGCCCGATTGCCCGGTGGCTTCGCGACCAGGGGCATGACGTGGCCGAAGCCGGTCTTGTGTCGCCCGAAGCGACAGACGCCGAACTCATCGCGATGAGCCGACGCGAAGGCCGGATTCTGATGACGTTTGATCGCGACATCGGACGACTCATTCAGTCAGATTCCGCACCGCACCCGGGCGTCGTCTATCTCCGCCTACGGGCCGCAGGGCCAAGACTATGGGAAACGTTCAAACAGACGTGGCCACTCGTCGAGTCGGGCATCGACGGGCATTTGGTGACCGTGAAGAACAATCAGATACGACGCAGGCCGCTGCCGATCGACGGGCGTTGACGATTTGAACCGTGTTCGGCCCCTGGTTAAACGGCAGACCGCCGCGAACTGCCCTTGAACGGGCTAGCGATCTTCAGCCCCGCGGTGATTCTCCCTTTTTCGCCGGTCACGCTGGGCGAGAGGCCGGCTGCGAGCCGGGGAACGCAGCCGTCCGCTCGAGCGTCGCGTCGAGGAGCACGAGCGGGTCGCCGCCGCGGGCGGTGATCGTGGCGGGCAGGCCCGCCGGGATGCCGAAGTGATCGTGCGGCGTGAGCGACACTTCCTCGCCGGCCATTCTGAGCGTGCCCGGGCCGTGGATGACCGACACGGCGCGAAACCGGTCGGCCGCGAGCACGAGCGGTTCGCCTGCCACCGTCGCGATGGAGAGTGCGATCCCGCCCGTGCCGTCGCGGTCGGTGCGGGCCGCTGGGATGACCGTGCGGAGGCAGGTCGACGGCGCCGCCGCGGCCGCCGCGATCTCCCGTTCGAGGAAGACCGTGCCGTTGAGATCGGCCGCCGTCACCGGCGCCACCGCGAGGTCGGCCGACTCCGTGGGCCGGGCGTCGACGTCGAGAAACACGCCCCAGCCGCCGCGTGTGAGCGAGCCGAAGATGAAGGGCACGTGATGCGTGCGGCTGCCGATGTTCACGTAGCCGTGCCGCGTGCCGGGGGGGATCGGCATCGCATAGCCCTCCGTCACCTCGGCCTTCACGTCGCCCAGGATCGTGTGGCCGTGCAGCGGCCCGTAGCCGAGGTGGATCTCCACGCCCTCGCGGTGGAGATGGCAGGGCACGTCGGATTTCTCGCCGTCGAGCCAGGCCAGGTTCCAGGAATGGTGGTCGCCGTAGACGAGCGGCACGATCGTGATGCCGAGGTTCGGCACCTGGAAGCAGCCCTGCGCGGGGGCGGCGTCGTCGCGGGTGAGGGAAAGACCGTTGCCGGCCGTGATCGCCTCCATGTGGGCGACAAACCGGTCGCGGATGATCCCGAGCGACTCGCGGCATGCCCCGCCGGCGAGGTCGCACGCCCGGCCGAGCGACTCGACCACGCGGCCGACGTGCACGGCGTAATGATGGAACGACGAGATCAGCGCCCGCACGTCGTGCTCCACCGCATCCATCGAGCGATCGGCGAGATCGGCGAGGGATTCGGCCGCGCGGGCGATTTCCGCGGCGGCCGGGCCGGCGTCGGCGGCGGCCGCAAGCTCCCGCCGCGTGGCGTGAAACGCGCCGATCACGTGGCGGCGAAAGGCGTGGCAGTAGAGCCGGGCCAGGGCGATGTCGCGCGGCGTGGCGGCGAACGGGTCGCGGCCGCGGGCGTGGCTCTCCGCGGCGAGCGCGACGAGCCGGATGTAGTTGGCGTGCGTCCGCAGCCGCGGGAGCGAGGCAGCCTGATTCATCGAGCCACCTCCGGATCCGCGGCGACCGCGGCGAGAAAATCATCGGCCATGCGATCCAGGTCCCATTCTGGCCGCCACTGCCAGTCGCGGCGGGCGGTCGCATCGTCGATCTTGCCCGGCCAGCTGGCGAGCACGCGGTCGACCGCATCGTCGGGCTCGAAATGGAGCACGGCCTCGGGCAGGCGTTGCCGGATCGCTGCCGCGATATCCTGCGGTGTCGTCGTCATGCCGGCGATGTTGTAGACCCGCTGCGAGAGCCGCGCGGCCGGAGCGGCCAGCAGCCCCGTAAACGCGCGGAGCACGTCGGGGACATAGATCAACGCCAAAGGCGTGTCGGGCCGAGCCGTGAACGTGAAGCGGCCGGTGCGGGCAGCCTCGAGAAACGCATGCGATGCGATGGCGCTCGCCGCCCCCGCGGGCGCGTGGCGGGAGACCGTGATCGGCAGCCGCACGCAGCGGAAGTCGAGTCCATGCTTCTCGTGGTAATAGCAGCCCAGCCGCTCGGCGGCCATCTTCGTGACGCCGTAGAGCGTGGCGGGCCACTGGGGCGTGTCGTCGGCAAGGACGGCGGGGAGTCGTCCGCCGAAGGCCGCCACACGGCTGGCGAACAGCACGGTCGGCCGGCCGTGCCGCAAGGCAGCCTCGAAGAGGCCGAAGGTGCCGTCCATGTTCACTCGCCAGGCGAGCCCGCGGTCCCGCTCGCAGCTTCCGGACAGCAGCGACGCCAGATGGATGACAGCGGCGGGCGTGTGCCGTGCGAAGAGGGCGTCGAGCCCGGGCCATCGAGCAGGTTGCCCCGCTCGAAGCATGCGTCTGACGCAGTGGGGCCGACCGGCCGGGCCGCCACGTCGAGCAGGACGACACGGTCGAACCGATCGGCGAGCGCCCACGTGAGCTGGCAGGCGAGATTCCCGGCGCCGCCGGTGACGAGGCACGTGACCATGGGTTCCGTTACCCTTCCTGGTGCAGTTCGCCGGAGGCTATCATGACCGCGGCGGACTGGAAAAGGGGACATTCTGCTTTTTCGCTGCGGAACCGATCGGACAACCGTTCGCTGTCATCATTTGGGAAAAAGCAGAATGTCCCCTTTTCCCACGACCGACGTGCTGCTCGTCGGCAGCGGCATCATGTCGGCGAGCCTGGCGGCGATGCTCAAAGAACTCGAGCCCGGGCTCACGATCCGCGTGGTGGAGATCACCCCCGACCTCGCCCGCGAGGCCTCGGACGGCTGGAACAACGCGGGCACCGGCCATGCCGGGCTCTGCGAACTCAGCTACACGCCCGCCCGCGAGGCGGACGGCAGCGTGAACATCTCCCGCACGCTCAAGATCTTCGAGCAGTTCGAGCACTCGAAACAGTTCTGGGCCCATGCGGTCGCAAGCGGCATGGCGGGCGAGCCGGCGGGATTCATCCATGCCGTGCCGCACATCTGTTTCGTGCAGGGCGACGCCGACGTGGAGCTTCTCCAGGCGCGGCAGGCGGCGCTCGCCGCGCACCACTGCTTTCGCGGCATGGAGTTCACGGCCGACCCGGCCACGATCCAGGCCTGGGCGCCGCTCGTGATGGAGGGTCGGGCCCCCGCCCGGGTCGCCGCCACGCGGGCCGCCGGCGGCACGGAGGTGAATTACGGGATGCTTGCGCGGCGACTGCTCGGCTGGCTCGCCACGCAGGAAGGCTGCGAGGTCGCGAGCGGCTGCCGCGTGACGGGACTCCGCCGGGAGCACGATGCCTGGCGGGTCGCCGTGACGCACGTGGCCTCCGGGCAGCGGCTCGTCCACCGCGCGCGGTTCGTGTTCGTGGGCGCCGGCGGCGGCAGCCTGCCGCTCCTGCAATCGACGGGCCTGCCCGAGGCGAGGGGGCTGGGCGGATTTCCGATCGGCGGGCAGTGGCTCGTCAGCGACGACGAGGCGCTCGCGGCCAGGCACGAGCTGAAGGTCTACGGCGCCACGCCGCCCTCCTCGCCGAGCCTGGGCGCCCCGCACCTCGACCTGCGGCGGCTCGACGGCCGGCGGCAACTGCTCTTCGGCCCGTTCGGCTCGTGGACGACCAGGTTTCTCAAGGAAACCGGCCGCTGGACCGACCTGCCCGGTTCGCTCCGCCCCGGCAATCTCCCCACGCTCCTGCGGGCGGCGGTCAAGAACCGCCCGCTCGTGCAGTATCTCGTCGCGCAGGCCCTGCAAAGCATGGAGACCCGACTGGAGTCGCTGCGGTTTTTCTATCCTCGCGCCCGCGCGGCCGACTGGCGGCTCGTGGAGGCCGGGATCCGTGTGCAGACGATCAAGAAGGCCAACCGCGGGGCCATCTATTTCGGCACGGAGGTGTTTTCGTCGCAAGACAAGTCGCTGGCGGCGCTGCTCGGCGCGTCGCCGGGCGCCTCGGTGGCGGTGAACATCGCGCTCGAGACGATCAAGACCTGCCTGCCCCACCTGCTGGCGACGGCCGCGGGGCGGGAACGCATGAAGCGGATGATCCCCGTCTACGACGAAGACCTGAAGCTGCCGGAGAACGCGGCGGTCTTCGAAAAGACCTCGCGGGCCGCCGAGGAAACGCTCGGCCTCAGCTTGCCGGCCGCCGCGTCGGCTGACGGGCGACTCACGCCATGACCTCGCGGATCGGACGCGCCTCCACCACCCCGGTGAGCTTCTCCTCCAGCCCACCGCGAAAATACGTCAGCCGCCGGTGGTCGAGGCCGACGAGGTGCAGGATCGTGGCGTGCAGGTCCCGCAGGTGGCGTGGATTGTCCACGGCCTTTTCACCGATCTCGTCGGTGGCTCCGTAGCTCGTGCCGGCCCGCACGCCGGCGCCGGCGAGCCAGTAGCTGAATCCGCGCGGGTTGTGATCACGGCCGCCCGCCTTGCCGCCGGTGTTGAAGGTTTCCGACACGGGCATCCGGCCGAACTCGCCCCCCCAGACCACGAGCGTCGAATCGAGCAGGCCACGGCGGCCGAGGTCTTCGAGCAGGGCGGCGATCGGCTGGTCCACCTCGGGGCAGTGCAGCCGCAGATTCTCCTCGATGCCATGGTGGCCGTCCCAGGTGTTCTGCCCCCCTGCGGCGCCACCGCCGGAATAGATCTGCACGAACCGCACCCCGCGCTCGACGAGCCGCCGCGCGACGAGGCACTGGCGGCCGAACGTGGAGGGGCCGAGCGCGAGCGGGTGCCAGTCGGGCTTCGGCTCGTTCACGCCGTAGAGCGAGAGGGTCTCGGCGGTCTCCTGCGAGAGGTCGAGGGCCTCCGGCGCCGTCATCTGCAGTTCGAAGGCGAGTTCGTAGGCGGCGATGCGGGCCGCCAGTTCGCTGGCATCGGCCCGACCGTCGCGATGGGCCTCGTTGAGTCGATTGATGAAATCGATCTCCCGCCGCTGCATCTCGCGCGACAGTCCCTGCGGCGGATCGAGGTTGAGGATCGGCGGGCCCCCGGTGCGAAGCACGGTGCCCTGGTAGGCCGCCGGCATGAAGCCGCCCGACCAGTTCGGCGAGCCGGCCGTCGGGCCGCCGCGCGGATCGAGCATCACCACGTAATCGGGAAGGTTTTTGTTTTCCGAGCCGAGGCCGTAGGTGACCCACGACCCGATCGATGGATATCCCTGGATGATCCGTCCGGAGTTCGCCTGCAGGACGGCGCTCGCGTGGGCGAACGAGTCGGTCTGCAGCGACTTGACGAAGGCGAGCTTGTCGACGTGCCTCGCCAGATGCGGTAGGGCGTCGGATACCCACTGCCCCGACTCCCCGTGACGGCGGAAGGTGCGGCGGCTCGCCTGCAGCACCGCCTTCGTCTTCGCGCCGAGGCGAAACTCGTTTTCCACCGACTGGCCATCGCGGGCCTGCAGTTCGGGCTTGTAGTCGAAAAGATCGACCTGCGATGGCCCGCCGAACATGAAGAGGAAGATGACCGATTTCGCCCGGGGAACGCCGATCGCCGGCAACACGGCATCCGTCTTCCCGGCAGCCTCCGCCGCCCGCGCCTCGCGGTCGAGAAGCGACAGGAGCGCCAGCGACCCGAAGCCGGCGCCCGCCTGCATACAGAAGTGCCGGCGCGACGTCGGCAGGTGATGCAAGGGATTCATGATGCTCGCTTCACTCCACGTAGACCGCTTCGTTGCACGTCATCACCGCCCGGCACAGGCTTCGCCAGGCCGCGGCAGCGCGGTCCGCGGCCGGTTCACCGGCCGCAGGGCTTTCTGCCTGTTCGGTGAGAAAGCCGCCGGCCGCCGCGATTTCGGCGGCGGCAGGGTCTCGCTGCAGGGCGAGCTGCCAGAGCCGGCGGAGCTTTCGCGAGTCGTCGGGCCCGGCCTCGCGGGAGATGCGTTCATGGAGGCGGTCCGCCTGGCGATGTACCCATGGGTCGTTCAGGAACACGAGCGCCTGCGGTGCGGTCGTCGTCACCGGCCGGACGACCGTCGGCGTCGACGCGATCCCGCGGTCGAGCGTTTCCAGAAACGGGACGGCAAGCGACCGCTTCACCACGAGGTAGATGCTGCGGCAGTCCTGCTCACCCTCGGGGCTCTCCGGCCAGCGGAAGGACGCAGGATTGTCCGCCGACCTCACCTCCGCCGACAACGCGGGAAACACGCTGGGCCCCGACCGCTTGTCGCCGAGGTGGCCATTGATCGCCAGCAGCGTGTCGCGGATCGCCTCGGCATCCATCCGCCGGATCGACTGCCTCCAAAAAAACCGGTTCTCCGGATCGATGGCCGCGAGGCTGGGATGCTGGGCCCGGGACGTCATGCGGTAGGCATGGCTGCCGAGGATGATCCGGTGGAGGTGCCGCACCGACCAGCCCGACTCGATCAGTTCGCTTGCGAGAAAGTCGAGCAGCGGCCTGTTCGACGGTGGGATTCCGGTGCGGCCGAAATCATCTGGCGACGGCACGATCGCAGTGCCGAAGTGCAGCTGCCAGATGCGGTTGGCGAGCACGCGGGCCGTGAGCGGGTGGCGAGGATCCACGAGCCAGCGGGCCAGCGCGAGCCGGCGGCCCGACGAACCGGCGACGGGCGCGATGGCCGGAAACTCGGTCCCGCGGACGCGGAGAATCTCGGGAGGCAGGGGCTGCACCTCCTCGCGCGGCGAAGACCGGTCGCCACGGTGGAGCACGAACGTCGCTTTCGGTTGCGGCAGCTCCACGGCCGCGAGCGCCCGCTCCTGTCGGGGGGTCGCATCCGGGGTCGCCCCGATGATCTGCTCGATCTGACCGGTGCCCCTGCCTCCGCCGCCTTTTTTCGGCCGGCCGTAGGGGT
>JBIIYN010000105.1:0-11557 GCA_044346795.1 Pirellulales bacterium
CGAGCGACGACCAGGCAAGAACTTTCAGCAGCATCGCGTGGTCACCTCGCCGCGGCCGTCGGCGCGGCGGCCCGCGGCGGCCGGCCCGCGACCGGCGCCGCCGCACCGTGCCGGTCGGCCGCGAACTCCAGGTGCAGCTGCTGGCCGCCGTCGGAGACGGGGGCGAGTTCACGGAACAGGAGGCTCGGCTGGATGTCGTGGTTGTGCTGATACTTCTCGCTCGAATATTCCGTGATGTCGCCGGCGATCTCGTGGAAGAAGATCTGGCAGATCGGCACCCCCGGGTAGATCTTCACCGGCTGCACGGCGAACATCTCGAGCGTCCAGTAGCCGCAGAAGCCGACGTCGCCGAAGCCGGCGGTCACGTGCACGAACAGGCCGAGGCGGCCGATCGAACTGCGGCCCTCGATCATCGGCACGTAGTTGTGGGTCTCGGTCCGCTCCACGGTGCGGCCGAGGTAGAGCTGGTTCGGCGCGAGCACGAGCCCCTCCTCGGGAATCCGGATGCGTTCGACCCGGTTGCTCTTCCGCATGTCGAGCACCACCTCCTCGTAGACGAGCAACTCGTCGTGGAGCGAGAGGTTGTAGCTGTTTGGATTCAGGCGGCTGTCGTCGAACGGCTCGATGACGATGTTGCCCCCGAGTTGCTGCCTGATCTCGTTGCCGGAAAGGATCATGGATGGTGCCCTTGGGGAGCGTACCGAGCCGGAGGCAATCAAAACCGCGGAACAAAGCGGCGGACCACAGCGAGAAGGAGTTGGATTGTACGCTTTTTGCCCAGCAGCGCACATAACCCCCTGCAACCCGTTTTCCAGGTATCGCTTTCCGGGCCGCCGGCCGCGAAATCCTCGATCTCACTTTCTCGCCACCGCCGGCTTGACGCCGACACGCGGGCAGATGTCGGCCAGCAGGCATGCCTCACACCGTGGAGTGCGGGCCATGCAGACAGTGCGGCCATGCTCGATGAGCCTGTGACTGAAGGCGATCCAGTGCGATTTCGGCACCGCCACGATGAGATCGCGCTCGGCGCGGACGGCGTCGACATGGCGGGTCAGCCCCAGCCTTCGGGAAATCCGCCCCACGTGCGTGTCCACCACCACGCCCGAAGGCAGGCCGAAGCCGCTGCCGAGTACGACATTGGCGGTTTTGCGACCCACGCCCGGCAGGTGGACGAGATCCTCGAGCACGCGGGGCACCTCGCCGCCATGCCGCTCCACGAGGGCCGCCGCGCAGCCGCGGATGTTTTTGGCCTTGGCCCTGAAGAACCCGGTCGACCGGATCACGCCCTCGACCTCCCGCTGGCTCGCCGCGGCGAGCGCCGCCGGCGTCGGCCACCGCTCGAAAAGCGGCCGCGTGACGGTGTTGACCCGCGTGTCGGTGCACTGGGCCGAGAGAATCGTGGCGATCAGCAGCTGGAAGGGGCTGGCGAAAACGAGCGAACAGTCGGCCTGCGGATAGCCCCGGGCCAGCCGACGCGCCACGGCCGCCCCGAGCCGCTTCTCCGACCCGCTGCCCGCCATCCTGCTACGATTCACCGCCGCACGAACCTTCCCGGGTTTCACGAGACCTCCCATGGACACCGCCGCCTACGACCCCCTCTACCTGCAAGGGATCGAAAAGTTCAACGAGTGCGACTACTACGAAAGCCACGAAATCTGGGAGGAACTCTGGACGGAATACCGGGGCCCGTCGCGAAAGTTCTACCAGGGACTCATCCAGGCCGCCGTCGCACTCTATCATTTTGGCAACGGCAACATCCGCGGGGCTCGCAAGCTCCACAAGAGCGTGCATGGCTACCTCGAGCCCTACGCCCCCCATCACCTGGGACTCGACGTGACCGGCTTCCTCGCCCGCTTCGACACCTGCCTCGCCGAGGTGGCCGCCAGCACCGAAGACTTTCCCTCGATCGAACTGGATCCGGAGCTGCTGCCGGAGATCCACCTTGATCCCCCGCCCGCGGCGACCTGACAGGCACCATGGCAGACGAACCATTGGCATTCTCCCCCGATCAATTCTCCGGCCAGGCGCGGGTGTTCCCGCTGCCGAACATGGTGATGTTTCCGCACGTCATGCAGGCATTGCACATCTTCGAACCCCGCTACCTGGCGATGTTCGAGGAGGCCCTTCAGGACGACCGGCTGATCGCGCTGGGGCTGCTCGCTCCGGGCTGGGAACAGCACTACGAGGACCGCCCCAGGCTCCAGCCAGCCGCCTGCCTCTGCCGGATCGCCACGCACCAGCGGACGCCGCAGGGCACCTACAACGTGCTGCTGCTGGGGGTGCGCCGCCTGCGGCTCATCCGCGAGCTGCCGGCGACGAAGCCCTTCCGCGTGGTTGAATCGGAGATCGTGGAAGACCGCGAGGACGACACGGCTGGCGGAATGGCGGCCGGGCTGCAGCAGCAGCTGCTCGCCGTCTTCAAGCGCGCCATGCCGAAGATTCCGCAGGCCTACGAGCAGCTCGATCAGCTCCTCGGCAGCCAGATCACGCTCGGCATGCTCACCGACATCGTCGCCTACACGATCGACCTCGATCTCGACAAGAAGCTCCGCCTGCTCTCGGAATGTGACGTGATCGCACGGGTGAAGCTGCTCATGAACGCCATCGAATCCCGCGGCTCCGCCGTCACGGGCCGGGTCTTCCCCCCCGCGTTCAGCGTGAATTAGCGGCTTGCGTGAATAGCTGCATCGTTAGGTTCGGAAAATCGGAAGAGGGAGGCGAAGGGGTCGGCGAAAGCTCGAGGAGCATTGGGCTATCCTGCCCACGCGACGAGACTTTTGCCGCCCCGAAGCCGGCGCTCCACCAAAGTCGGATGCGTTGTGGCGGGTGTGGTAAACTCGGAGACATGAAGTCCGGCTCCCCTTCCTATCCCGGATCCGCGTCCTGCGCTGCCGACGTGCCACGGGCCGACGGCCGCCCCGTGGACCATGCGCGGATCGAACGCGCCGTGCGGGAGATTCTCTCGGCAGTGGGCGAAGATCCCGACCGCGAGGGCCTGCTCGAGACGCCGGCCCGGGTGGCCCGGATGTACGCGGAGATGTTCAGCGGCCTGCACGACGACCCGAAGGTGCACCTCCGCAAGGCGTTCACCGAGAAATACGACGAGATCGTGCTCGTCCGCGACATCGCCTTCAACAGCGTCTGCGAGCACCACCTGCTGCCCTTCATGGGCCACGCCCACATCGGGTATCTGCCGAACGGCCGCGTGCTCGGTCTGAGCAAGCTGGCCCGCGTGGTGGAGGCCCTGTCGCACCGCCCACAGGTGCAGGAACGGATGACCGAGCAGATCGCCGACCTGCTCGTGCACGACCTGGGTGCGAAGGGGGTGGCCGTGGTCGTCGAAGCCTCGCACACCTGCATGACGATCCGCGGCGTGCGCAAGCCTGGCAGCGTCTGCGTGACCTCGGCGATGAAGGGCCTCTTCCGATCGAACATCTCGAGCCGGGCCGAGGTGATGTCGCTGATCTACGGGGGCCGCACGCGATGAGCCGGCCACGCCGGACCCCGGGGCCGCGCGGGCAGACGCATCTGCCCGCACGGAAGCCGGCCGCGGCCGCCACGGAGAACGGCGGATGAGACTGCTCGTCGATTTTCTCTGCCGCTTCGGGTGGGGGCTGTCGGTGGCGCTTGTGCTCACGCCGGCGGCGCTCGTGCCCGCCGGTTTCTTCCGCGTCAACATGCTGGTGGTGCTCGGCCTGGCCACGTTCGCGGCCTTGGTCTCCGGCCAGGTCCTCCCCGGGATCGGCTGGCTGCTGCCGGCCGCAGCGGCCGTCACCGCCTGGATGGCAAGCGTCGCCTGGTTCGCCGAGCGGTCGCGGCCCGGCCTCGTGCTCTGCGTTACCGCGGCCCTGCTCCTCGCGGCCGCGACGGCGGCCGTGCACCTCGCGTCGACCGGCGTGCCGGCAGCCGCTCTGGCAGCCGCCACGGCCGGCGGCTGGGCCGGCGCCGCGGCGACGGTGGCGGCCGCCCTGCTCTCGGGGCTCGTCACGGGGCTCACCGTGCATGCCATGCTGCTCGGGCACTGGTATCTGAACGCCCCGGGCATGCGGGTCGACGTCCTCCGCCGCATGATCGACGTGGCCCTGATCGCCTGGGCCGTCCAACTCGCGGTGGCCGTGGCGGCCGCCGTGCCGGCCGGCACTGGGGCGGCCGCCGGAGCCGGCGGCACGACCACCATGGCGCTCATGTCGCTCCGCTGGCTGGCCGGGCTGGCCGGGCTGCCGGTGCTCCTCTGGCTGAGCCGAAAAACCCTCGACATCCCCAATACGCAGAGCGCCACGGGTATCCTGTACGTGGCGTGTCTCGCGGCCATTCTCGGTGAACTCACCGCCCAGCTTTTGTCCGCGGCGGCATGAAGCGGTCGTCCCCCTCCCGCGCCACGTCAAGCCACTCTCCGGAACCGTTCGATGCGGATCACCTACGCCTGCCCCGCCTGCCACGCAACCACGTCGATCGACGGCATCGAGCGGCACACGTCGCTCGCATGCTCGGCCTGCGGGGCCGTCATGGACATTCCGGCCGATGCGCTGGCCGTCGACCACGACGCCCCGGCGCGGCCGCCCCGACTGATGCGGTGCCTCGTCTGCCCGAGCCTCGAGCTTTTCGTTCGCAAGAATTTTCCGCAGCGGCTCGGGCTGGCGATCGTGGTCACGGGCCTCGCGGCGAGCTGCGTGGCCTGGGCCAACCGCGAGCTCGTGATCACGTTCGGCATCCTGTTCGGCACGGCCCTGCTCGACGTCGTGCTCTTCCTCTTCATGCCCGAGTGCCTCACCTGCTACCGCTGCGGCGCCCGCTACAGCGGCGACGGCGTCGCCAGCCAGCTCGCCGGCGGCCACACGGGCGGCCGCCAGTACGGCGGTTTCGATCTCGAGACCCACGAGAAGCACCGGCAGCTCGTCGCCCGCACCAAGCGGCTCTCGTCCGATCCGACACGTTCCTCCTCGACTTCCGAAGCCCTTGAACAGAACTGAACGGGGAGAGCGGGGCCGATGGATCACGATCCGCACCATGCCGTCACGACCGCCGCCGTGAACCCCGAGGGACTGCTTCACGTCAGGTTGTTCGCCGGCATGGCCGCGACCGCTGGCCGACGCTCGGTGGTCCTGCGCTGGGACGGCGGGACTGCCGCCCTGCTCCGCACGAGGCTGGCCGCCGAATTGCCCGATCTCGCGCCGCTCCTCGCCCGCAGTGCCGTCGCGATCGGCGACGCCTACGTGGCCGACGACACGCCGGTGCCCGCCGGCGCCGACGTCGCGATCATTCCCCCGGTGAGCGGAGGCTGAGATGACTCTCACGGTCCTGGGCAGCCCGCCACCCGCCGCGCTCCCCCGCGCCGCCGTGGACCTGGTCCGCGAACCGATCGATCCGGCCCGCCTGCTGGCCCGAGTGGCCGACCCCGCCGCCGGCGCAAACGTGCTCTTCACCGGCACGACGCGGGGCATGACGGCCGGCGTGGTGACGAGGCAGCTCGTCTACGAGGCGCACGAGCCCCTCGCCCTCGCGGTGCTCGCCCGCTTGAGAGACGAGGCCGTCGCGCTGCACGGCCTCACGGCCTGCGCCATCGTGCACCGGCTGGGCGCGGTGCCCGTCGGCGAGACGAGTGTCGCCGTCGCCACCAGCGCCCCGCACCGCCGCGAGGCCTTCGCGGCGGCGGAATGGCTGATGGAGCGGATCAAGACCGAGGCGCCGATCTGGAAGTGCGAGGAGGGGGCCGACGGCATCCGTGACTGGGTGCATCCCGAGGCCGGCATGCATCCCTCCGTGCAGCTTCGCAGCGACGCCACCATCGGCCACTCGGCCCTCGAGCGAGGCGCATCGTGAGCGACGGCACCCTGACACGCGGCGGCCCGCCCGCGACCGATTCGTCGCTCGTCGACGGTTTCGGCCGCGTGCACACCGACCTGCGCGTCAGCGTGACCGATCGCTGCAATCTTCGCTGCACCTACTGCATGCCACTCGACGTGGTGTTCAAGCCACGGGAGGAATTGCTCCGATATGAGGAGATTGCCCGCGTGGCCCGCGTGGCGGCCACGCTCGGCATCCGCTCGATCCGCATCACCGGAGGCGAGCCGCTCGTGCGGCGCGGCCTCGACGAACTCGTGCGGCTGCTCGTGGCCGCGCCGGGAATCGAGGAGGTTTCGCTCACGACCAACGGGCTCCTGCTCGCCGAGCAGGCGGCGGGGCTGCGGCGGGCAGGGCTCGACCGCATCAACGTCAGCCTCGACAGCCTGCGCGAGGACGTCTTCGAGCGGATCGCGCGACGGCCGGGTCTCGACCGCGTGCTGGCCGGCCTGGCCGCGGCCAGGGCCGCCGGCTTCCGGTCGATCCGGATCAACGCGGTCTCCATCCGCAACCTGACCGAACAGGAGATCGTGCCGCTGGCCCGGTTCTGTCGGCGGGAAGGCTTCCACCTGCGGTTCATCGAGTTCATGCCGCTCGACGGCGAAGCTTCCTGGTCGGACGGCCAGGTGCTCTCGGGACGCGAGGTCCGCGACATCCTCGCGCGGCACCTGGGCCCTCTCGTGCCCGCCGTCCGCACCGACGAGGGACAGCCGGCGATCGACTACCAGTATGCCGACGGCGGCGCCGACGACCGGGACGGCTCGAGCGGGACGCCGGTGGGCGTGGGCTTCATCGACCCGGTGACGCAGCCCTTCTGCGGCCGCTGCGACCGGCTGCGGCTCACCGCCGACGGGCAGTTTCGCAACTGCCTCTTCTCGACGACGGAGTGGGACGCGCGGCACATCCTGCGCACCGGCGGTTCGGACGACGAGATCGCCCGCCTGCTGCGGGACTGCGTGCGTGCGAAGCGGGCCGCCCACGGCATCGGCACGGCGGACTTCGAGCGGCCGGCCCGCGCGATGTACCAGATCGGAGGCTGACCGTGACCGGCTCCACACCCGTCCGGCGGTATCTCGACAACGCTGCCACCTCGTGGCCCAAGCCGCCCGCGGTCTTCGCCGCCTGGGAACAGGCGGGCCGTGAGATCGGCGCCGCCGCCGGCCGGGCCGCCTACCGCGAGGCGGTCGCGGCGGACACGATCCGCACACGGTGCCGGGCCGCCGTGGCCGGCCTGCTCGGCGGCGTGCATCCCGAGCGGGTGGCGTTTCCCGCGGGAGCGACGCTCGGGCTCAACATGGCGATCCACGGGCTCGTCCGGCCGGGCGATCACGTGCTGGCGACGGCGGCCGATCACAACGCCACGCTCCGGCCGCTCTCCTGGCTCGCGGACCGCGGCACCATCGAACTCACGATCGTCCCCTGCGACGGCTCAGGACGGGTCGATCCCGACGCGATCCGGCGGGCCTGGCGGCCCGCGACACGGCTCGTCACCTGTTCGCACGTTTCGAACGTCACCGGCGCGATCCAGGACGCCCGCGGGATCGCCGCCATCACGCACGAACACGGCGGGCTGTTGCTCTTGGACGCCGCCCAGTCGCTCGGCCTGATCCCCTGCCCCGTCGGCGGCCACGCGGCCGACATCCTCGTCTCCCCCTCGCACAAATGGCTCCTGGGCCCGGCCGGGGCGGGCATCCTCTGGGCGCGGCCAGGCATCGATCTCGCTCCTCTCGTGCAGGGCGGAACCGGTTCGGCAAGCGACAGTCTGGCCATGCCGGACCGCTTCACCGATCGCATGGAGGCGGGCACGCCCGACCTGCCGGCGCTCGCCGGTCTCCTGGCGGCGACGGAATGGCTCGCCGCCGAGTCGATCGCCGCGATCGGCCGCCGCTGCCGCGCGCTGGCCGCCGCGACCGCGGCGCGGCTGCGGGCGACCCCCGGCGTGCGGGTGTACGGGCCGCTTGCAGACGCGACAAGCGAGGCGGTGGACGCCGCGCCGATTGTGAGTTTCACGGTGCAGGGCTATGATCCCGCCGAGGTGGCGATGGTGCTCGAGCAACTGGCGGGCGTGCAGGTGCGATCCGGCTTCCACTGCGCCGCCTGCATCCACACTCATCTGGGCACGCAGGCCGGTGGCACCGTCCGCGCGAGCTTCGGCCCGTTCAACACCGACGCCGACGTCGATGCGGTCGTGGAGGCCGTACGAAAAATCAGCTGACGATCCGAGGTGACGACATGGCCGGCATCAGGAAAGACGTCTGGTATTCGGGTGGCCTGCGGTTCCAGTGCACGCAGTGCGGCGACTGCTGCTCGGGGGCGGAAGGCTACGTCTGGGTCAACCAGGACGAGATCGACGCGATGGCCTCCCGATTGGGCCTGACGCCGGAGGACTTCGAGTCGCGGCACGTGAAGCGGGTGGGGATGCGGCGCTCGCTCAAGGAGCGTCCGGGCGGCGACTGCGTGCTGCTCGACGAGAAGACCCGCAAGTGCACGGCCTACGACGAGCGGCCGCGGCAGTGCAAGACCTGGCCGTTCTGGGATTCCAACCTCCGCACACCGGCGGCATGGGCGGAAGCGGCCGAGGCCTGCCCGGGCTGCAACAAGGGCAACCTCGTGCCCCTCGAATCGATCGTCGAGCAGGCTTCCAAGATCCGGATATAGAACTCATCCGACTTTTGTGGAGCACCGGCTTCGGGGCGGCAACGCATTGTTTCGTCCGCCGCTCCGACGGCGGAAAGGCGTCGCGTGGGCCGGGGCGGCCCAAAGCTCCTCGAGCTGTCGCCGACCCCTTCGCCTAGCTCTCGTGATTGGCCGGGGCGGGCACGCGAAGCGAGCCTCAGGCGCCTCCGAGCCCAAGAGACGACCACTCCACAAGACGCCGACGAGGAGCCGCCGCAGCGAGCGGAGCGTGCCCGCCCCGGCCTGGCGCAAGCCCGGCCGGTTACAGCACGCCGCCGTGCGTGCGGTAGAGCGACATGTGCGACGGCTGGTCGAGGAACCAGATCCGCTCCCACTCGTCGTTGATCTGCCGCAGATCCTCCGACGTGTAGATGAGCTGCTCGGCCCGGCGGGCAGGGTCGCCGGAATACATCGGGATCAGGCAGCCGGTGTTGGCCGCCAGCACCACGGCGACCACGATCATCAGCACCGCCCTCGTGATCGCGACTCTGTTCGTGTCGTGGGCCTTCATGACCTGCGCCTCCCGCATCCAAGCGATGATCCGGTCCGGGATGCCGATCGTGCCGTGCTCCGCAGAGCGAGGCAGAGAATCCGCGAACCGGCCGAGGGTGTAGCCGACGGCAACCACCTGCCGCGACGTCGATTTTCAGAACGGCACGCGGGGAGATGAACCACTCCCCCCAGCCTGCGCCCTACGCCGGCCCTGCCCGGCCTTCCTGGCCGGCGTCCGGAAGGGACGACATATCGTCCGCCGCGGCAACCTCCGCCTCGTCGAGTTGACGCACGCGGGCCTCCATTTCCTTGCCCGGCTTGAATGTCACCACCCGCTTTGCCCTGACCGGCACCCGCTCCCCCGTGCGGGGGTTGCGGGCGATCCTGGCCTCGCGTTTTTTGATCTGGAACACACCGAAGTTCCGCAGTTCGATCCGCCCCTCCCGCACCAGGGCATCCACCAGGGCGTCGAACGTCTTTTGCACCAGTTCCCTGGTACGGAGCTGCGGCAGGTCGATCTGCTCGGCGATCGTTCGGACAATGTCTTTCTTGGTCACGCGAAGGCCGCTCCGCACGGAAGGTGCGATTCGACGCAAGTCTATGAGTGGCAAGTAGTAGTGTCAACGATCCACCTTGCCGGTCAGCCCGGCGGAGCAGGACTCATCCCCCGCAAGTATCGTCCGCACATCCGGCAGACTTGATAAAATCGGAACATTTTTACGCCTGCCCTGGCCGCTCGCCCCATCGACTGCGGCAAACATCGCGACGGCTTGGGGCCGACCGAAAACCCACTACACTCGGGGCTTCGCCGTCCGGACCGCGCCCGGAGCGGGCCGACGCCCGCCCTCCCCGGGTCTCCCCGAACCTCCGCGGCCCCCGAGCTCCCGCGGTCCCCCGTCCCCGCATTGCCACATGAGTGCACCCGATCCTACGGCGGCTCCCCGGGCGGTGACCACGAACCTGGCGGTCGCCCTCGGCAGGCTCCGACTGCCGAATCCGATCATGGTGGCCTCGGGCACGTTCGGCTACGGCCGCGAGATGACCGGCTTCCTCGATCTTTCCCGCCTGGGCGGCGTCGTTCCCAAGACGATCACACCGCTGCCTCGACAGGGCAACGTTCCGTGGCGGACGGTCGAGACCGCGTCCGGCCTGCTCAACTCGATCGGCCTCGACAACGACGGCGTCGAATCCTTTCTGGCCCATCAGCTGCCGTTCCTGCTGCGGTGCGGCGCTCCGGTGGTCGTGAGCATCGCGGGTGGCTCGCAGGCGGAGTTCGTCGCCCTCGCCGCGCGACTGGACGGCGTGCCGGGAATCGCGGCGCTCGAACTCAACATTTCCTGCCCCAACGTCAGCCACGGAATCGACATGGGCACCGACCCGGCAGCCTGCCGCGGTGTCGTGGAGGGTGTGCGGCGCGCGACCACGCTGCCGGTGCTCGCCAAGCTCACGCCGAACGTCACGAGCATCGTCGAGATCGCCCGCGCGGCACGCGATGGCGGCGCCGACGCCGTCACGCTCATCAACACGTGCCAGGGCATGGCCGTCGACTGGCGGCGGCGGCGGCCGATGCTCGGCAACGTCATCGGCGGCCTGAGCGGCCCGGCCATCAAGCCGATCGCGCTGCGTTGCGTCCACCAGGTGCGGCAGGCGGTCGACATTCCGATCGTCGGAGTCGGCGGCATCATGACGATCGACGACTGCATGGAATTCTTCGTCACGGGAGCCTCTGCCGTGCAAGTCGGCACCGCCAACTTCGCCGAGCCCGTGGTGTCGGCGCGGCTGCTCGACGGCCTGGCGGCGGCGCTCGGCGAGCTGGGAGCGTCCACCATGACCGACGTGGTCGGCACGCTCGCGTTGCCCCGGCAGGCCCCCTGCGGTCCCCCATCGCCCTCCCCACCCGAAAGCCATGCCCATGCCACGTGAAGGAAACGCCGCGGCCCCCGGCCAGACCCAGCCCGTCACGCGGGTCCTGTCGGGCATCCAGCCGACGGGGCGATTCCACTGGGGCAACTACTTCGGTGCGATCAGGCAATACATCGACCTCCAGCCGGGACGCCGGCCGGACGATGGGCAAGGGCCGACCACCGAGGCCTACTACTTCATCGCCGATCTCCACGCCCTGACGACCATCCGCGAGCCCGATCGGCTGCGGTCGCTGGTGCACGACGCGGCGATCGACCTCGTGGCGCTCGGCCTCGACCCAGACCGGGCCATCCTCTTCGTGCAGTCGGACGTGCCCGAGGTGACCGAACTCACCTGGCTGCTGATGACCGTGACGCCGATGGGCCTGCTCGAACGGTGCCACGCCTACAAGGACAAAAAATCCCGCGGCCTCCCGGCCGATGCGGGCCTCTTCACCTATCCCGTGCTGATGAGCGCCGACATCCTCGCCTATGACGCCACCGTGGTGCCCGTCGGCGAGGATCAGGTGCAGCACATCGAGGTCTGCCGCGACCTGGCGGGCACGTTCAACCACCTCTACGGCGAGGTGTTCACGCTGCCCAAGCCACGGTTGGTCGAGGGCGGGGCCCGCGTGCCGGGCACCGAC
>JBIIYN010000388.1:0-3323 GCA_044346795.1 Pirellulales bacterium
CGGATAGCTGAGCCCGGGGTTCTGCTGGACGTGCAGCTTGAGTTCACGGGTCGGCGGCGGGATGTGCATCTTCGTGTGGTTGGTGATCGTGTGTTTCTGCAGGCCGGCCGGGATGCCCAGCGGCACGTGGGCGGGGCCGGGCAGGCCGATCGGGGTGCCCGTGATCGGCATGCCATAGTGCGGGGCATTCATGCCGGTCAGGAAGGCGGGGGGCAGCTGCGACGGATCGCCGCCGCAGGGCATGCCGAGCGGAGCGCTCGTGCCCACCGGCGCGGCGCCCCCGGACGTGGCGATGGCTCCGCCGCCGGCGAAAGCACCACCGGCTCCGGCGACACCGGCTCCCGCACCGCCGGGCGATTCGAGATCCTTGTTGCCGATGCGGATGATGGCGAGGATCGAGCCGCGGCGATCGGCCTCCACGACCGGGTCGATGCCCGGATCGAGGCGGGTGCTCACCAGCGTCTCCACGCCGGCGACGGCGAGTTCCTGGTAGCACGGATCCGGCAGGTAGACGACCTTGGTGACGAAGTTGCCCGTGGTCACCTGGTCGAGATCCTCCTCGGTGAGCTGGAACGGCACGGAGTTGTGCGCGAGGAAGGCGGCGGTCCGCGGCGTCACCGGCGCGACCTCCAGCGACGGATAGAGTTCGATGCCTTCCCGGCCCGGAATGTCGGTGATCTTCAGCCGATAGATGGCGCCCTGGGGAAAGTCGTAGCGGCCCGGTGTCACCAGGGGGGTCGAGTCGAACCCGCCCGCCATCGCGACATCCCACCGCACCTGCATGCCGTCCGGGCCGATGAAACCGACCTGCGAAGTGGGGGCGAGGGACCCGCCGGGCATGCCACCGCCGTCGGCACCGGCCGCACCGCCCTCAGCCGCGGAAGCGGCGAGCGCGGCCTCGTAGGACGCGGCGGCGATCACGCCGGGGCCCGGGCCGTCGACGCCGGGGCCGGGATGCTGGAGCATGGCGGTCGGTGGCAGCACGTTGGTGTGCTGCGGTGCCACCGGCCGAATCTGGGCCAGGCCCGTCAGGGGCGAATTCGCGGGGATGTGGCATCCCGAGAGCGTGGCCGCCAGGGAAAACCCGACGAGGCCTTGCAGGCGTCGGTTGAGCATCGCTTCACCTCCGGACCGGAATCGTGTTGCCGGCTCGTGAATCCGCGGCACTCCGGCATGGGCCGGTCGAACCTTGATCCCGTACACTCTCGAAGCCGTGCACGAAGTCTCTGGTTCAAGCCATTTGGATTTTGAGCCACCCATCGTTCTTCGACGCACGACCGGCCTCTTCTTTGGCAAAATCCTCAAAGTCAACCCGATCGTGACGCTCCGCGTGCCCCCCAGACTGCCGCTCTTGCCTTGCCGGGCGTCCTTCCCGGCCGCAGGCTGCCGGACGTCTTTCCCGACAGCCTGCGGCCGCCGGCGACCCATCACGGCCCGCCGACGTGTGGGGCCGGCCATCGCGGCGGTGCTCTTGCTCGGGTCCATGCCGGCCATGCCGGCCATCGCGCAGGTCGAGCCGCCTGACCCGCCGGCGAAGGGGCAGGCAGGCCCAGCGGAGAGCATCTACCTGAAAAGCGGTTCCGCGGTGGCGACCGGCGCCGACCAGTCGGGCCAACAGCAGGCGGTGCAGGCCGAGCGGATCGTGGCGGCGTCGCTGGCCATGCTGGGCCGGGCGGATTCCGTCTCGGCCCGCCTTCGGCAACGAATTCGCGTGGACGACCGCGTGCTCGTCGGTGCCGGCCGCTACGTGCAGTCGGGGCTCGGAGAGGATCAGCGATACCGCTACGAGTCATCGATGAAGTCCGACTCGGAGAGCTTCGATCTGCTCGAGGTCTGCGACGGGCTTTTCGCGTGGTCGTACAAGCGGGTCGGGCCCCAGCCGCCGCAGCTCGAACGCCTCGACGTCCGCCGCGTCCGCGAGCGGCTGCGGCAGCTGAAGGTGCCTGACGAGACCACGATCGCGCCGTATCTCGGAGGCGTCCAACGGACGCTGGCGCTGCTCCGCAGCTGGTTCCGCTTCACGGCGGTCGAGCCGCTCGCCATCGACGAATTGCCGGTCTGGCGGGTCGAAGGCCGCTGGCATCCGGAAGGCCTGTCCTCGCTGTTGCCGAACCAGCAGGCGGCCATCCTCCAGCCGGGCGGCATCCGTGCCGCGGAGCTTCCGGACGGCATGCCGTGGAGCGTGCGGCTGTGGATCGGCAAACGCGACCTGTTTCCGTTTCGCATCGAGTGGCTGGCCATCCCCGGCCGCCGCCCGGTGGCCGACCGCGAGCCCGACGTGATCGCCGTGCTCGAGCTTTACGACGTGCGGATCGGCGAACCGGTCGATGCCGCCGCCTTCGTGTACAAGCCGGCGATCGAGGGGCTCATCGACCTGACCGATACGCACGTCAGGGACGTGGGGCCGCTCCGGCCCTAACTGTCTGTGGAAGCGGCGGCCGACTTTATCCACGGGCTGCTAATCGGCCCGGCCCGAGGACATGGATGGTTCGAACATGCGTCGCCGCCTACCATGGGCAGGGCCGGTGACGGCCACCGCCCCCCTGCGGCCGGGTCGTCATCGATCGTGGACCGTCAGCCGACCGGGTTGAACTGCCGACAGGGTTTGAGCCATGGACCGTGTATTTTCGAGGGCGGCGCTGTTCGCCGTGGCGCTGATGGCGGCGACGGCGGGGCTCGGGCTGTGGCTGGGTGACCTCCATGGACAGACCGCCCCCGCGGTGCTTCGCTGGGGCACGGTGCATCGGCTCTCGGGCGTGCTGGCGGCGCTCATGGTGGTGCTCGTCAACAGCATGGCCGTGACCTACTTCATCGGCACCGGCCGGTGGTGCCGGGAGGTGGTGGAAACCTACGGCCTCGATGGCAGCTACATCGAGCGCAGCCGCCGGCTGAAGCGAGCGGCCTTTCCGTTCGCGCTTGCGGGCATGCTGGCCGTGGTGACGATCGTGGCGCTCGGCGGTGCGGCCGATCCGGCGTCAGGCCGGCCGGGCACCGAGCGGTGGGTCACGCCGCACCTGCTCGGTGGGCTCGGCCTCGCGGCGGCGATCGCCTGGTGCTTCCAGGCGCAGGTGCCGCAGATCCGCCGGCAGCATGACCTGATCGAGGAGGTGATGGCGGAGGTCCGCGAGTCGCGCCGCCGTCGCGGGCTCGATGTGGAGTCGTGAGTCGTGTGGAGTCTCGAGGCGTGGCGGCGGTTCGGGGCTGCCCAGTCCCCGTCACCGGACGTTCGCTACGAACATCCTGTTCTCCGCTCACTCGATGCTGACTGCGCTTCGCCATCCTGGCTTCGCTGGTCAGCACACGCCGGCTCTCGGGGACCGGGC
>JBIIYN010000432.1:0-2668 GCA_044346795.1 Pirellulales bacterium
GTGGCGCGGGAAGACGGGCCGCGGTCCCTATGCCGACGTGGTGGCGGAATTGGACGCAGCGGTGGGGGAGATCATCGCCGCCATCGACCGCAATGGACTGGCAGAGCGGACGCTGGTGATCTTCACGTCCGACAACGGGCCGTTTCTCTCCTACGGCAACCATGCCGGGTCGGCCGGCCCGCTTCGCGAAGGCAAGCTGACGACATTCGAGGGAGGCATGCGGGTGCCGTGCATCGCCCGCTGGCCCGGCAGCGTGCCCGCCGGCCGCGTCAGCGACGAGATGGCAAGTACGCTCGATCTCTTCGCGACGATCCTGCAGCTCACGGGGGCGGAGATGCCGGCCCGGCCGATCGACGGGATCGATCTGCGACCACTGCTGGCAGGCTCGGCGGGGGCGAAGGGACGGGAGGAGTTTCTCTACTATTCGGGCGACGAACTGCATGCCGTGCGGTCCGGCAACTGGAAGCTGCACCTCCCCCATGAATTCATCACGGTGGCGGGTGAGCCCGGCCGCGACGGCCGGCCGTCCGCGAACGCCGCCGCAGCGCCCCGGTCGCTCGGCGAATCAGGCGTGCGGGGCATCGCCAGCCGGCATGGATACGTGGTGCGCTCGCTGCCGCTCTCGCTCTACGACCTCGAGCACGACCCGGCGGAATCGCACAATGTCGCCGCGGAGCATCCCGAGATTGTCGCCCGACTCGAGGCGATCGCGGCGCGGTCCCGCGACGACCTGGGCGACGCCCTCACCGGCGTGAAGGGCCGCGGCAAGCGATCGGTTGGCGAAGTCCGTCGACAGGCCGAGCCACCGGCGGAGAACGCGGCGACATCCGCGCGGCGAACGACCCAACCCAACATCGTCGTCATCCTGGCCGACGACCTCGGCTACGGCGACCTGGGCTGCTACGGCCAAGCCGGGATTCGCACGCCGCGGCTCGACCGCATGGCGGCCGAAGGCATGCGGTTCACGAATTTCTACGCCCAGACGGTCTGCGGGCCGTCGCGGGCAGCGCTGATGACCGGCTGCTACCCGTCGCGGGTGGCGACGAAGCAGAACCGCGTCGAGATCCACCCGCGGCTCCACGATCGGGAGGTCACGGTCGCCGAGCTGCTCGGGGCGGCCGGATATGCCACGGGCTGCTTCGGCAAATGGGATCTGGCCGGGCACCATCAGCGGGGCTACGACATCGACCTCCTGCCGACGCGACAGGGCTTCGAAGTCTTCTTCGGCACGCCGACGAGCAACGATCACGGCATGCGGCTGCTCCGGCAGGAGGAGGTCGTGGAGGAGGATGCCGACATGGGCACGCTGACGCAACGCTACACCGACGAGGCCATCGCCTTCATCCGGGCCCATAGAGATCGGCCGTTTTTCGTCTACCTGCCGCACTCGATGCCCCACGTGCCGCTCGCCGCGTCGGACCGGTTCCGCGGCACGTCGACCCGCGGCCTGTATGGCGACGTGATCGAGGAACTCGACTGGAACACCGGTCGCCTGCTCGACGCGCTGGCGGAGGAAGGCCTCGATGAATCGACGCTCGTCGTGTTCACGAGCGACAACGGGCCATGGCTTCTGGATCGGCTGGATCGGCACCCGCTCTACGGCAAGCATCGGGACGCCAGCGGCTGGCACCGGGGATCGGCCGCGCCACTGCGGGGCATGAAGACCTCCGTCTGGGAAGGTGGCGTGCGGGTGCCGTGCATCATGCGGGCGCCGGGCCGAATGCCCGCGGGGGCCGTGTGCGACGAGGTCGCCAGCACGATGGATATCCTGCCGACGCTCGCGCGGCTGGCCGGGGTGAAGGCACCGGACGACAGGGTGATCGACGGCCACGATCTCGGCGATCTGCTCGCCGGGAAGCCCGGCGCCGCGAGCCCGTACGAGGCCCTCTTCTACTACCAGGACAGGAGACTGTGTGCCGTCAGGGCTGGCAACTGGAAGCTGCATCTGCCCCGCCCGGCCCACGAGTCGTGGGCGATCTTCAGCCTGCCTGAGGACGGCGGCGCTCTCGACCGGCCGCTGCTCTTCGATCTCGATACCGACGTCGGCGAACGGCGCGACGTCGCAGTGGGTCACCCCGACGTGGTGGCCCGCCTGACGGCACTCGCAGACAAGGCCCGCCTCGACATCGGCGACGCCGACCGCCGAGGCAGCGGCGCCCGTTCGTTCGACATCGCGCCATGAGGGCTTTTCGACACTGATCGTTCCGAACGTTCCGCGCCGAAATGACGCGATCGGAAACATCGCCACGCAGGCCAAGCCCGACGCCTACGGCCTCCGCTCCCTGCTCCACGCCGTCATCCAGAGCGACCTCTTCCGCAGCAAGTGAAGATGCGGGACATCCTCCGATAGACGATCGGGGGCGGCTTCTCCGCAGCTTCGCCGAGCGGAGAGCCGCCTTCGCGTTGACAGTGCGTCCGGCCTCTGTGACAATTGACCAGCGACTGGTTGATTTCACAACGTGGAGTGCCTGCGATGGCCAGCGTATCGGCATTCGATGCCAAAACTCGATTCGGCGAACTCCTCAGGCGGGTCGCGCGTGGCGAGGAGATCGTGATCACGAGGCACGACAAGCCCGTCGCACGGATCGTGCCGGAAGGCATCGCCGGCGGGCCGGAAGGAAGAAGGGCCGCGGCCGCATTGCTCGAACTCCAACACGCGATCGGTCGT
>JBIIYN010000106.1:0-11489 GCA_044346795.1 Pirellulales bacterium
CACATCGGAGTGCAGGTGTGGGTCAATCAAGGCATGTACGAGGAGAGCGGCGATGGCGCTGATGCCCAAGAGGGTCAAGCACCGAAAAAGCCAAAGAGGTCGTATAAGAGGTGACGCCTCGCGCGGCAACCGCGTCGTCTTCGGCGACTTCGGCCTCCAGGCCGAGCAGCCGGGGTGGCTGGCGGCTGCCACGATCGAGGCCGGTCGCATCGCGGCCCAGCAATACCTCCGCACGGAGGGCAGGCTGTTCGTGCGCGTGTTCCCGCACAAGTCGATCACGTCGATCCCGCTCGAGACCCGCATGGGCAAGGGCAAGGGTGAGCCGGATTATTGGGCCGCGGTCATCAAGCCGGGCATGATCCTCTACGAGATCGGTGGTGTGACGGAGGACGCGGCTCGCGTGTGCCTCGCCCGGTTGGCGCACAAGATGCCGCTGCGGGTGCGGTTCGTGAAGCGGCGGGTCATGTAGGCCGCTCGACGGCGGCGAACGTTCGAATCAGGATTGCTCGAGGAAAGAATCAACGGTCATGACGAAGGTACGAGAACTCAGGGACATGGGCGAGGAGCAGATCAGGCTCGTCTGGAAGGACGCCGCCGAGACGCTCTTTCGCCTGCGGATCCAGGCTCAGACCGAGAAACTGGCGTCACCGGCGGAGGTGCGGAAGCATCGACGCACGATCGCCCGCTGCCAGACCATCCTGACGCAGCGGGGGCTGCTCAAGAACGGCGCCGCGGCACACGTGCCAGTTCACGGGGCGGCCCATTCTGGCGACCCGTCTCCCCAGCACGAAAAGCATGCCACGAAGCACCGCGCCGCCGGGCGGGCCAAAATCCGGGCTCCGGGCAAGGCCGGCGTGGCCGCCAAGCGGCAGTTCAAGAAGCGAACCCAGAGTGGCTCCTGACGTCCTCATCATCACCGGGGGCCGCGATGCGGTCGCCACCCTGCCCGCGACGATCAAGCATACCCATCAACATCCAGGATTCCCGCCAGGAACAAGACGAGATGCCCAAGCGAGTTGAAACAGGAACGGTCACCAGCGCCGCCGCGAGCAAGACGCGGCGGGTCGAGATTCCGCGGGTCGTGCGGCACCCGAAATATGGCAGGATCTTGCATCGCCGGACGGTCTGCCACGTGCACGACGAGCAGGACGAATCCCAGCCCGGCGACCTCGTTGAAATCATCGAATGCCGGCCGCGCAGCCGCCTCAAGCGCTGGGAGTTGGTGCGTGTCGTGGCGAAGAGCACCGCCGTCGACGTCGCTTCGCTGCGGAGCGGGGCCCGGGCGACTCAGTTGCGTGAGTCGGCGGCGAAGGCAGAGGCTGCCGCCGCGACTGGTGGGAGCACGGAAGGACGGACAGCAACATGATCCAGATGCAGACCCGGCTCGTCGTGGCCGACAACACCGGCGCCAAAGAAGTGATGTGCTTCAAGGTTCTCGGCGGCAGCAAGAAGCGAACCGCCGGCCTGGGCGACATCATCGTGTGCAGCGTGAAGAGCGTGATCGCGGGCAGCGACGTGAAGAAGAAGGCCGTCGTCAAGGCGGTGGTCGTCCGCTGCAGGAAGCCGACGCGCCGCCAGGACGGCAGCTACGTGCGGTTCGACACCAACGCCTGCGTGATCATCGACAACGACAAGAACCCCAAGGGCACCCGCATCTTCGGGGCGGTGGCCCGGGAACTCCGCGATTCGAACTTCATGAAGATCGTCAGCCTTGCCAGTGAGGTGGTGTGATGTTGATCCATGCGGGCGATCTGGTGGAAGTGCGGACAGGCAACGCGCGGGGCACCCGCGCGAAGGTGCTCTCCGTGCGGCCGGATGCCGAAACGCTCGTGGTCGAGGGCGTCGGCCGGGTCTATCGGCACATGAAGCGCAGCCAGAAGAACCCGCAGGGCGGTCGGCTGAGCCGGGAGATGCCGATCAGCGCGTCGAACGTCCTGGTCGTGTGCAGCGCCTGCAACAAGGCCACACGGATCGGCCTCAACGTCGGAGCCGACGGGGCGAAGGCGCGGGTCTGCAGAAAGTGCAAGGCGGAACTCGGCGTCGTCCGGCCAGCCCGGCGGGCGAAGGCGGGGGGCTAGGGGCCGGGTGAGGAGACGGAAAGAGGGCGGCGTTTCGGTTCATGATCGTTCGGGACCGGCAGGCAGCGAGAGCTCGGTAGGCAATTCAACAGGACCGTGGTGATGGCAAAGATGGCAAAAAAGACGAAGGCAAACGAAGCGGCCGCGCCGGCTTCGGCGGAGACCCCGCGTATGCTGGAGCACTACACGAACGTGGTCCGCCCGCAGCTCGCGAAGGCGTTGAACCGCACGAACCCCCACGCCATTCCCAAGCTCGAGAAGATCGTGGTGAACATGGGCGTGGGCGTGGCGGTGACCGAAAAGAAGTATCTCGAGGAGGCGATCGGCGCCATGACGCAGGTCACCGGGCAGAAGCCGGTGGCCACGCTGTCGAAGGCGGCCGTGTCGGGATTCAAGCTGCGGGAGAACCTTCCCATCGGCTGCAAGGTCACGCTCCGCGGCCGGCGGATGTACGAGTTCTTCGATCGGCTCGTGTCGCTCGCGCTCCCGCGGGTGCGCGACTTCCGCGGCCTCTCCAACACCGCCTTCGACGGTCACGGCAATTACAGCCTGGGATTGTCGGAGCAGATGGTTTTCCCGGAGATCAACCCCGACCGCTACACGCGGCCGCAGGGCATGCACATCACGATGGTGACGACGGCCAAAACCGACGACGATGCCCGCCAGTTTCTCGTCGCCATGGGGATGCCGCTCAAGAAGGATGGACAGGATGGCGGTGCCGCGGCGTAGCGGCATCCGAACCGGTCGATACGAATCCAGAAACACATATGGCAAGCAAATCAAAGATCGCCGCCGCGAAGCGACCTCCGAAGTTTTCCACACGCAAAGTGCAGCGGTGCATGCTGTGCGGTCGGCCTCGGGCCGTCTACCGGAAGTTCGGCACTTGCCGCATCTGTTTTCGGAAGCTTGCGGACCAGGGCTGCATTCCCGGTGTCCGGAAGGCCAGTTGGTAGGGCGAGAGACGGACAGGCACGACAGCATTTACGAACAAGACCAGGTCCCAGCTTTCAGGTTTCAGGATTTCAAAAGAGGGTTCCGCTGACATGATGACCGACCCCATCGCCGACATGCTCACGCGCATCCGCAACGCGGTGCGAGTCGAACGCGCCACCGTGGAACTCCCGAGTTCGAAGGTGAAGCGCGGCGTGGCTGACGTACTGAAGCGGGAAGGATTCATCTGGGATTGGAAAGAGGTGGAGGCCGCCCCGGTCGCGCAGCTGCAACTCGAGCTGAAGTACGGACCGAACGGCGAGCGTCTCATTCGCCACATCCGCCGGGTCAGTTCGCCGGGCCGTCGCGTGTACAGCCGGTCCGCCCTCCTGCGGCCGGTGCTCGGGGGCCTGGGCATCTCGATCCTGTCGACGTCGAGCGGCGTGGTGAGCGACCGCGAGGCTCGGCAGCGGAAGCTCGGCGGCGAAGTGCTGTGCGAACTGTGGTAAATCAACGATTGAAGAAAGGTCGGTAGGCGATGTCCCGCATCGGCAAGGCGCCAGTTCAGATTCCGAAGGGCGTGAAGGTGGCCGTGAATGCCGGCAACCTCACGGTGGAAGGACCGCTCGGCAAACTCGAGCACCGTGTCCACCCGGCGGTGGCCGTGGCGGTGGATCAGGCCTCTTCGTCGCTGACGGTCACGCGGTCGGACGACAACAGGGTGTCGCGGAGCCTGCACGGGCTGACGCGGGCCCTCGCAGCCAACATGGTGGAAGGCGTTTCCAAGGGCTACGAGAAGAAGCTCGAGATCGTCGGAGTCGGCTACCTGGCTGCGATCCAGAAGAACGTCCTGCAGCTCCGCGTCGGTTTCGCCAACGAACTGCAGGTGCCGATTCCCGCCGGACTCACCGTGACCTGCCCCGACCAGACCCACATCAGCATCAAGGGCATCGACAAGCAGCTCGTCGGTCAGTTCGCCGCCGAGGTCCGTGCCCTGAGAAAGCCCGAGCCCTACAAGGGCAAGGGCATCCGCTACGAGGCGGAGCAGGTCCGCCGCAAGGCCGGCAAGGCCGTCACCAAGTAGCACGTTCGCTCCGTTTCGGAATTCCCTCACGATCCAGCCCCCAAACCCTTCGTAGCCAGCGACACCCGCCATGGACCACGCCCGTACGATTCTCCGCCAGCGCATCCGCCGCCGCAATCGCGTGCGCCGGTTCATCCGCGGCACGGCGGAACGCCCCCGTCTTTCGGTGTTTCGCGCCCACAAGCACATCTACGCCCAGATCATCGACGATGCGTCGGGGCGGACGCTCGCCTCGGCCAGCACCATGGAGAAGCAGCTGCGTGCCGCCATCGCGTTCGGCGGCAACAAGGACGCGGCCGCCGCGATCGGCCGGACGGTCGCGGAGCGGGCCCAGGCCGCGGGCGTCAAGAAGGTCTGCTTTGACAGGGGCGAGTTCCGCTATCACGGCCGCGTGGCGGCGTTGGCCGAAGCCGCTCGTGCGGCCGGCCTCGAGTTCTGAACCAGTTTCCATCGGCGTTTTACGAGCACACAGCCTTCCAAACCGAGAGAGCCAATCGTGTCCACAGGTGGCAGCAGAGACAGGGATTCGCGAGACAGGGATTCCCGCGGCGGCGAAGCCCGCGGCGGGGAGTTTGCCGAGAAGGTCGTCAAGGTGCGGCGTTGCGCCACGGTCGTGAAGGGTGGCCGGAGGTTCAGCTTCGCGGGCCTCGTCGTGGTCGGCAATGGCCGCGGCAAGGTCGGCTGCGGCTACGGCAAGGCCAACGAGGTGCCTCCCGCGGTCGAAAAGGCCATCAAGGACGGAATGAAGAACCTGATCGAAGTGCCGGTGGAAGCGGGTTCGATCCCGCATCGCGTGGAGGGCTTCAGTGGCACCGCCAAGGTGATCATGCTGCCTGCCAGCCCGGGCACGGGCATCATCGCCGGCGCCGCGGTCCGTGCCGTCTGCGAATCGGCGGGCATCCGCGACGTGCTCACGAAGGCCCATGGCTCCACCAATCCGGTGAATCTCGTGAAGGCCGCGCTCGACGCGCTCAAGCAGCTCCGCACCAAGGCCGATGTCGAGCGACTGCGGGGCGTGACGCTCTCCTGAGCGGCGTGCGGAAAGCCAAAAGCAGCAAAAAAAGAAGGCAGACCATGAAACTCAACGACGTGAACAAGGGTGTCCACAAGAATCGCAAGCGGCTGCGGGTCGGCCGCGGTCCCGGCTCGGGACGCGGCAGGACGGCCGGCCGCGGCAACAAGGGGCAGGGGCAGTTGGCGGGCTGGAGCGCCCCGGCGATCTTCGAAGGCGGTGGCACACCGCTGATCCGCCGCATCCCCAAGCGCGGTTTCCACAATCGTCATGGCCGTATCGTGAAGGATGTCAACGTCGAGGATCTCGAGGAGCGATTCGCCGCGGGCAGCGAAGTGTCGCCGGAGAGCCTGCGGTCGGTCGGCCTGGCCAAGGGAATCTGGGACGAGGTGAAGATTCTGGGGAACGGTGTCATCGCCAAATCGCTCAAGGTTACGGCCCACCACTTCAGTGCGTCGGCCCGCGAGAAGATTCTGGCCGCGGGCGGCACGGTGACGGAGATTGCGGGCCCGGCGCCGGTGGCGAAGAACAAGCGAACCACGAAAGCGGCATCGCGGAAAAAACCGTCGGCAGGGTAGGGTATCGAGCAGGCGGGGCCGAAAGCCCGCCCGGTCCGGTCCGTATCCACCACAGCCCCCACCTCCGGTCGAGGAGCCCTTCCCGTGCTTGAAAAGCTGCGCATCATCTTCACGATTCCCGAGTTGCGCCAGAAGATCCTTCTCACCCTGGGGCTGCTCGCCATCTATCGCGTCGGCTGGCAGGTGCCGCTGCCGATCGTCGATCCCAAGGCGATGACGGCCTTCGCGGAGGAGTCGGGTGGGATCGGCGATCTGCTGCGGACCGTGGCGGTGTTCTCGGCCAGCCAGCTCTCGCAGGCCACGATCTTCGGCCTGGGCATCATGCCCTACATCTCCGCCTCGATCATCTTCCAACTGCTCGCGACGGTATGGCCGCCTCTGGAACGGCTCTCGAAGGAGGGCGAGGCCGGCCGCAAGAAAATCAACGAATACACGCGGTATGCGACGGTCCTGATCTGCTTGGTGCAGAGCTGGGCCTACGTCGCCTTCCTGTCGTCGGCCCGCGTCGGCGACACCTCGCTGATCCAGTCGAGCTTTCTGGTGGACGGCCGTCTGCCCTTCGTCTGGCAATTCGTGGCGGTGATGACCATGACGGCCGGCACCATTTTCCTCATGTGGCTGGGCGAGCAGATCGACGAGTTCGGCATCGGCAACGGCATCAGCCTGCTGATCATGGCGGGCATCCTGGCGGCCATGCCCAGTGCGCTGGTGCAGCTGGGCGGCGACACCAACTGGGAACTCGGCGGCGGCGGCGGCAAGATGGGTGTCGAGACGCTGCTCGTGCTCGCGGCCTTGTTCGTGGGTGTCGTCGCGGGAGTCGTGTTCATGACGCAGGGGCAGCGGCGGATCCCCACCCAGAGCGCGAAGCACGTGCGCGGTCGCCGTGTCTACGGCGGCACGCGGCAGTACCTGCCGCTGCGGGTCAATCAGGCGGGTGTCATGCCGATCATCTTCGCCAGTTCGCTGCTGCTCTTTCCGCAGATGTTCTTCCAGTATCTGCACAACGCCTTCCCGTCCAGCACCCTGCTGGGCGCGTTGCATGATTCGTTCACGCGGGGCCAGTCTTTCCTCTACAACGTGCTCTACGTGGTGCTGATCTATTTCTTCTGCTACTTCTGGACGGCGATCACCTTCAACCCCAAGGAGATGGCGGACAACCTGAAGAATTTCGGGGCCTTCATCCCCGGCTATCGACCGGGCAAGCGAACGGCCGACTATCTCGAGCGGGTGATGGAGCGGATCACCTACGTCGGCGCCGGCTTCCTGGCCCTGGTGGCGGTGATCCCCACGATCGTGGGCGGGGCGCTCGGCATTCCCGCCCAGATCGCCAGCTTCTACGGCGGCACCGGGCTCTTGATCGCCGTGAGCGTGGCCTTCGATCTGGTGCAGAAGATCGACAGTCATCTCGTGATGCGGAACTACACCGGTCTCTTGGAAAAATCCTGACCTCATGGAACGGCAGTCGGGGTCGGAGCGGCCAGCCTCCCCTGTCGATCATGAGGACACGCCATGCGGATCATCCTCATCGGACCCCCTGGGGCGGGCAAGGGCACACAGTGCCAGCGGCTGGTGGAACTGCTCAAGGTTCCGCACCTCTCCACGGGCGAGATGCTGCGAGCGGCCGTTCGCGCCGGCACTCCCGAGGGGCTGCAGGCGGCGCATGCGATGGAGCAGGGGCAGCTGGTGCCCGACCCGCTCATCGTGGGCATGGTGACGAGGAGGCTCGAGGCGCGGGACTGTCGTGACGGCTGCCTGCTCGACGGGTTTCCTCGCACGCTGCCGCAGGCGGAGACGCTCGACGACCTGCTCGAGCGTCGTGCGATGAGCGTCGACGGCGTGATCGAACTGGCCGTGCCTCGCGACGAACTGATCCGGCGGATGCTCGCCAGGAAACGAGCCGATGACGATCCCGCGATTTTCGCCCGCCGGATCACCAGTTTCGAGGAGCAGACCGCCCCCCTGCTCGAATACTACGGGAGGCAGGGAAAGCTCGCGAGCATCGACGGTCTCGGTTCGGCCGACGACATATTCGAACGGATCAAGTTCGCCGTGAAACGTTTCGAAAGGTCCGGCAGGGGCCGGTGAGTGAACGCGGCGGCAGCGCCGGCCTCGAGGTGGCCCTGGTCGTGGTGCGGCATCCGACCTGTATACTCCGGCCTGTATACTTCAGGATGATCATTTCCGGTCTCATTTTTCAGGCGTTTGAAAACGTGGTGAATCTTCGTTCTGCTCGTGAAATCGCCCTCATGCGTCGCGCGGGCCTCGTCGTCTGGGGGGCGCATCAGGTCGCGGCTGCGCTGGTGAAGCCCGGCGTGACGACCGGTGAGATCGACCGGGCAGTCGATCGGTTCTTCACCGAGCACAAGGCGATCGCGCTGTTCAAGGGGGTGCCGGGGAAGGTGCCTTTTCCCGCGACGTGCTGCATCTCGGTGAACGACGAGGTGGTGCACGGCATCCCGGGGCCCCGCGTGCTGCGGGCGGGGGACATCATCAGCATCGACACGGGGTGCAGCGTCGGGGGCTGGTGTGGTGATTCCGCGGTGACCCATCCCGTCGGCGCGGTGTCCCCCGACGTGCAGCGGCTGCTCGATTGCACGTCGGGCGTGCTCGCACTCGCGATCAAGCTGATGGCCAGCCGCAATCGCTGGAGCGACGTCGCCCAGGAGATGGCCGCATTCGTCCGGGACCACGGCTTTACCGTGGTCGAAAACTTCGTCGGTCACGGGATCGGGCGGAAGATGCACGAGGATCCGCAGGTCCCGAATTTCTGCTCGCCGGCCTTCCGGAAGAGTCACGACTTCGAGCTGGAACCGGGGCTCGTGATCGCCGTGGAGCCGATGGTCAACATGGGAAGCAAAAAAGTGCGGGTGTTGGCGGACCACTGGACCCAGTCCACGGTGGACGGCCGGCCCAGCGCCCACTTCGAGCACACCGTCGCCATCACCGACAGCGGGCCGCTGGTGCTCACGGCCCCCCCGGCCGCCGGGGAAACGGTCGGGACGGCGGCCTGACCGGGAGGAACACGGCCCGGGAGAAAGCCGGATGAGGCTTTTTTCCGTAGCGGAACGTCCCCCCCTTGTGAACACGGGGCGTCCGACCCTATATTCTAAGGCTCCCCCAACATTCCATTTCTGTCAAAGGCGTGGTTGGCCGTCACCACGGACTTGTTCATGAAGGTTCGCGCCAGCGTTCGTCGCATGTGTGACAAGTGCAAGATCGTCCGCCGCCGCGGCGTGGTGGTCGTCGTCTGCGAGGATCCCCGCCACAAACAGCGGCAGGGATGACGATGGCAGCGATGGTGATGATTGGAGGCAGGTGGCGTGTCGTTCGGCGGCAGGATGCCACCCCCGACTGACTTCGCAGTTGTTTTGCGAAGTCTTTCGTAGTTTTGATTTCTTTTTCGCCCGATTCATCGTTCTGGATTCCTGACATGCCCCGTCTGCTCGGCGTCGACATTCCCTCGGAAAAGAAGACGATCTACTCCCTCCAGTACCTGTACGGGGTGGGGCCGCGGGTCGCGCGCGAGTTGTGCCACAAGGCCGGCGTCGATCCGCTGGGCATCGCCCGCGATCTGCACGAAGACGAGTTGGCCCGCATGGCTTCCCTGCTCGACAAGGATTACGTCGTCGAGGGGCAGTTGCGCCGCCAGGTCGCGCAGAATATTTCCCGGCTCAAGGACATCGCCAGCTATCGAGGTATGCGCCACCGGCGTGGCCTGCCGGTTCGCGGTCAGCGAACCCGCACCAACGCACGTACCCGAAAGGGGCCGAAGAAGACCGTGGCCGGCAAGAAGGGCGTGAAAGACCTCAAGTAGCGGGCTGCCGTTCTTGCCCGCGGCGGGCGGTGGCCCGCGGGGCAACGTTCCCGGGTTTCTCTGTCGCATCGTTTCGCACACGTTTCAGCATCCTCCCTCCAGATCCAACAGCATCCATGTCCAAGGTCGCGAAAGCCAAGAAGAAGAGCGTTTCGGCTGGGATTGCGTACATCAACGCCAGCTTCAACAACACCACGGTCACCATCACGGATCCCCGCGGCGACACGCTGTGCTGGGCGAGTGGTGGCACCTGCGGTTTCAAGGGCAGCCGGAAGGGCACTCCCTTCGCGGGTCAGTGTGCCGCCCAGCAGGCCGCCGAGAAGGCCGCCAAGTTCGGCGTCAAGGATCTCGAGGTGCGGGTGTGCGGGCCGGGCAGTGGCCGTGAGAGTGCGATCACGGCGTTGACTGCCGCCGGGATGAACGTCAAGAGCATCGAGGACATCACCCCACTGCCCCACAATGGCTGCCGACCGCCGAAGAAGCGGCGGGTCTGAGGCCCGCCGCGTCCGGCCGCTCCGTTCCGGCCAGGTTGTCGGCGGGCAGAGGGCAAGGCGGTCGGTTTTTACGGTCGGTTTTTGACAGCATTCGAACACGATTCAGCACGCCTCCGGATGTCGGGGGCTTTCATCCAGGAAACGAGCGAACAGGAAACGAGCGAAGCGATTCATGGGACGCATCACCGGTCCGGTCTGCAGGCTCTGCCGTCGCGACGGCCTCAAGCTCTTCTTGAAGGGCAGCCGTTGCGATACCCCGAAGTGCGCCTTCGAGCGCCGTGCCACCCCGCCGGGCATGGTGCAGAAGCGCCGGTCGAAGCCGACCGAGTACGGAATTCACCTGCGGGAAAAGCAGAAGGTGAAGCACTATTACGGCGTGCTCGAGCGGCAGTTCCGCACCTATTTCGCCCGTGCCGAGCGGGGCAAGGGCAACACGGGTGAAACGCTGATGTCGTTGCTCGAGCGGCGTCTCGACAACGTGGTGCACCGCCTCGGGTTCTCGCCGTCTCGTTCCGGGGCCCGGCAGGTGGTGCTGCATGGGCACATCACGGTCAACGGCCGGCGGGTCGACGTGCCCAGCTACCTGGTGAAGGCCGGCGACGTGATCCGCGTGAAAAATCGCAAGGGGAGCCTGCAGCTCGTCCATGCATCGCTTGCCGAGTTCCGCAGGGAGGTGCCCGATTTCCTCTCCCGGAGCGAGGGGGGCGTGCCCGAGGGCCGGGTCGACCGGCTGCCCGTTTCCGACGACGTGTCGATCCCGGTGCAGGCGAACCTGATCATCGAATTGTGCTCCAAATAATCGTGCTCCAAGTGGTCGTATTTCCTCAGGTGTGGCAAGTAAGGAGTTCCGCATGCATATTCGTTGGCGAGGCCTCGAGCTGCCCGGCTCGGTTGTGCCCGATCAAAAGACGCTTACGGGAACCTACGGCAAGTTCGTGGCCGAGCCCTTCGAGCGCGGGTTCGGCACGACCGTCGGCAACAGCCTGCGGCGGGTGCTGCTCTCGAGCCTCGAGGGCAGTGCGGTCACGCAGATCAAGCTGGCCGGCGCCCTGCACGAGTTCACCACCATCAAGGGAGTGCTCGACGACGTCACCGACATCGTCCTGGCCGTGAAGAGCCTCGTGGTGAAGAACCACAGCGATTCCACGCGGGTCATCCGGGTCGAGCGGAGCACCAAGGGGCCGATCACGGGCGCCGATGTCATCACCGACGACGCGGTCGAGGTGGTGAACAAGGATCTCGTGCTCTGCACGCTCACCGACGACGTGCCCTTCGAGCTGGAAATGGTCGTCGAGAATGGCCGCGGCTACGTGCCGTCGAGCGAGCACAGCCAGGTTTCGCAGGAGATCGGCATCATCCCGGTCGATGCGGTGTTCAGCCCGGTCACCCGGGTGAAGTACGAGGTCGAGGAGACCCGCGTCGGCCAGAAAACCAACTACGACCGGCTGACCATGGAAATCTGGACCAACGGCACCGTGACGCCGGAGATGGCGCTCGTC
>JBIIYN010000389.1:0-3295 GCA_044346795.1 Pirellulales bacterium
CGCCGGGTTGCCCCGGAAGATGCCCATCTCGTAGCCCCGCGAGACGCACTGCGCGGCCGTGGCCGCGCCGAGCTTCTCCTTGATCGCCGCCACGTGGGCCCGGGCCGTCCGCTCGGCGATCGACAGGCGGCGGCCGATCTCCAGGTAGGAGAGGCCATCACGGAGATGCGTCAGCACCTCGACCTCCCGGTGCGAGAGGGAGGCGTCGCGGTCCGCGGCGGCCAGCCGCCTGGCGATCTCGGAGCCCACGGGCCTGCCACCCTGGGCGACCTCGCGGATCGCCCCGACGAGTTCCTCGAAGTCCACCGTCTTCGTGACGTAGCCCGACGCCCCGGCCTCGATCGCCGCGACCGCGTCCTCCTGTTCCTCGGAGGACGTGAGCATGAGCACCTTGGCTCCGGGAGAGGCCGCCATCAGCCGCCGCACCGTCTCGATGCCGCCCATGCCGTGCATGCAGAGATCCATCAGCGTCACATCCGGCAGATGGCGACGCCACGCAACGAGTGCCGACTCTCCGTCGCTGGCCTGCGCCACCACCTCGAATTCTCGCTCGGCGGCCAGCGCATGAACCAGCCCCTCACGAAAGAGGGGATGATCGTCGACGATGAGCAGTCGGATTCGATGCTGAACCATTGAGGGACTATCGCAGCCGCCCGCCCGGGGCGGCTATTGACGGAAGCGTCATCCGGCGACATTCGCCAAGACTTCGGCGGGACGACCGGGCCGCTCGGCATGCGGGAGCGTGACCGAAAGGATCGTGCCGCGGCCCGGGCCGCTCTCGATCGCGAGGTCCGCGCCGATCTGGCGGGCCCGCTCCTGCATGCCGCGGATGCCGAAATGCCCCTCCAACTCGGCCCGTGTGGAGACGTCGAACCCCTGGCCGTCGTCGCGCACTTCCAGCCGCAGCGTTCCACCCTCCGTCGGTCGCGATGCCTCCAGACGAACCACGATGTGGCTGGCGTGGGCGTACTTGATCGCGTTGTTGACAGCTTCGCGGACGATCCGGACGAGCTGGTAGTGCACGAGCGGCGGCAGGTCGGCGGGCTCGCCCTGCGTCTCCATCTCGAGCGGCACGGACGTGTGGGCCCCGAGATGGATCAACTGCGTCCAGATCGACTCGCGGAGCGACCCGGCGACGTGCGTCGGATACCGCAGATCCCAGAGGAAGTCGCGAGCCTCCTTCTGGAGGCTGCCGAGGAACCGCCGCTGCTGCAGCACCACGGCCCGAGTGGCCTCGTCTTCCGTTTGGCGGGCCGCGGCTCCCAGCCGCAACGAAAGCGCGGCGAGTCCCTGGTCGAGCGAATCATGAAACTCCCGGGCGATCCGTCGACGTTCCTCCGCCACGGCCGTGGCCTCGAGGTTCTGCTCGATCACGCGGAGCTGCGCGGCTACCCGCCAGCGAAGCACGGTGATCCAGGTGGCGGCCGCCACTCCCACCGCGGTGAGCGCAGCGAGCGTCGAGCCAAGCGCGATGCCCAGCCGACGCGGCGTCCACCACGGGGGCGTGCGGAGCACCCGCACGTCGGCGGTCGACCGGAGCAGCAACGCCATCCGGTCCACGGCACCGGCCGTCGTCTTCGACGGGATCGACTGGGCGATTCCCGTCACCGCCACGCGACTCCCGGCACTGACCCGCTTCATTCGGGCGAACACGTGGAGACGGCAGACGGCGGCCACGCTCGTCTTTCCGGCGGAGAGCGTGAGCACGACGGAGTCGTCGGCGGAACGGTCGACGGCGACGATATCCGCTTCAAACTCGATGAGGCAGCCCTCGTAGTCGCCGGGCAGGGCCATCTGTCCTTCCGCGGCCGCCCGCCTGTTCACCGCCACGACCTCGTCGGGAGTGATCCGCCGCGGCACCGGCAGGGGGCCGGGGGAGATGCGGCGAACCAGCCCACCCGTCAGCCCGGCCACGCGTCCCGACCGATCCATGAAGCCCGCCACTTCGACCGTGTCTCCGGGCAGGAGCGGCTCCATTGAGGAGGTCTTCACCTGCAGTCCGTTGATCCCCTTCTGGAGATAGACCACGTCGCCGGGGCGCGCGTCGAGCACGACGCCAGTGGTGCGGATCATCCGGCCCGGCCGTGGCTCCCGGCGGAATCGACCGATCGAGGAGAGTTTCACCTCGGGCACCGTGAACGGATCGGACGCAGGTGGCGAGAGGATGACGAGGTCGGCGGGAGTGTCGACATACACGACCGGCATCACCAGTTCGCCACGCACGTTCACCTTGGCGAAGTTCACGCCGGAGACCTGGACGGTGGCGTCGAGCAGCCGCTCGGGATCATCGCCTGCGATCGTCTTTGACAGCTCGGCACGGAAAACGCGTCCCTGAAGGTCGATCGACAGCGTGTCGCGGCCCTCGCCTTGTTCCACGCCCTGCACGACTCCCGAAACCCTCACCAGCGTTCCCACTTCGGCGCCGGTGAAGAATCGGTCCGGGTCGGGGCTCCTCGGCTCGGGCACCCGGCCCTCGCCGACGATCCGGATCACTCGCGGCAGGATTGCCGGGCTGAAGCCCGAGGGCACCGCGTGGCCCTCCACCTCGATCACGCTGCCCAGTCGTGTCGCCACCGGAATCCCGCCGCCCTCCCAGATCCCCGCCCGCTCGGCCGCGACGAGATCGACGTAGATGCCGACGAGCCCGTCCTGAAGCACGAGAGCGCTTTTCCAGAACCAGATCGTCGTGCCCCGCACCCGCACGGCCGGTCGCTCCTCGAGCACCGTGATCGGCAGGTCGAGCACCTCCGTCATCGTCGAGGCCCGAACCTCGCCCCCGGGCGGCTTGTCGGCCCCTGCGTCGGCGTTGATCCGCTCGGCCGAGGCGGCCGCGACGACGCCCACGCACACCGCCGTGATCAGGCGGGCGAACGTCTGCCGGCGTTCAGAAAACCGCTGCATGGGCGCAGGTCCGCCGATGATCGGTCGCCCTCCGGTCCGGAAACAGGCCGACGACAGGGCGATCTCCTCTGCCGCAGTATGACAGTCGGGCCCGCGAATCGCGAGCCGTGGGGCGGCAGTCGTGCGGAACCCGAGCCGGCGCACTCGAGCCGCCTGGCCCTCCCCGGCTCACCGGCCCTCGAGAAATGCGAACACCCGGGACGTCGGGCCGTCGCCGGCGACGCCGAGTTCGCGGTTGAGCGTGAGGTGGTTCTTGTCGGGCTCGTGGACCGTGGTCGCCTCGCCGCCGACCGACCGCAGCCGCTCGGCGAGCGCCTCCGCCTGCTCACGGCTGTCGCGCCGTCGGCCGACGTGGAAAAGCAGGAACGGCGGGTAGCGTCTGCCGGCGACGACG
>JBIIYN010000390.1:0-3282 GCA_044346795.1 Pirellulales bacterium
GCTCGGCTACTGGGACGGCGAGGAGGAGCGGGTTCCGCTGCTCGCCTCGGGATGGCGGGCGGAGGTGGTCGGTTCGCTCGTGGACGACCTGCTCTCGGGCAAGGCCTCCCTGCGGATCGGCGACGTCCGCTCGCACGACCCGCTGGTGATCGACCGGCGCGGCTGACCGGGCGGATGCGACGGCGGTTTGCATCGTGCCGGACGGCGGAGTAGCGTTGCGACGAGCCACCACGTGCAGGCGTCGTGCTCATCCGCCATGTTCATCCGCCATGTTCGTCCGTCATGTTCATCCATAGGGAGCAACTCGAGTACGTCCTGCGGCCGGAAGACTATGCGTCTCCGGACATCCAGCGGACCGAGATCGAGCGGCTGTTCCTCCCGGCGTGGCATCCCGTCGCGCTCGCTTCCGACCTGTCCGGCGAGGGAGACTTCAAGACCTGCCACCTCGTCGGCCGCCCCCTGCAACTCCGCCGGATCGACGGCGTCCTGCGGGCGTATCTGAATGTCTGCTCGCACCGCCACTGCCTGCTGACGGAACTCCCTCGAGGCAACGCCCCGCGCATCGTCTGCCAGTATCACGGGTGGGAGTATGCGGCGGATGGCAAGGTCGCGAAGGTGCCCGATGGCGGCTGCTTCAAGCCGTTCGACCGGGAGAACGCCCGCCTGCAGACCTTTCCCGTGGAGACCTGCGGCGAACTCGTCTTCGTGCGGCTCGCCGCGGAGGGCCCCACGCTCCGCGACCATCTCGGCGCGTGGTTCGACCGCGTCGCGGCCGCGTTCGTCGCCCCCTACAAGTGCAACTGGGCCTACGCGGCCGACTTCCCCTGCAACTGGAAGATCCCGGTCGAGAACACGGTCGAGACCTATCACCTGCCCTGGATCCACCCGACGACGCTCGGCGGCTTCGGCCTCATCCCGGAGGAGGCGCAGAAGCACTACCTGGAAAACCGTTCCACGACGCTCGTCTACGACCTGGGCCGCGACAGCGAGCCGGTGAAGAAGCAGCGGCAGGTGGTGGGCTGGCTCGGCGGCGGCACGACGACCGACCAGTACGTCCACCACCACGTCTTCCCGAACCTCGTGTTCACGTTTTCCGACCTGTTCACCTACTGCCAGGTGTATCTGCCGACCGGCCCCACGACCTCCGCCACGTCGGCGTGGATGTTCAGCCTCGACGGCACGAGGCGCAACCCGTTCGCGAGGGTGATCGCCCGGCTGGCCGCGCGGCACGGCGTGAAGGCCAACTCGGCCATCCAGCGGGAGGATGCGAGCGTCTTCGCGGCCCAACAGCGGGGCATCGCCGCCACCCCCTTCAAGGGCTGCCTCGGCACCCGCGAGGAGCGGATCTGGTGTTTCCACCAGTACCTGCGGCAGTCGCTCGGGCAAGTCCGTTAGCTGACCGCGGCCCAATGCGTCGTCAGCTGGTGCGCACCGCCCCCACACACAGCGCCGGGCCCGGAGGGCCGGGTAAGAACCAGCCGACGGAGGTCGGCAAAGCCGGGGCGGGCAGGATGCCCGAGCCCGGCGTGAAGTGGTGCGGCGGTTGTGGCCGCCATCCCCGGGTTCACACCCGGGGCTTGTATGGAAATGGTCGTGGCACCCGCGCATAAAAGCCCGAAGCGTAAGCGCCGGGATCTCGTCGCACCACCCAAGACGCGAGGCACGGGCCGCGTCAGGCGCCGGCCAGTGCCGCGGGACGGGCGGTAATCCGGCCGAGCGTGTCGATCGCCAGGCGGCGGCCCGCCGGGTCGGCCGACTCGACGGCCAGTTCGCCCCGGCCCCGCAGTTCGGCGGCCGTCCCGACGCCCGCAAGCAGTCGCTCGAGCGCGGCGGCGGCCATCCACGCGATCGGCGCCGATGACGCCGGCAGCCCGACGTGCAGCGAGACGGGCCTGCCGTCATCGGCCGCGATCGTCCACTGGCCGCCGCCCGCTCCGGTGGCCGCGAGGCCGATCACGGTCGTCGCGCTGGCCGCGGTCCATCTGGCCGGGCCCAGCAGCCCCTCGAGCGTGGCCCGCGCGGTCTCGGCCCGCGGCCCGCGGCCGGGGGGCGGCCAGCGGAAGCCGTTGGCGATCGCGAATCGGCAGAGCCGACGGATCGTCTCCTCGTCGAGGGCCGGCGACGGCAGTCCCGGCACGGCGCGGTGCGTGTGCGTGGCGTCGAACCGGGGATCGTCCCGCCAGTAGGCCTTGTAGACGTGCATCTGGTCGAGGAAGAGCTTCCCCAGTGTGAGCGGGTCGAAGGCGGCCGCGGGCTTCGGACGAGCGGTTCCGGTCGCCGCGCGGGCCTCGCGCTGCCGCTTGAGTTCCGCGGCCATCTCCACGACGAGCCCCTCGAACACGCGGCAGAGGGTGCCGACGCTCGTCGGCCTGTCCGACGTGAGGTGGTAGGTGCGCCCGTGGAGCGATTCGTCGAGGATGATCCGTGTCATGGCGGCCGACACCCAGTCCACCGGCACGAGGTTCTTGCACTCGCTGCCCGTCATGCCGAGCACTTCGAGCAGCGAACCGGGCTCGAGCTCCGCGCCGACGAACGCCTCGACGAAGGGCTGCACGACCCGCAGCGGCTTGTAGAAGCCGTGGAAGGTGTTCGTGAAGCCGTTGACGAGGTCGCCGACGATGATGCTGGGCCGATGGACGGTGCAGACGTCGAGAAAGTCGGCGGCCGCGGCCTCCCCCTCCGAGACGATCTTGCTCCGCTCGTAGTCGTTGCCGGGCGTCTGGCCGACGTCGAGCTCGGTCTCGAGAATCCGGCCCTGGCGGAGACCGCAGACGTACGCGCTCGACACGTGGTGGAGCCGGCGGATGCCCGTGTCGCGGCAGAGCGCCAGCATGTTCCGCGTGCCGGTCACGTTGCTCGTATAGGGCTCGCCATCCGACTCGCGGAGCTGGAAGGAGAGGCTGGCCGCCGAATGCACCACCTCGTCGACGTTGGCCGCGATCCAGGCCCGCTGCTCCGCCGCGAGCCCGAGGCCCTCCGCGGACAGGTCCCCCTCGAGCACCACCGGGCAGGGCACGTCCACCCCGGCCACCTCCCGCCAGTCGTCGAGCAATTCATCGACCCGCCCGGGGGCGTCGGCCGTCTTCGATCCGCGGACGATCACGGCCAGCCGCCGGCCGGCGGCGGCGAGGTCGCGGACCAGCGACCGGCCGAGCAGCCCGGTCGCGCCGGTAATCAGGAGGTAGGAGTCGTGGCGTGCCATGAAGATTCGTTCTTTACTCAATCGGGTGCCGGGAGGGGTTGCCCATGCCCCAAGAGCCGGCGTATGCAGACAAGCGAAGC
>JBIIYN010000107.1:0-11329 GCA_044346795.1 Pirellulales bacterium
CTGCTGACCTTGGCCTTCGCGGCTTTCACCTTGACCTTGCTGACCTTGACCTTGCTGACCTTGACCTTGCTGACCTTGACCTTGCTGACCTTGACCTTGCTGACCTTGACCTCGCTGGCCTTGACCCTGCTGACCTTGACCTTGCTGACCTTGACCTCGCTGGCCTTGACCCTGCTGGCCTTGACCTTCGCGGCCTTCGCCTTGACCCTGCTGACCTTGACCCTGCTGACCTTGACCCTGCTGACCTTGACCCTGCTGACCTTGACCTTCGCGGCCTTCGCCTTGACCTTGCTGGCTTTGACCGTCGCTGCCTTCGCCTTGGCCGCCTGCCTGACCACCTGCACTGCCGCCAGAGGGCTTCGAGCCGCCACCGCATGACTTGCAGCCCGCCTTCCCGCACGGCTGCCCATCGGCATTCGCGCAGGCCGGCGAATCCCGCTCGGCATGCTGCTGCTCGCCACCATCCTGCGGCTCGTTTTGATCACCGCCCTTGTCGCCGCCCTCGCCGCGTTCACCCGACCGGCGGTCGCCAGGTCGCTTGCCTGCGTTTCCTTCGGCCCGATCGCCTGCCTGACGATCGCCTGCCTGATCGGATGCGTTCTTTTCGCCTGGCCTGTCCCCGCGGTTGTCCCCGCGGTTGCCTGCCGCCGGCTGGCCAGAACTGCCGGCTTCGCCGCCGGCTGTCTTGTCGCGAGCGGCCTCACCGCCCCCTGACTGCCGGCGATGTTCGAGAATCCGCTCCATCGCCTCACCGTCGTTGGTGCCGTCGGCAGCCACGGCCGCCCGCGGCGCCGGCTGGCCTGCGCCGCGCTGCCCATCAGACCGACCGCTCTGCGGCTTTCCGTCCGCGGCACGCGTTCCACCCTTGTTCTCCCCCTGTCGATCACCATCCGCCTGCCGGTCACCCCCGGCCTGCCGCGACTCGCCTGACTTGCCGGCCCGCTCTCCGCCACGCCCCTGCTTGCCATCGTCCTGTTGCCCGTCCTGCAGGTCATTGCCACCGCTTCGCCCCTCGGCTCCCCGGCCTTGTCCAGACGGGGTCGTCTGGCCCGGTTCTCCGCCCTGCCCTTGACCCCCTTTCCTTGCCGCATTGGCACCGGCCTGCGGCTGCTCGCCCCCTTCGTTGCCGCCACTGGCGGCGCCGTTCTGTTGCCCCGGCTGCGGTTCGCCCTGCCGATCACCCGACTGCGGCTCCTTCCGCTGCGGACGCTGCCCGGCGCCCTGCCGTTGGAGATCACCTGACTTTTCCGGGCCACCAGACTTTCCCTTCTGCTGCTCGCGCTGCCCGTCGCTCCCGCGAGGCTCGCCACCACCATCCTGCTCTGCATCGGATGGCTGCCCCTGGTCGCCCGCCGCATCGTCTTCGCCCGACTCGCCCGACTCGCCCGACTCGCCCTGCGCGTCGTCGCGATTCTCTCCCGAACCGCCGTCCTGGCGGTCCTGCGGCCGCCTGCCGGACGGCGGCTGCGGCTTCTCGGGCTGCCGCGGCGGCGCCGACGCGTCGAGTTGCAGCACGCGCCAAGGCGTATGGGTCACGTTGGGCGGATTGGGCCGCGTGTCGACTGCCACGCCTCGATACTCGAGCTTGCCATCCGGCCCGGCCCCGAGCCGCTCCGGCACGAGCTGCACCACGCCGTTGAAAGCCCCCGCCCGTTCGCTGCCGGGCAGCACGATCTCGGGTCGGACCGCACCGTCCTGCAACCTCGTCTCGATGGCCACCCGGGCAAGACCGAAATCGGGATCGAGCGCCCGCACCCGCACCGCCACCGGAGCTCCGGGCGGCACGCGGAGCGGCGATTCTCGCGGCTCCTCGATCGAGATCTCGGGAGCCAGATCGGCCAGCACCTCGATGCGATGCTCCAGCTTCTCGGTCGCCACCGACGCGGGGCCGGCCGACGGGTCGCCCTTGGGCTGGAAGACGAGCCGGTAGCGGGAGTGCTCGGCCGCCGTGCGCTCGGCGTTCAAGAGCAGCACGAAGGCTCCCGTCGCCCGCGCCAGATCGCTCGCCCCCACCTTGAGTTTCAGATCGCGGCTGCCATCGCACCCGAAATCGATCCAGGCCGACTCGAGCGGCTGGTTGCTCTCGGCCACGATCACGACGCGGGTTCCCTCCACGCCCCGCAGGTCGCCCTGCCAGGGCACCGTCTCGTTTTCTCGCCGCATGTACCGGGGGAACTCGTAACGAACCTCCCGCACCAGCAGGCTCGGCGAGTCGACCAACGCCACGCCGATCGGCTCGCTCTTCGCATCGCCGGCCTGGATCGAGAAGCTCAACGACTGGTCGAGGCCGCGGGCCGTGTCGGGCAGCACGGCCGAGTAGAGGGCACCGTCCCCGTCGCCGGCCATGCGGGTCAACTCCACCCGCCACGGCACCGCCGCCCGATCGACGGCCCCGCTGTCGAGCAGCGGTGTGACCAGGATCGTCGGTCGCTCGTCCCGCCGCAGCCCGTGGATCACGCTGCTGACCACCAGCTGCCTGCCTCGCACGAGCGTAGCCCTGCCGGCATCGACCCGGATGCTCCTGGAATCGTTCGCCCCGCCGGCATCGGCCGGCTGACCGGCGACGGCGGCCGCTTCACCGGGCATCCGCCAGCGCAGCCGCGGCGACTCGATGCCCACCCGCGTCGGCGCCGCCAGCCGCGACCATGGTGCCAGCAGCCGGGCCGCGGTGACCAGCATGCTCTTGGGCGCCGCCAACGAATAGACGCACGCCAGCCCCACGAGCAGTGCCAGGGCATACGCCAGCCGCACGGCGGCGGTGCGATCGATGACCGTCTCCGCCGGTACGGCGGAGAGCCGCTTGGCCGCCCGCCGCTCGAGCGACCGCACGACCGGAGCGGCGTTGCCCTCCGGACTCGCCTTCACGAGGACCGTGTTCACGATGTCGTTGTGAAGCTCGGGGTGTTCCCGTTCGATCGCGTGGGCCGCGTAGACGAGGTTCACGCGATACCGCACGAGCGGCACGATCCAGCGGACCGCCGCGGTGGCGAGCACCGCAAGACCGGCGAGCAGCCACGTCCACCGCGCCCAACCGGGCAACCCGCCCGCCACGAGCCAATGCTCGAGCGCCACACCGCCCGCCACCCAGAGCAGGGCCGCCACCCCGGCTCCCAGGAGAAACGTGATGAGCGCGACCCCCTTGACGTCGGCACTTGCGGCGGCCAGCCGTCTGGCGAGATAGCGCTCCGATTTGGAATCGGCTTCGCCGTCGTCGTTCCACGCCCGGACGGCAAGCGGCTCGTGGGTGGAGTGTGCAGCCGTGGCCATATCCACCATTATATCGGCCGGCCCGCGCTCCTGCTGCTCCGTGTCGCGTCTGGTCGGAAAAGGAACCCCACATGTCCCTGCTCCCCGACGCCGAGGCCTTCAAGCGGCTCGTGGACGGCACGGACCGCGGCGTGGGTCCGACGCTGGCACGGCTCGCCCTGGCCGGCATGGCGTTGCCGTATGGCTTGGCGGTCGGCGCCCGGAACCTCGCCTACGACACCGGGTTGCTGCCGGCCGCACGCCCCCCCGTGCCGGTGATTTCCGTGGGCAACCTCACGCTCGGCGGCACCGGCAAGACACCGCTGGTAGCGTGGCTGGCCCGGACGGTCGCGGCGCACGGGCTCGAGCCGGCCGTCGTGAGCCGCGGCTACGGTGCCGCCCGCGGTGAACGGAGCGACGAAGCGGCCGAACTGGCCATCCTGCTGCCCACCGTGCCGCACGTCGCCGACCGCGACCGGGTTGCCGGCGTGCGGGCGGCCGCGGCCGCCGGGGCGGACGTCGCCCTGCTCGACGACGGCTTCCAGCACCGTCGCCTGGCCCGCGACCTCGACATCGTGGCGGTCGACGCCACCGACCCCTGGGGCGGCGGCCGCCTTTTTCCCCGCGGCCTGCTGCGGGAGCCGCTCGCCGGGCTCGCCCGCGCGCAGGCGGTGGTGCTCACGCGGGCGAATGCCGTCGAGCCGCGGACCCGCCACGAGATTCGCCGCCGGCTCGAGCGGGCCTGCGGAGGCATCCGGCCTCGGGTCTGGGTGGAGGCGACCCATCGCCCCGTACGGCTGCGATCGGCCGCCGCGTCCACGCAGCCGCTCGAACTGCTGGCACGCTCACGGATCGCCGCCTTCGCCGGCATCGGCAATCCGGGAGCGTTTCGCGCGTCGCTGGCCAGCCTCGACGCCGGCCTGGTCGGCTTTCGTGCCTTTCCCGATCACCATGCCTACACGCCCGGCGACCTGGGTGCGGTGCGCGACTGGGCCGCCGGACTGCGGGCCGATCTGCTCGTCACCACGCTCAAGGATCTGGTGAAGGTTCGTGCCGAACGGCTGGGCGACATCCCGCTCGTCGCTCTCGAGATCGCGCTGGAGATCCTGCCGGACGGCGACTCCACCGCAGCGTTCGCGGATCTGCTCGCGCCGGTCGTGGCACGGGCGATGCGGCGAGCAGACCGGGCGCAACCGCAGGACGACGCGGCACGAACCGGGGAAACCAGATGAAATCGACCTTCTCCGCGCAGCCCATGCCGACGGCCGATGCCGGTCGCTGCGCCCGCGACATCGCCCTGATCGTGAATACGTATCAGAAGCCCCGGCATCTCGCGCTCGTGCTCGCCTCGATCGCGGCCCAGAAGGGCGTCGACGGCCGGTTCGAGGTGATCGTCAGCGACGACGGCTCGACCGACGGCACGGCCACGCTCGTGCACGAGTTCGCGTCGGGGGCCGGCTTTCCGGTCCGCTTCACGTCACGACCGCACGACGGCTTTCGGCTGGCCCGCACCCGCAATGCCGGTGCCCGCCTCACCGCCAGCGACTATCTCCTGTTTCTCGACGGCGACTGCGTCCTGCCCCGCGATCACGTGGCCACCTACCTGTCGCGACGTCGCGCCGGCAGGGCCCTGCTCGGCTACTGCGCCCGCCTGCCGGAAGCGGCGAGCGCGGCGCTCGATGCCACCACCCTCGCGACGGCCGATCTGGCCGCGCTCGCGCCGGCTTCGGAGCGCCGGCTGTTGGCGAAACGCTTCCGCAAGGCATGGTGGCACGCGGCCCTTCGCCATCCATCGAAACCGCGGCTGGCGGGCGGCAACTGCGGCATCTGGCGGCGCGACTTCGAGGCCGTGAACGGCTGCGACGAGCGGTTCGTGGGCTGGGGGCAGGAGGACGACGATCTCGGGCTGCGGCTCCGCGCCGCCGGCGTGCGGCTCGAATCGATCCTCGACCAGACATGGTCGCTGCACGTCTGGCATCCGGTCGACACCTCCGCCACACCCCGCTGGCGGGACGGCGTGAACGTGCCCTACTTTCTCCGCCGCGGGCGGCTCACGGCGTGCCGGCGCGGACTGTTCGACCGGGCGGCCGACGACCTGGTCTGGGGGCTGCCGGCCGATGTGGCCGACACGGCGCTCGGGCGGGAAGTCCTGAGCCTGCTCGGCGCCGCGCCACGGGCCGCGGCCGACCAGCCTTGCGAGGTGGAACTGGTGGTCCGCCCCGGCACGGGTCGTTTCACACGGCGTGCGGAATGCCGCCTGCTGCTCTTCGAGGGGACGGCGGCCGAGGCGTCGCTGCGCCGTCGGGCGGACCAGGTCGTCACCATCGAACCGGGGTTCCTGTCACCGGACGAACGCTCCGCGAGGTTGGCCCGGACATTCGCGGACTGTGGATGACATCGCCGTCCCGCCGTCCTTCTTCCTCCTAACGGAAGCAACTTGCGTCGACTTGGGCGTTCGCAATGTCCCATGCAAGCCCGAAGCGCAAGCGAGGGAATGTGATTTCGCGCCCGTATTTTCCCTCGCTTGCGCTTCGGGCTTGGATCAGAAGAGGCTTTGAGCGGCGGCTGAACTATCGACTCTTTGATGCTCCCGGTAGTACCCCTACTTCTTCTTCTCATTGTGGAGCGTGTGCTTCCGCAGCCGCGGCGAATACTTCTTCACCTTCAGCTTCTCCCCGCCGCTCTTTCGCCGCAGGGTGTAGTTCTGGTCACCCGTCTCCGAGCAGACGAGGTGGATCACTTCGAGTTTCTTTTTGCCCTTGGCCATTGACCTTTCCTTCCGAACGTGCGGGACATGGGAGCGACGATCGTACTCCTCGACCGCCGAAGCCGCCAGTCAGAGCGGGAAGAACAGCGGTAAATCGCCGCTTTTTCGCGAGCATCGCCGCGGGGATGCGCGGTGCTGCCGCGGTCCGCGACGGAACGGCGACGGCCGTTTGCGGCCATCTGGCCGGCCACGATAAGATGCAGGGGCGAGGATCCGGCCGACGTCGCACGATGCAACACCGCGACGTCCGCTTTCCCGCCCTCGTTTTTCAAGCCACGACAAGCCAAGTGCCATGGCCACTTCCACCCCGCCTGAACCGGGCAAGCCGCCGGCCAAGCCCGGCCCGGTGATCCCGAAGCCCGCCGCGCCCCAGCCGGCACCCGCACCCGCCGCCGCCGCCACACAGGCCGCCCCGGCCGCTGCCGCGGGCGCTGCGGTGCGACCGTCGATTGGCGGCGGGCTGCTCAGGCAGACGCCCGCCTGGGCGGTGAGCATGCTCGTGCACATCATCGTTCTCCTCTCGATGGCGCTCGTGGTGAGCGACCCTCCGAAGAAGGAGGCTCCTCGCATGATCACGGCCAGTGCCGCGGAGGTGGAGGAGACGTTCGAGGAGTTCGAGGAGGAGATGCCGCAGGAGGATCCCGGCCCGCAGGAGGAGATCACCGACGCCGTCGTGATGCCCGAAACGACCAACGTCGAAACCGTGCAGGTGGTCTCCACCGCCGACGATCTCGACGCCGCGCCCATCGCGGTGGAATTGACCGACTTCGGCACCGAATCGGTCGCGGCGAGCGATCTGCTCGGGACCGTCGGCATGGTGGGGGGCAAGTCGGCCGGCGGCGTCGGTGGCCGCACCGACCCGAAGATGCGGCAGACGCTCGTCCAGACGGGCGGCGGCACCCCGCAGAGCGAGGCCGCCGTCGAGGCCGCGCTCAAATGGTTCATCGAACATCAATTGCCGGACGGCAGCTGGAGCTTCGACCTGCGGCGCTGCCCGAGCTGCCAGGGCAAATGCAAGCACGCGGAGGCGAAGGGGGCCAAGCAGTATCCGCTCGCCGGTCCGACCGCGATGGCCATCCTGCCCTTCCTCGGCCGCGGCTACACGCACAAGGACGGCCCCTACAAGCGTCAGCTCGAATACGGGCTGACGGCGCTGGCGACCAAGGTGGTCAACGGCAAGGGAAATGCGGGAGAGGGAAGCTACGTCCAGGGCCTGACCGGCATCTGCCTGTCCGAGGCCTATGCCATGACCCAGGATCGACGGCTGGCCATGCCGGCCCAACTGGCGGTCGCCTACGTTTCGGCGTCGCAGGATCCCGTCGGCGGCGGCTGGGGATACAGCCCCAAGTCACCGGGCGACACATCGATCGTCGGGTGGAACCTCATGGCCTTGAAGAGCGGCCACATGGCCTTCCTGCAGATCGATCCCCGCTCGGTGAAGGGGGCGGTCGCATTCTTGAACTCCGTGCAGTCCGACGACGGCGCGGCGTATGGCTACCGAGACCCGGGCAACAGCCCGCCGCTCAACGCCGTGGGCCTGCTTTGTCGGATGTATCTTGGCTGGAAGAGAGATCACCCGGCTCTGAAGCGCGGCGCCGAGCGTCTGGCGAAGGCGGGCCCCAACACAAACCTCTACTACGACTACTACGCCACCCAGGTGCTGCACCACATCGAGGGCGAGCAGTGGGTGAGCTGGAACAACAGGATGCGCGACATGCTCGTGAAGACCCAGGCCCAGGACGGGCACGAGAAGGGCAGTTGGTTCGACGGCGTGAACGGCGGCCACGGCCCCGAGGTGGGCGGCCGCATCTATTGCACCTCGCTGGCGACCATGATTCTCGAGGTCTACTACCGCCACCTGCCGATCTACGGCCAGCAGAGCGTGGACGAGGATTTCAAGGAATAGCGGGCGACGGTTCGGGCGGGCCGGACACGCTCCGGGCTTTCATGCCATGGTGGCGCGCCCGTTGATCGTTGCGGTGCGTCGGAAGAAAAGCCCCGGGTGGAAACCCGGGGACGGGTCCAACACCAACGCACCATTGTTGCGAAACGCCTCGGCATCGGGTGGGCCGCGCCGCCTGCCCTTCAGCCGCCGGACGCCGGCAGTCGATAAGCATCCGTGGGCCTGAAAGGGGATCGCCGTCTGCGCGGGCACGGGGCCGCGTCGCGGAGGTAGGCTTTTCCCGATCGGAAAAGTCTGCCGGAACACGCCGCCATGGACCCCGACCGCCTGGACCTGCTGCCGCTCGAGCCGCCGGGGCCGGTGGCCGCGCCCTGGGTCGACCGGGCGGTGAAGAGCCCGGCCGTCCGCTCGGGCTACCTCAGCCTGGCGGCGCACCTGCTCGTGGGCATCCTGCTGGCATGGCTCGCCCTCGACCGCGAGCCTCCGCCCCGGGTCCGTCCGCTGGTGCTCTCCATCGGACCGCCGACGGAGGAGCCGGCGAGCGATCCGCTGGCCGGCGTGGAGATCGCCGCCGCGACCGTGGCCGATGCGAGTGAGCAGCCGGCCGTCGGAGCGGAAGCCGATCCGACGGCCGCCGTGGAGCCACCTCTCGTGGCGGTGAATTCGGCCGACGTGCTCTCTGCCGTCGCCCCGTCGGTCGATGCGGCGGGCGCCGACGCCGACGGCTCCGATCCGCTCGTCGCCTCGCTGCCCGGAACGGGCCCGATCGCCCAGCCGGTTTCCGCCCGGGGCGGGCCCTCGCGTCCCGCCGTCGCAGACGGCCGATCCGCCGCCCAGCCGGCGGCCGGCGGCGGCACCGCCGACGGCAAACCCTTCGCATCCCGCCGGGGACCCGCTCGCGCCGCCGGTGTCCGCGATCGTGGCGGGAACGCCGCGAGCGAGGCGGCCGTCGAACGGGGGCTCGAGTGGCTGAGCCTGCATCAGGCGGTCGACGGCTCGTGGCAGTTCGACCTGAGCGGCTGCCGCTGCCGGGGAGCCTGCCGCGACCCGGGCACCCTCACCAGTTCCACCGCGAGCACGGCGGTCGCGCTGTTGCCCTTTCTCGGCGCCGGGCACACCCACCTCGACGGCCGTTACCAAGAGACGGTGTCTCGCGGCATCTACTACCTCCTGAGCCGGATGCACCGCACCCCCCGCGGCGCCGATTTCTGCGAGGGCACGATGTACGGCCACGGCGCGACCACGCTGGTGCTGGCCGAGACGCTCGGCATGACGAAGGACGACATGCTCGCGCCGGCCGTGCGGGACGCGGTGCGGTTCATCGAGACCGCGCAGGACATGCACAGTGGCGGCTGGCGCTACCTGCCCGGGCAGTCGGGCGACATCACCGTCACCGCCTGGCAGCTGACCGCGCTCAAAAGCGCGCAGCTCGCGGGACTCGAAGCCCCTTCGCCGACGATCGACGGCGTCCGCCGGTTTCTCGACCGCGTGCAGTCGCAGAACGGCGCCGCCTACGGCTACCGCACCCCGGCCGCCAAGCCCTGCACCTCGGCGATCGGGCTGCTCTGCCGGATGTACACCGGCTGGGGCCCCGCAGAGGAGCCGCTCTATCGCGGCGTCACCAACCTCGCGAAGCCGGGCCCGCCGCCCGATGCCGTCTACCAGAACTTTTATCTCTCGCAGGCCCTCCTGCAGCTGAATCACCCGGTCTGGCCACGCTGGAACCAGAAGAACCGCGACCAGTTGGTGGCCCGGCAGTCACGTCAGGGCCATGAATCCGGCAGCTGGTTTTTCGCCGACCACGACACGGCCCCGGGCGGCAGGCTCGCCCACACGAGCCTCGCGATCCTCACGCTCGAGGTCTACTACCGCCTGCTGCCGATCTACCGCCAGGAAGCGGTCGAGTCGGAGTTTTGAAAGGGACGACCCTCCGGGGCTGGTGCTTCCTGGCGATTCAGGCGAATAGACGTGGTGAATCGGTTTTGGACCCGTCCCCGGGTTGCCACCCGGGGCTTCTCGCCAACGGCAGCGCAAGCATCCGCGGGCGAATCACGCTCGAATGGAAGCCCGGAGCGGAAGCGACGGGACGGGACCAAAAAACGCCCACCATTCCCCCAAGCTTGGCCCCGGCTGACCCGTGTCCAGCGGCCCCGCGTTGACTACAATCCAGACGGAGCTTCGCATGCATCTGGTCACCTACTCTTGGTTGGCGGTCGTGCTCGCCGTGGCCTGCGCGGCGATCGGCTGGCTCGGCATCGCCGGCTGGATGGCCGCGGCCGTGGTGCTGGCCAGCGTCGCCATGCACGTGGCGGGCAACGCCATCGGCACCCGGCTTCGCGAGGCGGCCGACAGGGATCTCGCGGAGCGGCGCGACCTTCCCCTGCAGCGGCCGGTCCTGCCCGCCGCGAGGCCCACGCACCTCGAAAGCCGGTCGAGCCTCGGGGCGCTGGTGCCGGTGTCGGCGGGCATCGGCGCCGCCTGCGGTGGCGTGGCCGGCACCGTGGCCCTGATCTGGCTCACCGCGAGTTCACCGGCGGGCGCCGTGTTGGGCGGTGCGTCGTCGGCGGTCGTGGGCGGCCTGTTCGGGTTCCTCGGGGCGAGTTTCGTGGAGATCGCTCGAACGAGCCTGAAGGAATCGCTGGCGGCCGAACGCGCCGAGCCGTCGACGGGCGACGTGCCGCACCCCTCGCGCGGGCGATTGTGAGCGGGTTTCCAGGGTCGCGCATCAGGATGGAACGGCGGGCGGGGGCGTGGTACAACTTGGCCTCGGGCGACGCCCGGGATCGTTTTCCGCCCGGCCGGAGCATCGACCGGCTCCCTCGAGTTCTTCCCCGGATTCCGCCCTTCTTCCTTTCGCCCTTCTTGGAGTTCGCTCTCATGGCCAAGCCGCATCGCAATCTCAAGAAAGCCAACCACGGCGCCAGGCCGGCCAACAGCAAGGCCCGCAAGGCCAAGCGGAAGCACATTCGCACCTGACACGGATGGGAGGCCCGACGCCGTGGCGCCACGCGACTACATCATCCATCCCGGCGAGTACGATCTCGACCGCGTGATCGCCGACATCCACGAGATCCGTCGCTGGAACATGCAGCGGTTCGAGATGGAGCAGCTGACGGCGATCGTGCACGAGGACCAGACTCGGGCCCTGTGCGTGGGCTACAAGGACGTCTCTCACGACGAATTCTGGGTCCGCGGCCATTTTCCCGGCACGCCGCTGATGCCCGGCGTGGTGATGTGCGAGGCCGCCGCCCAACTCTCGAGCTACTACACCCAGCGGCACAACCTGCTCGACGCGAAAGTCGTCGGCTTCGGCGGCATGGAGGAGATCCGCTTCCGGGAGCCGGTGGTGCCCGGCGACCGTCTGGTGATCGCGGTGGAACGGGTCCGCGTGCGTCCGAAGGCGATGATCGTCT
>JBIIYN010000445.1:0-3242 GCA_044346795.1 Pirellulales bacterium
GGCACGGGAATCGTGGCGTTTGTCGTGACCGAAGGGGAGGTTCCCGAGGCGGGTTCGTCCGCTGCGCAGGCCCTCCAGACCGCCGTTGCATCCGCTGTCACGTCCGCCATCGGCCCCATCGCCCGCCCCGACCAGATCGTCCCCGTCAGCGGACTCCCCAAAACCCGAAGCGGGAAAATCATGCGCCGCATCCTCCGCGCGCTGGCCGAAGGTCGCGAAACCGGGTTCGGGGATGTGTCCACCCTGCTCGATCCTGCGGTGGTCGAGGAGATTCGGGAGAGGATGGGGGGAGGGGGAGGGGGAGAACGAGGTTGAGAACGAGGTTGAGAACGAGGACGAGGTTGAGAACGAGAGCGAGGTTGAGGGGGAGGGGGAGGGGGAGAACGAGGTTGGGGACGAGGTTGAGGATTCGTTTGGCCAAGCAGCCTTTTCAAGCGGAATGGAATCTTGATTGAAATCCGATTCAATTCTGCAAAATGAATACCATCGCACCGAAAGCCCTTCTTTTCGCCCTTCCGTTCTTCCTCCTCGCTTCACGGACCCTCGCCCAAGAAGAGCCGATTTCGATGTGTGACGCGGTCGCAATCAGCGTAAATGTGGGAGATACGACGCTCATTTCGCTCTACCATGCGGGGTATTACCTGTTCGGAGCCACTTCGAACACAGGAGGGTACCAAAATGTCTGTCAGTGGACCGTGACGTCCATGGACGGGACAGTCGTCCACGAGGACGTGACCACTGGAATTTGGGAAGAGCAGTCGTTCACGTTGTTTGAAACGACCGTAGGTATAGAAGACTCGATGATCGTCGAGCTCATCCTGTCGAGTCCGCTGGAAGAATTCGATTGCTGCATGGTGGACACGCTCGTTTGGACGGAAGTGGAGACGATTCCGGGATTTTTCTACGGCACGTGGGACAACCTGAACGGAGAGAACACAGGAGTCGACTGCGGAGGGGCGAGCGGTGTGGCTACTGCACCCGCTTCCGTGTCGGCGGTGATGCATCCGAACCCCGCTTCAGACGTGGTGTGGCTGGACCACGACGGCTCGGTGACCTCGGTGCAGGTAGTGGATGCGGTCGGAAGGTGCGTGCGGGAAGGGGACGTAATCTTGACGCATCATTTGTTGAGCATAGGAGAACTCCCGGACGGGATGTATCGCGTAGTGTTTTTCGACCGGGCTGGCCAAAGCGAAAGAATACAGCGATTTGTGAAGTTCGATGACTAAGCGGAAGCGGGTTGCTCCGACCTTCTTGCTTTAAATCGCGCGATCAAATCCAAATTTCAGGCCTACAAAAATCGTCCGAGGCCTCATGGGACCGTAGATATAACCGGCATCGCGGCGGACTCCTGAATCAAAATCCTGTTGGTAGCTGTTCCAAATGTTTTGGACACCACACGAAACATCCACTTTGTACCCATTTGCAATTCGGACTTTGTACGCCGCCTTGATGGTATTGTCAAAAAAAGCCTGCGTTTGGGTGATAACTGTCTGTTCGGTTACCGGATCAATGACCCGGGCTACATCCATGGAACCTGTGATCACTCCTGAATACGAAATTGTCCAAGCTTCTCTCGGGGTATACACACAGGAAAAAAAACCATACGCCCCAGGAGTTCGAAGCAAACGGCTCGTTGACGTAGCCTGCAGGTCATCAGATGGCACGTCAGGGGTCCAAAGTTCTTCCACCACATCGTACAAAGCGCTTTGAAAGGTTGCACCCGATTGCAAAACGAATTTGCTCCCGAATGCAGCATTTGCTTCCACATGTACTCCTGACACTGCTGCCCCTTCTCCATTACGTTTGGTGATAACAGCAACACCACTGGGCAATTCCTCTTGATCGGTAAGCAGAAATGGGTTCGTCAAATGCGTGTAAAACCCTTCTGCTACAACATTCAATTGCGTTCTTCCGAAAAACTGATCGTAATTGATAGAAAGTGATGTGCTATTCGAGCGCTCTACCTGAAGGTCAGGGTTGAAACGGATAAAGCGCGCTGCCCCTCCGACTGTTTCAATGTGCAAATCCTCATCGAAAGCCTGGGGTCCTCGGTAACCTTGTGCGTAGGACGCCCGCAGCTTCAAGTTCTCCCGGATGGAATACAAGACTGACAACCGGGGAACCAGCACTTCGATGGTCCTGTCATTGACCAGTCGTTCGACCTGAAGATTGTACATACCGATAAGATTGAGCTGGTCAAAACGACCTCCGACCAGAAGTGTTAGTCGTTCAATAGGCCGCACTTCCACCTCAGTAAAGGTGCCCCAATTCCCCACACGCTGATCGATGAGTCTGCCATACCCCGGCATTTCATCCACCACCGAGCCCAATGCAAATTCGGACCCCGCGGTTACAGACCACTTCGGGCGTGCAAAAAATGTGTGTTGAAGTCCGAACACAGCGGTCAGCTCCTCCGAGTTTCCGTAAGCGTTGATAGCAAGCACATCGTCCGCTGTCAAGGTATCCCCTTCACCGATCACACGCCCTCCACCTCCATAATAACTTGCCCGGTCCACATGCTGGAGGGAGCCATACATTGTCGTTTTGTGCTTTCGGGAATTACCAAACAAATCCAGCGAGGCTGTTGTGTTCAGCACATCGTGTTCGATCTGCTCAGTGATGTCTGTTTGGTGCGGAACCAAATCAAACTTGTTGCCCCCGCGTCTGAATTCATTGATGTAAAACCCGCCAAATTTCAGCCTGCATCTGTTCTCATTGAAGTCATAAAATGCATCTACACCGAACGAACTACTCCGCAATAAGGCGATTTCAGAAAATCCATCCCCATTCGCGTCCCATGGCGTTCGATTTCTGTTGTACCCGAAGAAATTCACCCCTCCCTTCCCATCTTCTGGGACAACTGATACGCTGTAACTCACCGATCGATCTGATGCTTCGCCGTGGACAAGCGCTTGATTCACTTCGACTTCATAAGCGCTTGTGGTGGGATTCTTCGTAATGATGTTCACTGTACCTGCAATCGCATTGCCACCATACATCACTGAACCTCCACCCCGTACTACTTCAATCCGCTCCACCATCGCGGTAGGCAGCATTTCCAAACCATACACACCGGCTAAGCCAGAAAAAACGGGTCTGCTGTTGATCAAAACTTGTGCATATGCTCCTTCAAGGCCATTCATACGCACTTGCGTGAATCCGCAATTTTGGCAGTTATTCTCAACCCGCAAACCGGGAGAAAAGCTCAATCCATCGGCAAGACAAACGGATTGCGTTGCCTC
>JBIIYN010000391.1:0-3237 GCA_044346795.1 Pirellulales bacterium
TTGGGAATCTTCGACTACTACAAACTGCGGAATCTCCAGGCCGACACCGACATGCGGCGGACGATCGCCACCGGCACGCTGCCGACGGCGGCGGCGGGCACGTGAGGTGCGGCGTCGACCGAAGAAACGGAGTGGCCCGGTCGCACGGGTCGGGGTTGCCCATGCCCCGTCGCCGGACGTTCGCTACGGCCTTCGTGGCCTTCGCTCACTCGATGCTGACTGCGCTCCGGCATCCTGCCTGCGCTGGTCAGCAACGCCGGCTCCCGGGGACACGGGCAGCCCCTCACGGATTCCGCTCCATACAAGCCCGGAGCGGCAGCGACGGGATCATGGGCGCGAGGCCCGGAGGGCCGGGTTAGCACCAGCGGGCGGAGGAACGCGAAGGCATGACGACACGAGGTTTCTTTCTCGATTCCTGATCGTGAGGAGCCGGTCGGAGGCACGCGCAAGAGCCGGTGAATTCTGCGACTCACGAGCGATTTGCCAGCGTCCACGAGCATCCTGTAGCAGAATCCGCCGGCGATGAGCATGCCGCAGCCGGCGAACCAATGCGGGTAACTTCAACCGCCCGGCGAAAGCCGTCGCGGCACTCACCCTACTCGTTGACGTAGGTCTCGAGGAAGCGGGCGAGGCGGTGGAAGTCGCTGCCGCGCTCCACGTAGCGCACCACCGTGACGAGCGTGTTGGGATCGACCAGCTCCTCGAACGGCACGTAGTTCAGGTCGAGCTGCCCCGACACGCTCACCATCACGCCGTTCAGGCCCCGCTCGGCGAGCGCCCGGTAGGCCCCCACGCCCAGCTGACTGCCGAGCATCACGTCGAAGGCGTGCGGCTTCGCGCAGCGGGCCTCGTAGCCCAGTTGCAAGCCGACGACCTTTCGTGAACGGCCCGTCTGCCGTTTGAATTCGTCGGCGACGAGCTTCGCGAACATCCGTCCCAACTGCACCTGGGCGATCGAGATGTGGCCGTGCTCGTCGCGGGGGATGCCCGCCAGCTGGCTGCTCGGCAGGTACTCCGCCAGGCCTTCGGCCAGCACGATCACGCCGTACTGCTTGCCTTCCTCCTCCTCGCGGACCCGCATCGTCTTCACGATGCGGCCCACCACCTCGTCGATGTTCATCACCGGCTTGATCTTCGTCTGGCCGGAGGAGTCGGTCACCGTCTCCTCGCCACGGTACTTGCCGTGGATGTCCTCGACGCTGATCACGAGGCTCGCCTCGCCGGAGATGGCGGCGCCGTAGGAGAGCCAGCCGGCGCTGCGGCCCATCGTCTCGCAGAGGTAGTAGCAGCGGCCCGCGTCCGCGTCGTAGAGCAGGTTGCGGATCTCGCCGCCGAGCGTGTCGACGGCGGTGAAATAGCCGAACGTGAAATCGATGCCCATGTAGTCGTTGTCGATCGTCTTGGGCAGGTGCACGACGGGGATCCGCTTGCTGCCCGGCGGCAGCCGGTCCTGGTAGAGCTTGAACTTGTTGGCCGTCTTCAGCGTGTCGTCGCCGCCGATCGAGACCAGGGCCTCGACACCCAGCGACAGGAGCCCCTCGTAGACGTTCTTCAGCGGCTGCACCCGCTGGGCGTCGTCGAAGTGGGCGGGCGCCGACACGTGCTTGCCGGGGTTCGTCCGCGCCGTGCCGAGCATGATGCCCTGGCCGGAGCGGGTGCGCTTGAGGAAGTCGGGCGTCACGATCACGTAGTCGCGGCCCTGCACGAGCGGCTTGTCGGCGGAGTAGTCGGCGAGCGACGAGTAGCCGTGCTTCATGCCGATCACCTCGGTGCCGTTCCGCATGAAGGACGTGGCGGCCGTCGAGATCACCGCGTTGGCGCCCGGCGCCGGACCGCCGGCGAACAGGATGGCCACGCGACGAAACTGGTGATCCCCCTTGGGGGGACGAGACAACGATTCACTCATCGATTTTTTCTCCTGCCGGCTGCTGGTGCGGCGGAAGCGGCCTCATCCGGCCAGCATCCGCTCCACGAACGTCGTGTCGATCTGGGCCTCGTGGAACGCGGTGTTGGCCAGCACCTCCAGGTGTAGCGGCACCGTGGTCTTGATCCCCTCCACCCGGAGTTCCTTGAGGGCCCGGATCATCGTCTTGATCGCCTCCTGCCGCGTCGGCTGGTGCACGATCAGCTTGCCGACCAGCGAATCGTAGTGGGGTGGCACGGCGTAGCCGGCGGTGGCGTGCGAATCGAACCGCACGCCGAAGCCGCCGGGAGCGATGATCCGCTCGATCCGACCCGGGCAGGGGCGGAAGTTGTGCGCCGGATCCTCGGCGTTGATCCGGCACTCGATCGCGTGGCCCCGCGGCACGATGTCCTTCTGCGCGATGCCGAGCTTCTCGCCGGCCGCCACGCGGATCTGCGCCTTGACGAGGTCGATGCCCGTCACCATCTCGCTCACCGGGTGCTCCACCTGGATGCGGGCGTTGACCTCGATGAAGTAGAAGTTGTCCTGCTGGTCGACGATGAACTCCACCGTGCCGGCCGAGTAGTAGCCGGCGGCCTTCGCCAGGCGGACCGCCGCCTCGCACATCTTCTGGCGGGTTTCCGCGGGCAGCCGCGGCGAGGGGCTCTCTTCGATCAGCTTCTGGTGCCGCCGCTGGGTGGAGCAGTCGCGCTCCCAGAGGTGGAGCATGGTGCCGTGCTGGTCGCCCAGGATCTGGATCTCCACGTGCCGGGGCCGCTCGACATACCGCTCGATGTAGATGCCGGGATTGCCGAAGGCCGCCTGGGCCTCGGCCGAGGCCTGCTGCCAGGCACTCGCGAGCGCCAGTTCGTTGGCCGCCACCCGCATCCCCTTGCCGCCGCCGCCGGCGGTGGCCTTGAGCAGCACGGGGTAGCCCACTTCCTTGGCCACTCGCACGGCTTCCTGCTCGCTCGATATCAGCCCGTCGCTGCCGGGCACGGTCGGCACGCCGGCCTCGCGGGCCAGCGCCCGCGCGGAGTTCTTGTCGCCGACGCGCTCCATGGCTTCCGGCGTCGGCCCGATGAAGCCGATGTCGCAGGAGCGGCAGACCTCGGCGAAGTGGGAATTCTCGGAGAGAAACCCGTAGCCTGGATGGATCGCCTGCACGTTGCCGATCTCGGCGGCGCTGATCACCCGGTCGATCCGCAGGTAACTGTCGGCCGCCCGGGCCGGCCCCACGCAGATCGCCTCGTCGGCCAACTCCAGGTAGGGAGCGCCGCGGTCGGCCTCGCTGAAGATGGCGACCGTCTCGATGCCCAGTTCGCGGCAGGCCC
>JBIIYN010000392.1:0-3229 GCA_044346795.1 Pirellulales bacterium
TTTGGACGCACACTGTCCGGCGTACTATACCCGCGGCTTGACGGCATCGCCGTGCCTGAGCGAAAAGATGCATGCCAAGACCGAAGATCCGTGACGACACCGGCATCATCGGCAAATGGCACCTCGGCACCGATCCCACCGGCTTCGACCGCTGGCTCGTGCTGCCCGGCCAGGGCGACTACTGGAATCCGACGTTCCTCTCTGCCCAGGGCACGCTCACGATCCCGGGCCACGCCACGGAGATCACGGGCGATCTCGGGATCGAATTCCTGAAGACGCGTCCGGCTGACAAGCCGTTCTTCCTCATGCTCCATCACAAGGCGCCGCACCGGGAGTGGGCGCCCGACCCGCGGAATAAGGGGAAGTTCGCGGATGCCGAGTTTCCCGAACCCGTGACGTTCCGCGACGACTATGCCACGCGTCCCGCCGCGCTGCCCGAAAACCGTCAGACGATCGCGCGCGATCTCACCCGGGCCGACCTCAAGCTCGAGCCGCCGGCCGGGCTCGCCGGCAAGGAACTGCGGCAGTGGCTCGGCGAGACGCCGATGAGCCTCGAGGTCGACGGCCGCACGCTCACCGGCGACGAACTCGTCCGCTGGAAATACCGGCGGTTCATGCGGGACTATCTCGCCTGCGTGCAGGGGGTGGACGACAGCGTGGGCAAGATGCTCGCTTTCCTCGACGAGTCGGGGCTCGCCGACGACACGGTCGTGATCTACACGACCGACAACGGCTGGTATCTCGGCGACCTGGGGCTCTACGACAAGCGGTTCATGTATGAGCCCGGTCTACGGGTGCCCCTGATCGCCCGCGGGCCGGGAATCCATGCGGGGATCACGCCCGAGCCGCTCGTGGCCAACATCGACCTCGCGCCCACCTTCCTCGACCTGGCCGGCCTGCCGATCCCCGCATGGATGCAGGGGAAGAGTCTCGTGCCGCTGCTGCGGGGCGAGGCTCCGGCCGACTGGCGGCAGAGCGTCTACTACCGCTACTACCACGATCCCGGGCACCACGACACGCGGGCCCACTACGGCGTCCGCACGGCCACCCACAAGCTGATCCACTATTGGAAGAAGGACGCCTGGGAACTGTTCGATCTGGTGGCCGACCCGCACGAGCAGCACAACCTGCTTTTTGACCAGAGCGAGGCGGCGTCGCCTCCGGTGGCCAAGCTGTTTGCCGGGCTCAAGGCCGAGATCGGCAGGCTGCAGCGGGAATACGGGGACGACGGCCTCTACGCCGATCCTTCCACCTGGCCCAAGACGACGGTGGACGGCAAGCCCGCGAATCGGCCGGCGCTCGGCGAGAAGACGATCGCCGAGGCGATCGCCATCACTTTCGATTCACCACGGCGATGATGCCGTCGGCGAGGGTGGTGTGGGCGGCGGACGGGCCGCCCGGAAACGCATTGCTCGTGTTCGACCACCCAGAGGCCGCGGCCCTGCAGACGCTCGTGACGGCGCGGATGCCTACCTCGCCAAGCTCGACGAGGTCTGCCGCAAACGCCGCGACGCGATCGGCGACGAGCCCGCCGCGGTCCGCCTTCGCATCGGCCGGCCCAGCCGAGCACGGCGTCGCGGACCCCGACGGCCGGTTGTTGCCGCAATCGCTCGATAATGCCACTTCAAGGGCGAAGGCATGCGGGCCTGGAAAGGCCTGGTGCTGACCGGGAAAAGGGAGCACGCGGCTCACGAGCCGCTCATGCTGCACGTGCCCCTCGAGAAGGTTTCGAGGCAACGAACCCCAGTGAGGCGAACTGAGGACGAATCCAAGAGGCCGACGACCATTCACGAGCGGTCATAGTCACCTCCCGCCCTCGACTCCTCGCCGCGGCGGTGACCACCCCGGATTCTCGCGTTGAATGTGGCATCCGTAAGGATCCTCCCGGCAAAGCATGGTTATTTGCGTTGTCTGATATGTCGGACGTATGCTGATGGAATGTCAGCCAAAAAAGACGCAAAGACGCAGGCCTCGTCATCGATGCCGCTGCCGGCGCGGGCCGCCCTCGTGCGGCTCGGCCGCGACCTTGCGGTGGCCCGGCGGAAGCGGCGGATTTCGACAGCCGACATGGCGTCCCGCCTCTTCGTCAGTCGCGACACGCTCTGGCGACTTGAACGCGGCGACCCAGGCGTGGCAATCGGTACGCTCGCCACCGCGGTGTACGTGCTCCAACTCCATGATCGGCTGGCGACGCTCGCTGCCGCGGACCGTGACTTACTCGGCCTCGAACTCGACACGGCAGCCCTTTCGCAGCGGATCCGCCGCCGCCCATCGCGGGACCATGGCACATGACGTCGAGCCGTTTCGATGTCTGCGTCGATTGGGCGGGGGACACGCTTCACGTTGGCACGCTGTATGCCCACGACCACAGTGCGACCGTGGGATTCGAGTATGCGGCCACGTGGCTCGCTCGGACTGACGCCTTCGCCATCGATCCCACCGCCCTGCCGTTGCGGCAAGGTGTGTTTCATGCATTGGATCTCCCCGGAGCTCTGGCCGACACGGGGCCGGATCGCTGGGGGCGGATCATCATCGATCGCTCGGTGCGGCAGGGTGTGCTCGAGCGACGTCCCTATCGTGCCATCGACTATTGTCTGGCGATCGAAGATACGGCCCGGATCGGTGCGATCCGCATGCGGCCATCGGGCGGCACTGATTTCCTTGGCGCAACCAGGGGAGTCATTCCACCCCTCATTCGACTGCGGGAACTCCTGGCGGCTACGGACGCCGTGCATGGCGACCGCGCCTCATCTCGCGACCTGGCGTTTCTTCTGGGCGCGGGCTCGCCGCTCGGCGGTGCCCGTCCGAAGTGCCTCGTCTCCCTGCCGGATGGGTCGCTGGCGCTGGCGAAGTTTTCGAAGCCCGACGACGTTGGCGACATCGCAACCGGCGAGATTCTCGCGCTGGCGGTCGCTCGTGAGGCGGGCATCCAGACGGCTGACCATCGGCTCGTCGTGGTCGATGGCCGCGGGGTCGCGGTCATCCGGCGGTTTGATCGGGGGGGCAAGCGACGGATTCCGTTCATTTCGGCCGCGACCCTGCTGGGGCTGCTGCCGGGCGATCCAGGCAGCTACACGCGGCTGGCCGACGCCATTCGCGCCCACGGGCACGCCGTGCCTGCGGACCTGGCGGAACTGTGGCGGCGGCTCGTGTATTCGATCCTGATCGGCAATGTCGACGACCACATGCGAAACCACGGCTTGCTCATGCGTGCGCCCGGCCGGTGGGC
>JBIIYN010000393.1:0-3226 GCA_044346795.1 Pirellulales bacterium
GGCGGCAAAGACAGCACCTGGCAGGTGATCAAATGCCTCGAATACGGCCTGCGGATCCTCGCCTACACGTGGCGGCCGCCCGGCCGCACTGCGATCGGCCAGCGCAATCTCGACAACCTCATGCAGCTGGGCGTTGACCATCTCGATCTCACCGTCTCGCCGGCCGTAGAAAAACGATTCACGTGGGAATCGTTCAAGCGGTTCGGCAGCCATGCGATCCCGATGCACCTCGGGATCTACGCCACGCCCCTGCGGCTCGCCTTGGCGCTCGCGATTCCGCTCGTGATCTACGGGGAAAACTCCGCCTTTGAATATGGCAACGCGGCCGACGCCCGCTCGGGCGCCGAGATCGACGCCAACTGGCTGCAGAAATACGCCGTCACCCACGGCACCACCGCCGACGATTGGGTCGGCGTCGGCGGCCTCACCAAGAAAGACCTTGCCCCCTACGCCGCTCCCTCCGTCGCGGCGCTGCAGGCGGCGGGCATTCGCGCCGTGTTTCTCGGCTACTACTTTCCCTGGGACGTCGAAACCTCGCGTGCTGCCGCCGCCGCCCACGGCTTCGAGTCCGCGGCTGGTGCCCGCACGGGCATCTACGACTATGCCGACATCGACGACGACTTCATCTCCGTCCACCACTGGATGAAATGGCTGAAGTTTGGCTTCACCCGCAGCTTCGACAATCTGTCGCTCGAGATCCGAAACGACCGCCTGACCCGCGACGCGGCGATCGCATGGCTCGCGGCCCGCGGCGACGAGACTCCCCACGCCGACATCGCCGCCTTCTGTACCTGGCTGGGCGTTTCAGAAGCGGATTTTTTCAGGGCCGCCGAGTCGTTTCGCAATCCCACCGTCTGGCGGCGGGAGGACGGCGTCTGGAAGATCCGCGATTTTCTGGTGCCCGAGTGGCAATGGCAGTGACGCTTCCGCACTGTTTCTTCTGCGGCGATTCCGCCCGGAAGATCGTCTGGGAATACGACGGCGCTCCCGCGGGCGAAACACGCTTCCCGCTTCCCTCGGGCGCCGCATACTCCCGCCACATCATGCGGTGCGACGGCTGCGGGCATTTTCAGTCGCTCACCGACATGGATCTCTCTGGGCTCTACTCGGAAGCCTATGTGAATGCCACGTATGCCGACGCAGCCGGCATACGGGCCCACTTCGAGCGGATCACGTCGCTGCCGCCCGATCGGTCCGACAACCAGGCTCGGGTTCGCCGCGTGATCGAGTGCGGAGCCGCCACGCTGCCAGCCGACGCCCCGCGAACGCTCCTCGACATCGGCTCGGGGCTTGCCGTGTTTCCCTGGGCGATGGCCCGGGAGGGCTGGCAGGTGACGGCGGTCGATCCCGACCCGCGAGCCGTGGAGCATGCCCGGCAGGTCGCCGGCGTCGAGGCGATCTGCGGCAATTTTTTCTCGCTCACGCTGCCCCGCTGCTTCACGCTCGTCACGCTCAACAAGGTGCTCGAGCATGTCGCCGACCCGGTGGCGATGCTCGCCCACGCCCGGTCAGCCCTCGCGGCCGGCGGGATCGTCTACGTCGAGGTGCCTGACGGCGAGGCGGCAAGCGTTGCCGGCTACGGCCGCGAGGAGTTTTTCGTCGAACACCTCCATGTCTTTAGCCGCGAGAGCCTTGGAATGCTCGCGACCCGTGCCGGTTTCGACATGCTCCGCTGCGGGCGACTTCGCGAGCCGAGCGGGAAATACACGCTGGTTGCATTCCTCCGCGCGGTCGGGTCCACCTGATGCCGCCTCGCACGCCCCAGTCCCCTGTGCACTCGCTCGAAAAGAGCGTCGCCCACTGCTATTCGACGTGGGGCGAAAGCTATTTCGACGACTACTATCGCTCCCCGACCGCCTATCCCCCGGTGCATGTAGGGATCGTCCGCAAGGCGTTGCGGAAGCATGGTGCCAAGTCGGTACTCGACGCCGGCTGTGGGCCGGCGTCGATGCTGCGGCTGCTGCGGTTTCTGGGCGTGCATCGCCACGGCTTCGACCTGACGGCCGAAATGGCCGCCGAGGCCCGCCGCGTGCTCACGGGCCAAGGTGTGCCGGAGGCCAACATCTGGCTGGGGAGCGTTCTTGACCCGGCGGCGTACCGGCCTCAGGGCAGCCGCCGCTCCCGCCGGTTCGACGCTGCCATCTGTTTCGGGGTGTTACCGCACGTCCGTGAGCAGGACGACAGACGCGTGTTCAAAAACCTGCACGCCGCGGTTCGCAAAGGGGGCCTCGTGCTCGTCGAGGCCAGAAACGAGCTGTTCAGCCTGTTCACCGCCAACCGCTATAGCCACGCCTTCATCACCGAGCGGCTCGCCGCGACCGGCGACCTGCTTGCGGCGGCCGGCCCCGAGCGGGCAACCCTCGAACAGGCGTTGGAGGCATTGAAATCGCTTTTCCGGATGGATCTGCCGCCCGTCCGCCGGGGCAAGGAGTCGGAGCCCGGCTACGACGAGGTCTTGTCCCGCACCCACAATCCGTTCACGGCCCGCGAGCAGTTCGAGCGGGCTGGCTTTCGCGACGTGAAGGTGCTTTTCTATCATTATCACTGTCTGCCGCCGCTCATGGAGCCCGCCGCGCCAACGCTGTTTCGTGCCCGCAGTGTGGCGATGGAGAAGCCGGAGGATTGGCGGGGCCATTTCATGGCTTCGGCCTTCATCCTCGCAGGCGTCGCCTCATGATCGTCACTGATGCGGCTCTCCGCTACAGCATCTGGGAGCACAGCGATACCGTCGCCGCGCTCTACCGGCGGCGTTGTCGCCTGGAAGAACCCGAGATGGACTGCGCGGCACAGGCCCGCGAACTGCTCGCCGAGTGGGCGCGACCGAGCGACATGGTGCTCGATGTCGGCTGCGGCAGCGGCTATTTTTTCCATTCGGCCGTGAAGCTCGGCCTCGAATATCGCGGGATCGATGCCTCGCCCCGGCTGATCGCGATTGGCCGCGAGGAGCTGCCTGCATTCGGCTGCGACGCGGCTGCCCTCACGTGTGCCCGGATCGACGATCTCGATGGCCAGGCCGACCATGTCGTGTGCCTGAACGTGCTCTCGAACATCGACAACTGGCAGCGGCCGCTTGCCCGGCTGTTCCGGCTGGCCCGCCGCAGCGTGGTGCTCCGGGAAAGCGTCTGGGATGGGCCTGCCGAGTATCGCTACGTCGAAGACCGGTTTCTGAATGCCGGCGTCTCGCTCTTCGTTCACGTCAACACGTATTCGATCCCGGAGCTTCTCG
>JBIIYN010000108.1:0-11208 GCA_044346795.1 Pirellulales bacterium
CGTCTCGGCCAGTGCCCTGCAGCAGCACGCCGACGCCCGGTTCGTGCTCGACCGCTCCGCGGCGGCCCGGCTCACCCGGTTCGATGCGCCCTGGCTCGTGGGCCCGCTCGACTCGATGGGGCTCGAGTGGACCGACGCGCTCACCAGGAAGGCCGTCATCTGGCTGGCCCTGGAGCTCGAAAAGCCGATCCTCAAGCTCACGGACGAGGATTACAACGAGCACGGCCTGCAGGACCTGCTGAGCAAGCGGGGCCGGGCCTACGACCTCAACATCGAGGTCTTCCGCACGATGCAGGACACCATCACCGGCTGGCCCGGCGGCAAGCCGGGCCGGCCGCGGAAGGCCCGCGCCGCCGGGGCGACCACCACGCAGCCGGACGAGTTTCCGAAGCGGGTGGTGATCTTCAGCCCCCATCCCGACGACGACGTGATCAGCATGGGCGGCACGTTCATCCGCCTCTGCGAGCAGGGGCACGAGGTGCACGTCGCCTACCAGACGAGCGGCAACATCGCCGTCTGGGACGAGTCGGCCGACCGCCACGTCGACTTCGTGGAGGAGTTCTGCCGGGCCTTCGGCGTCGGCCCGAAGCCGAGCGAGATCGCCGACAAGATCCGCACCTTCCTCCGCACCAAGCACGCGGGCGAGGTGGACCTGCCGGAGCTGCAGGCCGTGAAGGGCCTCATCCGCCGCACCGAGGCCCGCGCCGGCGCCCGCTACTCCGGCGTCAAGCCCGAACACATCCACTTCCTCGACCTGCCGTTCTACGAGACCGGGCGGGTGCGCAAGAAGCCGATCGGCCCCGACGATATCGCGATCACCTCGGCCCTGCTCGACCGCGTCAAGCCGCATCAGATCTACGCGGCGGGCGACCTCTCCGATCCGCACGGCACGCACCGCGTCTGCTTGAGCGCGATCTTCCGGTCGCTCGAGAGCCTTGCCGACCGCGAGTGGGCGAAGGGCTGCGAGCTGTGGCTCTACCGCGGCGCCTGGCAGGAGTGGGAGCCGCACGAGATCGACATGGCGGTGCCCCTCTCGCCCGACGAGGTGAACCGCAAGCGGATGGCGATCTTCAAGCACGAGAGCCAGAAGGACCGGGCCCTCTTCCCCGGCCCGACCGATCCGCGGGAATTCTGGCAGCGGGCCGAGGATCGCAACCGCGAGACTGCCCGTCTCTACGACCGGCTCGGCCTGCCCGAATACGAGGCGATCGAAGGCTTCGTGCTGCACCGGGGCTAGAAGAGAGCGGGAGGCCGCGGCCGTCTCGGCGGATACAACCGTTGCGTATCACCGCCTTTGGAACGAGGGCGGGTCAGTCGATGTGGCGACCTTTTCCGGGCCCCGTCCCGTCGCTTCCGCTCCGGGCTTTTACTCGCACGTGGCGCGACCGCTGATGGTTGCGCTGCCATTCGCATGGAAGCCCCGGGTGGAAACCCGGGGACTGTCTTCACGCCGGGCTCGGGCATCCTGCCCGAACCAGCCTTGTCGGCCGCGGCCGGGGGGCCGCATTTCAGCCTCAAAATGCCCTCGTGCCCCGCGGGCGGCCGCGGTATCCTCCGCGGCCCCGCGCAGCCAGGAGGGAGTCTCACCATGGGCCTCGCGAATCGTTCGAACCGGCGCACGTTCCTCGTGCGAGGGATCGTCCCATCGACTCTGGCCCTCGTCGCCGCCGGCTGCCGCAGCATGCAGTTCGCCCGCGTGATGATGCCGGGTGATGATGCCATGATCGGCAGCCATCAGGCCGGTCAGGAAACCTTCACGCCGCTCGTCAACGACGCCGTCGCCAAGCTCCTCGCCCGGCACGTCGACGCCGCCGTGCAGCCGGTGTCGTACGAGGAGGGGGCGGCGGCCCTGCCCCCGCCGGCCCGCCGGATCTGCTTCGTGGGCGTCGAGAACAAGAGCGCCGAGGACATCGGTGACTTCAAGGAGCAGATCTACCAGTCGATCGACAGCCGGATCCTCGAATCGAAGGTCTTCCAGTCGGTCAACCGGCGGTTCGTCGACGCGGGCCTCCGTGACACCCGCCTGCGGCCCGACCAACTGCTCGTGCCCGAACACATGCGCACGTTCGCCAGCCACATGGAGCAGCAGGGTCAGCCGATCGACTACCTGCTCTATGCCACGATCACCTCCGGCACCACGCGGGAGAACCGCGACTACCAGCGGGACTACGTGCTCACGCTGGAGTTGGCGGAGGTCGGCACCGGCAGCTACGACAAGCAGTCGGCCGAGTTGAGCAAGGGCTACCACCACAGCCGCCTGAGCCGGTGGCGGGCCACCAATCCACTCGTGCCATGACTCGCCCGTCCCGGCGCATCAAACGCGAACGGGGAGCCGGGATCGGCGGAAGCTCGAGGAGCCTTGGGCGTATCCTCGCCCCGGCGACGAGCCCTTCCGCCGTCGGAGCGGCGGACAAATCACTTCTGCAGTCCCGGCGGTGCTTTATGCTGGCGTCGTGTTCGATGGTCGTGCTCGTCGCCCTGAGCGGGTGTGCCACGCACATGATCCGGCTGGCTCCCGTGCGGGCAGCGTTCCAGCAGGGCGACGTGGCCGCGGCCGACCGGCTGCTCGCCGACGAGCTCGAACGACGCTCGGGTGACGAAGACCTGCTGCTGCTCGACCGGGCGATGGTCACGCTCGCCGACGGCCGGCCCGCCGACGCCGAGCGGATGCTGCGGCGGGTCCGCGACAGCTTCGACCATCTCGAGGAGGAGAGCCCGGCCGAAGACGCCTGGAGCATGCTCGGCGACGACGATGCCCGGTCCTACCACGGCGAAGACCACGAGAAGGTGCTCCTGCGTGCGCTGCTCGCGCTGGCCAACCTCGTGCAGGACGGCGACGATGCCGAGGCCTACAGCCTGCAGGTGATGGACAAGCAGCGGCGGATCGTGGCGGCCGCCGCACGGCCCGACGGCACGAACCCGAAGGCCGCCTACCAGCAGGTCGCGCTGGCCCCCTACCTCCGCGGCGTGCTCCGGGAGGAGACGCATCGCGACTACGACGACGCCGCGCGCAACTTCCAGCTCGTCGTCGACTGGCAGCCCGACTTCCGCCCGGGCCGGATCCATCTCGCGCGGGCTGCGAGTGGCAGCCACTCCCGCCGGGGCCACGGCGTGGTGCACGTCTTCGCGCTGGTCGGCCACGGCCCCTTCAAGGCGGAGGTGGAGGAGGTCCCGACGAGCACGTCGCTCCTGATCGCCGACCAGGTTTTGAGCGCGCAGTTGGGAACGACGCTGCCCCCCACGGTGGCGCCGATCCGGGTGCCACGGATCGTCGCGGCGCCGGGCGTCGCGGGCAGCGTGCAGGTGGCGGTGGGCGACTGGGCCGCCGGACAGACGGCGACCATCACCGACATCTCCCAGATGGCGATCCGCCAGCAGGAGGCGGTCCAACCCTTCATCCTGGCTCGGGCGATCACCCGCCGTGCCGTCAAGAAAGGCGCGGTCTACGGCGTCAAGCAGGGGCTCGGCATGCGGGACGGCCTGCCGTCGCTGGCCCTCGACGTGGCGGGCATCGCCTGGGAGGCGGCGGAACGCGCCGACACGCGATGCTGGAGCCTGCTGCCCGACCGCATCCAGGTGCTGCGACTGGAGCTGCCCGTCGGCACACACACGCTCCAGCTGCGGCCGCTCGATCGCCGCGGGCAGCCCCTCGGCCGCCCCGTCGAGCAGAGCGTGCAGGTGGCCGACGGCCGCAACACCTACCTGCTCCTGCAGGCCACCGACGCCGGCCTCGTCGGCCAACCGCTGACCAACAGCCCATAGAGCCGTTCAGAAGTCCTAGCGGGAGCATCTTGTAGTCGACCGGTTGACCACGGTCTTTCGTCCAAGCCCGAAGCGCGAGCGAGGGATTGTGCGCAGCGGCGGTCATGCCTCCCCGTTTGGTTGGCCCGAACCTCCGGTCCGGGCTCCCTCGCTGGCGCTTCGGGCTTGCATGGGAAGCGGTCTGGTTCCGAGGTTCGAGCTTGAACCATTCGAGGCTCCCGGTGGTAGCTGCATCACGGTCTTGATGAACCCGAAGCCGGCACTGCACCGACGTCTCTTGCGGTTCAGCCGAAGACGGGCCCGTGGGCTCGCTTCACCGCACCGTGGCAACGCGGCCCGTGCGGGCCGATTCGTAGCAGGCTTCCACGATGGCCACCGCCTTGCGGCCCTCGAGCCCGTCGAGCGCGGGCGGCCGGCCGGCCGACAGAGCCGCGAGGAAGTCCTCGAAGTTGCGGGTGTGGCAGGAATAGTTGATCGCCATCGGATCGGCCGCGCCGCCCGAGGTGCCGCTCGTCCCCCCGAACCGCTCCCGCGTGGCCACATCCGCGGGCGTCTCCTCGCGAAACCGCCAGGCCGTCAGCTGCTCCTCGAGGATCTCGGCCGTGCCGTCGCGGCCGCCGACGAGAAACCGCCGCAGTTGGCCCGGATAGAGGCTCGTGGCGGCCAGCAGCTGGCCGAGCCCGCCGTTCTTGAACCGCAGGATCGCGACGCAGGTGTCCTCCACCTCCAGCCGCTGCGGATCGTGGGAACGCACGGCGGAAAACGCGACGACGCTGTCGACCGGATTCTCGCCCGGCGCGAGGCCGGGCATCGAGGCGGCGGCGATCCACTGCAGCGCATCGACGCCATGGATCGACTGGTTCATCACCGCGCCGCCGCCGTCGAGCGCCTTCGTGCCCTGCCAGCGGCCCGGGCCGTAGTAGGCGTCGTCGCGCCACCAGGGCACGTAGCTCGCGGCGACGGCGAGCGGCCCGAAGCGGCCGGCCGCCGCGGCGGCGTGCACGGCCTGCACCACCGGGTTGAACCGCTGGGGAAAGATGGCGCCGAGCGTGATCCCAGCCGCACGGGCCGCGGCCAGCATCTCGTCGATCCGCTCGAGCGTGATCTCGAGCGGCTTCTCGCAGATCACGTGCACGCCGCGGCGGGCGGCGGCAAGCACGGCTTCGAGGTGGGCCCCCGACGGCGTCGCCACCGTGACGAAGTCGGGCCGCTCCCGCACGAGCATCGCGTCGGCATCGCCATGCCAGGCGCAGCCGAACTCCTCGGCGAACGCCCGCCCCTTCTCCTCCGTGCGGCAGGTCGCGGCCACGAGTTCGACGCCGGCGATGTCGCCGAGCGCCCGGGCGTGCATCCGCGCGATCGCCCCGATGCCGATGATGGCCGCCCGCATGGCTCTCGTCTTCCTTCCCCTCGGGTCTCTTGCTTCCCCTCGACCGCTACGCGTGCGACGTGGCGATCAGCTGCGACAACAGCGGCAGCAGCTGCTTCTTGCGGCTGACCACGTTCTTGAGCGAGTAGAGGCTGCGGTCGAGCCGCGGGTAGTTGATCTCCTCCCACTCCTCGCTCTCCCGCGACAAAAGCAGGAGCGACCCGTTGCTCACCACGTCGGTCACGAGCAGCGCCGAGAAGTCGAGCCTGTGGCGGGCGGCGAAATCCTCGAGCGCCGCCCGCAACTCGTCCTTCCGCTCCCAGAAGAGATCAAAGCCGGTCTCCTCGATCTGCGAGATCGAGAACCGCACGCCGTGCTCGGTGAACTCCTTGCAGTCCTCGCCGATCACCTCCGCGGGCCTGCTGGAGCGGAGCGCCGAGCCGATCTCGAAGAACGCGCGGGCGTAGTGGTCGAGGTCCACGGTGCAGATGGTCCGCAGCCAGGCGAGGATCTCCCGGTCGGTGTCGGTGGTGGTCGGCGACCGCAGAAAGAGCGTGTCGGAGATGATGCCCGAGGCCATGCACAGCGCGATGCCCGGCCGCGGCACGATCCCCGCGGCGCGGAACTGCCGGGCGACGAGCGTGCAGGTCGAGCCCACCGGCTCGTTGATGAACCGGATCGGCTGGGTCGACTTGAGGCCGCCGCCGAGCCGGTGATGATCGAGCACCTCGACGATCTCCGCCTCCTCCGCCCCGCTCACCGCCTGACCCAGCTCGTTGTGATCGACGAGCACGAGCCGCGGCTTCGGGGGATTGATGAGGTCGGACTTGAACGACAGTCCCACCAGCTCGCCGTCGTCCGACACCACGGGGAAGACCGGCTGCGGCGACCGCTCCACGATGCCGCGGGCCTCGACGACGCTCGCCTTGCCCGGCACCGTGACGAACTCCGTGTCCACCACCGGGTCGATGAACTGCGACGACTTGATCCGCAGCGCCGTGTTGAGCGTGTCGAAGGGGCTCAGGATCACCGACACGTTGCGGATCTTCGCCAGCTCGACGAGCCCCGCGGAGAGCGAAAATCCGCCGGTGATCACGAGCGTCCGCACGCCGTGCTCGATCGCCGGCAGCTGGATCGTGGGGCGGTCGCCGCAGACGACGATCAGCCGCTCCGCCGGAAACTTGTGCATCCGGTCGGTGAACCCCTCCGCGCTCATCGCCCCCACCATCACGAGCAACTCGTCCCGCTGCTGCGGGTCGAGGACGTGCTGGAACCGGCCGCCGAGGACGTCGTGGATCTTCTGGAGGCAGGTGGTCACCGTCCGCAGCTTGAGCGGGTCGCCCTCGTCCTTGAAGAACAGGTCCATCAGATGCAGCACCGAGAGCACGCCCACCACGCGGCGACGCTCGTCCACGACCGGGATCGCCCGCAGGTCGGCCGCCTGCATCCGCTGGTAGGCGTCGTGGAACGAGTCGCCGAAGGAGGCGGTCACGATCTCACGACGGCAGAGGTCCTCGGCCGAGGGCCGCACGTCCATCACGATCCGCGGCGCGGCGAGGCCGGCCTGCGTGAGAACGTACTCGGTCCGCTTGTTCGGCAGCCCGCAGCAGGCGGCCACGGCGTCGGGCCGGGTGGTCTGCTGCAGGAGATCGGCGTAGGCGATGGCCGAACAGATGGCGTCGGTATCGGGATTGCGATGCCCGAAGACGAGGGTGCTCATGGTGGATCGGTCAGGACGGGGGCGGGGAGAATCGTGGGCAAGGCAAGGATAGGACATTCCCGGCGGCCTGCGAAGCCGGCGAGGACGGGGCGTGGGTCAGGCCGCCGCGGGCAGACGTTCGAGCAGCCGCCGCGGGCCGTCGGCGCCCAGCACGGCGTAGAGCGAATCGCTCAAGGGCGACCGGTCGAAGAGCCCCATGCGCACCACCGTGAGGCCGGCGGTTCGCGCCATCGCCGCCAGCGTCTTGGCGGTGAAGTAGTTGACGTGATCCGGCCAGCGGAAGCCACACCAGCGGCTTCCCCGCAGGAAACGGCCGACGCAGTCGTAGTTCGGCACCTTGACGACGATGCGTCCGTCGCCCGTGAGGCGGTCGCGGCAGCGACGCAGCAGCGTCAGAGGCTCGATCTCGTGCTCGAGGATGCAGGAAAGCACGATCAGCCGCACGCTCTCCGGTTCGAGCTCCGCCAGCCCGTCGATGCCGGTCGCGTGGATGCAGCGGCCTCCCCTTTTCGTCAGCGTCCGGCCCGCGACGCCGGCCAGGTGCGTCGAGATCTCGATGCCGATCGGCTCGATGCGGTCGACCACCGCGGCGGGGACACCGGCGACGACCCGCTCGATCAGCGTTCCCTCGGCGCAGCCGATGTCGACCAGCCTGATCGGGCCCGACTCGAACGATCGCGCGATGCTCCGCCCCAGGGCGGCCACCTTGTCACGCTTGAGCACGCGTCGGCGAAAACCCTTCATGGCCTCGCTGAGTGCGTAGACGGCGGGTTCGGCCTGCTGCCGGCGCCGGCTCTCGGCCTCGTGCGTCACCTCCCAGGCGAACGCATCCCGAAACAGGGCCTGCGCCGGCGGATTGGCGAGGTAGACGAATCCCGTGTCGAGGCAGCGGCGCAGGCTCCACGGGGCAGGCGCATAGGCAAGTTGCTGCGACCGCGACGACCGCTCGAGCAGGGGGCAGCTGCGCAACGCTTGTTTCATCGGATGATCCCTCCTGCCACGTGGACCGGCCGCACCGGCGGAGAGCCTGTGCGAGCAACGCGGGTTGGATGCACAGGGCTTGTGTCGGCACGACCCGCGGCGTTTCCGCAGACTTCCCGACCGGATTCATCGCCGACCGCGGTGGCGGATCACGCCATCTCCCCCACCCTGCCCGCTCAACTGGCGCGGGCCGTCCCGGAACCGGCCACCGGCGGGCGGCTCATTTGGTTTGCGGTGCGCCGGCCGACTGCTTGCCGCCGTCCCAGAGACCGACGCCCACCAGATACCAGCCGTCAGGCGTGGACTGCATGCCGAGGCCGGTGACGCCGAAAAAGTGGCGGATCTGCTCGAATTCGGGCAGCGAACTGCCATCCACTTTCTGCTGGCGTTGCCCCGCGGTTGCCGCCGGCCGCGACTTTTCCCCGCTCTGGCCGTCGCCTTCGAGCATCCTCCTGAGCATCGTGCCGGCGAGGCTCCTGCTTTCGCGAAGTCGTCCGGCCCGGAGGAGTTCATAGGCCGGCCGAATCAGCTTTTCCGTCCGGTTGAACGAGGTCAACGACCGCTGGTCGCCGAGCAGTTGTTTCAACTCGGCGGCCACGGTCGCGTAGCTCGCATCCTCGGCGATCGGCGCGGCCTGCGATGTGGCCAACGCCCGCTCGAGCACGTCGCGGTGCGACGCGAGCAACACGTGCCCATTGGCGACGGCCACCGACAGGTTCGGCCAGACCGAGTCGTCCTCCTTGCGTTCCCGCTGTCGGTTCCGGCGGCGCGCGGCCGCATCGTCGCCTCCGTCATCGGAGGCCGGCCGGTCGGCCGCTCCGACGGCGCGGGCCGGCTTCACGGTCTCCCAGATGACGTGCTCTCCGACCGGCACGGTGCGCACGTTTCCCTCGCTGGTCATGCCCTTGCCGACCACCGCCGCCACGGCCGCAGGATCGCGGGCCTCGATCGCGATCAGCGTCCGCTCACAGTCGGCGTCGATGGGCGACACGTGGTCGCTGGCGATCGCACACCTTCGCCCGAGGTGCTTGATCAGTCCGCCGCGGACGTCGATCTGCGGCCCGTCCGGATCGTCCTGGAGGCTGGCGATGACGTCCTCGAACACGCCCGCCTCGCCGACCACGTCGTCCACCAGCGGCTGCATCGAGTCGAACGCGGTGGCGATGTCCCATTCGAACGCCGTCCACGACGCCGCGCCGCCGGGCACCCACGCCGCCGGCGCAAGATCGCCGACGTTGGGAAAACAGAGCATGCGGGCCGCCTTCTGGAAGCGGTCGGGGCCATCGGCCGGCCGGCCATTCTGCGCCGGGGCATGGATCAGGGTGTTGTGCCGCAGATCGACCTTACCCTCGCCGAAGAACAGGCAGCCGCCGGCCCCGTTCACCGCGTCGAATCCCTGCCGCTTGAAGATGGCGACGTAGTCGGGGCCCTTCCTGCCTTTCTTCGGTGGATAGGTCCGCCGGTCGGCGGCGAGGTAGGCCAAGGGGTCGACGAACCAGCGCAGCGTCGGCGCGGACGCGGGCACGCCGACGGCGCACCGTTCCGCCACCTTTGCGAAGGACGGCAGCGTCGCCAGCGTTCCAGCCCGGCCGTTTCCCGCCGCGTCGCTCGTGCCGCCCTGTCCACCCGGGCCACCCGGGCCACTCTGGCCCACCGAAGCGGCAAGCGCGGTCACGGCGTCGAGCCGATCACCCACGACCACCGCCGCCGGCATCACGGCCACGGCGAACTGCCGCGGCGCGGCGTCACCCGTGGCGGCTCCCCCCGTGGCGGCCGCAGCCGCCGGCGGAACCTCGAAGGCCTTGATCGTGGGGGCCGCGGCGAGCGGCTTGCCTCCCTTGGCGGCCACCCGCGCACAGACGGCCTCCACGACGGCCTTGACCTGCTGCTCGCGGCCCGAGGCGTCGATGAGCAGGGCCGTCGTCAGCCGCCCGTCCGCCTGCTCGACCGCGCAGAGGCAAATCTCGCCACCTGCGATCTGGTCGACTTCCTGCAGCGTGATTTCCAGCGTGCCCCGCAGTGGATCCGCGGAGGTTTTCCCCTGCTGGCGCAGTCCGTCCAGAAAGGTGCTCATCAGCGGATCGTAGACGAGCCCGCCGAGCGCCGACCGCTCGAACCGCTTCTTGAGGGCCTGCGGATCGGCCGCGCTCACCCACACCCGGGTGGCGGCCGGCAAGAGCCGCTCGCTCGGCGGAAACGCGGCTGCCTCGCCCCTGCCGGGCGTCAGCCATCCCGCGATCAACGCGGCCACGATCACCCCGCCCAAGCTCCATCCACCGCACCGCCCGCTGCCTGCCGCCATGCCAGCCTCCCTGATGATGATCGCGTGCCCCGCTTCGTGCCGCGACGTCACGCGCCGCGGCGGGCCTTCTTCCCGGTCTTCCTCGTGGCCTTTATCGTGCCCTTTACCGCGGCCACCTTCTTGCCCTGCTTCCTGCCGCCGGCCTTCGCGGCGGCGGCCTTCTTGGCCGTTTTCTTCTTCGCACCCTCGCGTCCGCCCCGTGCCGCGGCGGCCTTCTTCACCGCCGCCTTCATGGCTGCGGCGGACGGCTTCTTGGCGGCCGCCCGCCCCGCCTTCGCTCGGCTACTCCGCGCCGGGCGGCCCGTCCGCCGTGCCTGCAGGGCGTCGGCGACTTCGTCGAGAAAATCGTGGGCCTGCGCCGTGAGGTCGGCCGCCGACAGCGGCTCCACCTCGTCGATGATGAACAGCGACAATTCACCCTTGAGTTGCACCGCCGCCAACGCCTGGTATTCGTCGAGCGACAGGTCGATATGGTCGTCGTCCTCACTCGTGAGAAACTCGAAGCCGACCCGGGCCTTGGGATCCCAGCCGTCCACGTGAAACTCGACGCCGTACTCGCGGAAGAGCACGTTCCGCTCGATGCGATACCCCCGCGCCTTGAACAGGCGGGCGAGCAGGTCGCAGCCCTGCGTTTCGGTGAGGAACTCGGACATGGGGACTCGCTTTCTGCTGGGAGACGCCCGCGCGGGCCCGCACACGCGCCGCCGCCGGAAACCCCGGTTTTCGCAGACCGCCGGCCGGCTCGTCAAATCCCGCGCCCGCGGCGGCGGGCATGGTGGCGGCGGTAGAGCTGCGGCCGGCCGGCAGCCAAGCATGCCGCCGCCACACCTGGGCTGCCGGAACCGTCAAATGACACGGCCCCGGGGTGCGGACTATGATTTCGAGGGTGGCCATCCCGGCATCATCTCCGGCGGAAGGAGTCTTTCGATGTTCGAATTCCAGGCGACCAAACCGGGCCAGCGGGCCCTGCTCTGCGGCAACGGCCCCACCCGCCGCGACTTTCTCCACGTCGGGGCCCTCGCGGCCGTCGGCCTCTCGCTGCCGCAATACGCCCGCGCCGCGGCCGAAGGGAGG
>JBIIYN010000109.1:0-11200 GCA_044346795.1 Pirellulales bacterium
GACCACGGAGGCGCTCGTCACCAACCTCGACAAGGAAGACGCCAAGAAGCGGCGGGCCGAAGGCAGCGTTCGCTGAGCCTGCGATCGAGAGCAAGCCGCCCCCAGGTGCGGTGAACTCCGCCCCCGTGCGTGTCTGGAGCGGCTCGAAATGGCCCACGAGCGCGACTACTACGAAGTGTTGGGTGTGGAGCGTCGCGCCGGCGGGGCGGAGATAGCCGACGCCTACCGCAAGCTGGCGATCCGCTTCCATCCCGACAAGAACCCGGGTAATGCCGAGGCGGCCGACCGCTTCAAGGAGGCGGCCCGGGCGTTCGAGGTGCTCTCAAACGACGAACTGCGGGCCCGCTACGACCGCTATGGCCATGCGGGCCTGCAGGGAGGCGGCCGGCACGAGTTCAACGACCTCTCCGACATCTTCGACGCCTTCGGTGACCTGTTCGGCGGCGGTGTCTTCGGGGGTGGCGGTGGGCGTCGGGCCAACCGCGCCCGGCAGGGACGTGACGTCTACTCCACCGTGTCGCTTTCGCTCCTCGAGGCGGCCCGCGGGGCGGCGAAGACGATCAAGTTCGCCCGGCACGAGCTCTGCGGCTCGTGCGACGGCAGCGGCGCGAAGAAGGGCACGAAGCCGCAGGCGTGCGAGTATTGCGGCGGCCATGGCCAGGTGATCCAGTCGGCCGGCGTGTTCCGGCTGCAGACCACCTGCCCCTCCTGCCGTGGCGCGGGCACTGTGATCCGCGAGAAGTGCCCCGACTGCGGCGGCGAGGGGATGACGCTCGAGCAAGTCGAGCGGCGGGTGACGATTCCCGCCGGCGTCGATCGCGACGTCCGCGTGCGGCTGGCGGGCGAAGGGGAGCCTGGCGCCAACGGCGGGCCGCCGGGCGACTGCTACTGCGTGATCGAGATCGAGGAGCACCCGTTTCTCAACCGCGAGGGCCGCGACCTGCACTGCGAGGTGCCGATCACTTTCAGCCAGGCGGCGCTCGGCGCCACCGTGGAGGTGCCCACCCTCGAAGGCCCCAAGCCCCTCGCCGTGGCCCGCGGGACGCAGGCCGGCGACGTGATCCGCGTGAAGGGCCTTGGCATGCCAGAGGTGCGGGGCCGGGGCATCGGCGACCTGCACGTGCACGTGCACGTCGAGGTGCCAAAAACGCTTTCACCCAAGGCCGAACAATTGCTGCGCGACCTGGCGGCGGAGGAGCAGAAGGCCGTGAGCCCGAAGCGGTCGAGTTTCTTCGCCCGGCTGGGCGAATACTTCCAGTCCAAGGACGCCGGCGCGGGTGACAAGCCGCACGGCGAGAAGCCACAATCGAAGCAGGAGACCAAGTGATGCATCCAGGCGACCAACGGGAACCCGCGACGCCGGCCGGCGAATACGAAGCCGCGGCCGCGAGCCAGGGAGAGGAGCGGCGCGAGGCGGTAGGTCGGCCCGACGTTGCCGAGACGCTGGCCCGGCAGCTGCGGGAGGCCGAGGACCGCGTGCTCCGCGCGCAGGCGGAGCTCGAGAATTTTCGCAAGCGTTCGCGCCGCGAATACGAAGACGCACTCCGCTACCGGGAGATCGATCTGCTCCGAGACCTCCTGCCGGTGCTCGACACCGTCCGGCGGGCGATCGAGGCGAGCGACAACACGGCCGACATCGACAGCCTGCGGTCGGGCTTCCGGATGACGGCGCAGCAGCTCGAAAAGGTGCTCGACTCGCACGGCTGCAAGACGATCGAGACGGACGGCCAGCCGTTCGATCCGGCCGTGCACGACGCGATCCTGCAGCAGGTCGTGCCCGGCGTGGCCGCCGGCACGGTCGTGGGGGTCGCCAGCACGGGCTACCGGCTCCACGAGCGGGTGGTGCGGCCAGCCCAGGTGATCGTTTCCAAGGAGGAATGAACCATGCCCACCTATGATTACGTCTGCGACGGCTGCGGGCACGCCTTCGAGCTGTTTCAGTCGATGACCGACGGCGTGAAGAAGACCTGCCCGGAGTGCGGCAAGAAGAAGCTGCGGCGGCTGATCGGCGCCGGTGGCGCGATCGTGTTCAAGGGATCGGGCTTCTACAAGACCGACTACCGCAGCGAGTCGTACAAGAAGGGCGCCGCGGCCGACTCGGGCGGAAAGTCCGAAGGGGGCGGCAAGAAGGCGGACGGCGGCAAGCCCGAGTCCGGCGGCTCGTCGGCCTCGAAGGGATCGGAGTAGACCATGCCCCTCTGCCCGGTGTGCGACGCTGCCGTGCGACTCGACGCCGCGCCGTCGGCGCCGTTTTGCAGCGAACGCTGCCGGCTGATCGACCTCGGCCGGTGGCTCGACGAGGCCTACGCCGTTCCCGAGAAGAAGCAGCCCGACGACGACGAGGAAGAGGTGGAAGAGGCTTAGCGGACCGTGGCGGACGGTTCCGGCGGGGCCGCGTATACTCGCCGTCCGGCTTTCACCCAAACAAGCCCGAAGCGCGAGCGAGGGACATGCGGCTGATGGACGGCGCCAACCCTCGCTTGCGCTTCGGGCTTGGATAACAACGTTTCAACGGTCGCCTCCAGTCGGCCGGTCCCCGCGGAGAGTGAATCGATGTCAGACGCCGCCATCCCAACGCCCCCGCCCGCAGAGGCGCCGGAGTTTTCCCCCGCGGGCCGCACCGTGCACGAGGTCCAGTGGAGCGATGCGCTGCCGTGGTGGCTCCTGTTTCGCGCCGCCGGAGCCGCCTTTGCGCCGACCGTGATCCTGCTGGCCGCGATCGGGGCGCTCGCCACCTGGGCCGGCTGGTCGCTGGCCGATTCCCTCGGTCTGGCCGGGGTCGATCGGACGGCCGACCTCTTCGCCGCCGGCGTGCCGGTGCCGCCGGCCGACGGCCTGATCCTGCCCTCCGCTTCCGGCGGTCTGCCGGGTGGCGGCCGTCTCCTCGCGCCGAGCCGCACCGTCATGCCGTGGCTCGTCGGGCTGGTCGACCGGCTGCCGGTCGCGGCCGCCGACGTGCTGCGGCTCGTGACGGTGCTATTTCGACCGGCCGCGACGTTCGAGCAGCTGGGCGGTGCCCTGGCCCGCATCGGCTGGTTCGTGCTGGTGTGGTCGATCTTCGGCACGGCCATCACGCGGCACGTGGCGCTCAAACTGATCGGCGAAGATGCCCCGGGCTTGTTCGGAGCGACCTGGTTCGGCACGCGGAAATGGCTCTCCTCCTTCAACTCCGTCGCCTTCGTGCTGCTCGGCATCGCGGCGCTCTCCGTGCCCGGCGTCCTCTTGGGTCTTTTGATGCGGACCGAATGGGGGCTGGCGGTGGCCGGCGCGGTCTGGCCGCTCGTGCTGCTCGGCGCCCTCGTGGTGGCGATCCTCGCCATCGGCGTCGTGGCGGGCTGGCCGCTCATGGTGGCGGCCGTGGGCGTGGAACGCGGCGACAGTTTCCAGGCCATCTCGACGGCCTTCTCTTATCTCTACCAGCGGCCACTCCACTACGGCTTCTATGGGCTCGTCGCCCTGCTCGTGGCTCTGCCCGCCCTGGCCGCCGCGGGCGTCTTTGCCGATGCCACCGGCACATTGGCCCTGTGGGCGGCGAGTTTCGGCATGGGGCACGACCGCACCGCGGCCGTGATGGAGGGCATCGGGGCCGGCGGCGCCGCGGCGGCGGCGGTGCCCTGGGGCGCGCGGGCGATCGCCTTCTGGATGCGCGGCCTCGAATCGTTGCTGGCGTCGTTCGGTTGGGGCTACTTCTGGGCGGTCGTGACCGCCGGCTACCTGCTGCTCAGGCGGGACGTCGACGGCACCGAGACCGACGAGGTGGTGCTCGACGAGCCCGCCGGCGAGGCCTGAACCCGGATTCCATGAGATAGCCCGGCGTTTCGCAGGTCGGGGCTGCCGGTGCCCTCTCGCCCGGACGTTCTCGTCAGGCATCGGGGCGCTCGCGCGGTTTGACACCGACCTGCGGTCGGGGTTCCCTCGCCGGCGCTTCGGGCTTGGATGGGGCTTGCGTCCGCGCGGCCTCCCATGCAACCGGTGGGCTCCCCAGCCCATGCAAGCCCGAAGCGCGAGCGAGGGACTGCGTTCATCCGAAACGGGCGCAATCACCCGCGAGTCTTTCTGCTCGACTCTAGCCGCACTAGCGGCCGACGATCGCGGGAAAACTGCCGAGCAGCTCGCCGCGGCTCACCACCGCGTCGGCGCCTGCGGCAGCGGCCTGCTCCAGGCGTTCCTTGGCGACGTGCGGACCGAAGGCGACGAGTCGGGCCGCCCTTCCCAGGGGGCTGCCCGGGGGGGCGTTCGGCATCGACCGTTGCGGCTCGACGAGCGCCCGCACCCGCGCGACGAGCACGGCGGGATCGCCGCTCACCGTCTGCAGGTCGAGGAGCACGAGATCGTAGGGTCCGCCGGGCAGCGGGTCATCGAGGCTGCGAAGCGTTTCCAGGCGTCCGCCCGACTGCCGCGCCAGGCCGGCGATGCGGCTCGTCGAGAGCAGGTCGGGCGACACGAGCAGGATCACGGGCCCGCCGGTGGGCTCTTCGCCCCCCGGGCCCGACGGCATGATGGACAGGGTCATACGGCCTCCGGTCCGCGGACTTCGCGGTAGATCTGGATGGATTCTTCGATCGGCAGCACGAACAGCCTGCCGGCCGCGGCGTCGTCGGCGCCCTGTTGCTCTTCGGCGAGTTCGAGCGACTGTCGGATCGTATCGACCGTCCGCTCGAGAAAATCGTCGTTGACCGCGATCTCCATCACCGACTCCTGCGCGATCCCGCCGGCTCGAAAGCCCTGCGCGTCGCAGACAGTCAGCCGGGTGACGTGCACGGCCGCCAGCGCCTGCCGCACCGCCTCCAGCTGCGCGGGCCTGAGCACGGCGAAGACCAGACGCATTCCGGTTTTCCTTCCCAGCGGCCGGCGGCCTGTCTCACGGACTCGGCAACTGGACGCTCGCGTCGAGCACCTTGCGGATCCGCGCCTGCATCTCGCCGAGGTGGGCCCGGGAGTAATCATCCAGCTTCACGTCGTTCCTGGCGAGCAGGGTGCCGATCCGGCCGTCGAGACCCCGCAGCTGCGCCGCCGCGATCGCCTGGGCGTCGGGCGTGACGCCGCTCGGGGCGATGGCCAGCGCCGCGAGTCGCGCGACGTATTGCCGCTGCAGCCCGCGCCGTAGGCTCACCACCGCCGGCTTCCGCACGGTGTACTCGCCGGCCGCGGTCTGGTCGACCTCCGCCATGATCGACTTCGTCAGCCGGTCGAGCAGCTCCGCGGTGGTGAAGGCGTCCTGGTCGGCCGGCACCTTGAGTTCGCTGTCGCGAATCCGGTCGAGCGTGAGCGGGCTGAGCAGCCGGCCGAGCACGCGGCTTTGCCACATCAGGATCGCGTCGTGGACCGGATAGTCCTCGCGGTCCGGGCCACGGGTGCCCCAGTGCATCCAGTTGGTGGCCACGAGCTGGTTGTAGAGCGCCGGCGGAAACGTGAACGGCTGCGCGCTGAAGACTTGCTGCTCGAGCAGCGTGAGCGCGTCACGCTGCTTCTGCGGCTCGACCACGCGGAAGGGCGCGGGGGCGTTGGCGTCGCCCCTGTGGCTCCGCGAGGTGTGGATCCCGCCCACCAGCCGCGAGGCCGTGTACATCGCCTGGCCGTGGGCCGCCAGCAGCACGCCGAACGCCTGCCGCACCCGCTCGTAGCCGCCGCCGCTGCCGTCCTTCTCCTTGGCGGTCATGCGGTCGGCGATCAGGGGCATCACCTGCGCCACGAGCTCCGCGCGGCTCCTGGCGAACTCGAGCGGATCGCTCCCCAGGTCGAAGCGGTTGGAGAGCGGGTCGGGATCCCCGAACTCGGTCTCCTCGTCGGTGGCGTAGGCGAGCGCGGGCTCGCCGCTGCGTCCGGCGATCTTTTCGAGTTCGGGCAGCTCGCCCTCGGGGCTGCCGGCCGCGATCGGCTTGTAGCCGTATTCGATCGCCCACAGGTCGTAGGCCCCGAGCTTCGCGGTGTAGTAGTCGCCCTGCGTCTTCCCCTTCGGAACGATGTTCACGGGGATGTAGTCCATCACGCTCGTGCTCGCGCCGCCCGCGGCCGTCTTCGTGACGTCGTTGATGTCGGCCAGCGACTTGAGGGCCGAGCCCTTGAAGTTGTGCCGCAGTCCCAGCGTGTGGCCCACCTCGTGCATCGTCACGAGTTTGAGCCCCTGCTGGACGAGCTTCTCCTTGTCGGCCTCCGACAGGCCCCCTTCCGCGGCGGCCGCCAGCGCCGTCGCGGCCAGCGCCGTCTCGCGGGCGTGGCCGTCGAAGACGGAGCAGGCGTCGCAGCGGTGCTGCCGGCCGTGCCCGTGGAGCGTGCCGCCGGTGAGCTGGGCCACGGCCTGCGGCGTGAAGGTTTCGTATTCCGTCCGCCAGAACCGCAGGAAATCGCCGTCGAAGATGATGTCGGCGTCGAGGATCTGCCCGGTGCGGGGATTCACCCGCGAAGGCCCCATGGCGAAGCTCGCGCCGGCCGTGATCCAGCGGAAGGTGTTGTAGTTGACGTCCTCGGGATCCCAGTCGGTCATGTCGGGCTGCTGACGCACCTCGATCGCGGTGGCGAAGCCGGCCTTCTCGAAGGCCTCGTTCCACGACTCGATCCCCTCGCGGATCGCCTGCCGATACTTGAACGGCACCGTCTTCTCGATCCAGAACACGATCGGCTTCTTCGGCGGGGACACCGCGGCGGAGGGATCGGCCTTCTCCAGGTTCCAGCGGTTCACGTAGCGGACGAACCGGTCCTCGTCGACCTGCTGCGAGAAGTCCTTCAGCGCGGTCACGAAGTAGCCCACCCGCTCGTCGGCCAGCCGCGGCCGGTAGGCGCTCTGCGGCAGCAGGCTCAGCGAATAGTGCACCGTGATCGTCGCGCCGCGGGAATCGGGCACCGTGTCGATGTCGCGGGTGCCGCTCGAGCCGTAGGTGGCGGCCACCTCGAGTTCGACGTTGTCGGGAAAGCCCTTCACGCGGGCCCAGGTGGAGCGGTCGCGGGCGAACGAGAAGCCCGGCAGCGCCTCGGAGATCTGCGGCAGGTCGGAGAGGAAGACCGGGCCGAGGTCGATCACGTGGCCGCCGGAGGGGCCGGTCGTGGCGATCGGCAGGCTGAAGAGCACGCTGTCGGTGTAGGCGAGATCGACCGCCTTCTCCTCGGGGCTCCCCTTGGCGGCGAAGAACCGCACGTTCTTGCGGACGATCTGGATGTTGTCGTCGACCTTGCGGAACTGCCACACCCAGTCGTCGCCGAAGCCGAGGCTCATCCCGCCGAGCAGGAAGCGGTCGCCGATGCCGCGGGCGATCGAGATGAGCACGAAGAACTCCTTGCCGAGCAGGGAGTCGGTGAGTTCGGCGTAGACCTTGTCGTCCTTTTTCCACAGCGGAATGAGGCCGCTCACCTTCGTCGCATCCTTGAGCAGCACGGCGAAGGACGGCTTGCCCCCCTTGCCCTCCGTGGCCGGTTCGGCGGCGGGCTTTTGCGCCGGCGGTGCGGCCGGTTCGGCCTTGGGGTCGGCGGCCTTCGCCGGAGCCTCGTCGGCCCGGGCGGCGAGGCCCGCACCCAGGGTGAGCGCCGCCATCAGCACGATCCGGGTCACCATCATCCGTTGCGTTGTCTGCATCGCGAGAGCCGCTCCGTTGCGCGTGTCCAAAAGCTCGCGGGCGGCCGTTGCCCGGAGTCTTTCCAGAGTAGCATCGCCCTTCCCCTTCGACCAATTTTCGTCCCGCGGGCGGTTTCGATGCCCGTCTTCGGCGGCTAGCATCAAGGGCGCCGCACCGCCGGGATCGGCAAAGGTTCCGTCGCTCGGAGCTTCCGACTTGCCGCCCGTGACGGAATGGCTCGCACAACAAGTCGGACATCCTCCTCGTCTCCTCCACCTTCGCCGATCCCGGCTCGCCCATCCCGATGGATGCCGTTGTTCAAGTCACCTGGCTCTGTCGTCGCTGGACTGTTACCGACCCGTTGAGCGTCGCGTCGCTCGGTGCGCCGGGGTTCAGCGGGTCGCGGATGTTCGTCGTCGCACTGGCCGATCCGCCCGGGCGGTACGTGCTCAAGCGCTTTCATGCCGGTGCGACGGTCGAGCACGCCCGTTTCGTCCATGCGCTCGTGCGGCACCTGCGGGCCGAGGGAATCGTGCAGGTGCCCGAGGTGCTGGCCGCAATCGAGGGCGACACCATCGTCGCCGACGGCGGCCTCTGGGAACTGGCCCGACTCATGCCCGGCGTGGCGGTGCCCTGCCCCACGGCCGCGCAGGCGGCGGCCGCGGGCGAGATGCTCGCCCGCGTGCACCGCGCGGCCGCGCGGCTGCCCGGCCACTCGCCCCGCGCGGCCACCTCGCCGGGCGTCGAACGCCGCATCGAACAGGCGCGGCGGCTGCTCGCCGAGCCGTGGGAGACCCGCCGCGTCGGCTGGATGCGGGCCGCCCCGCCGGCCGCGGCCGCGAGCCTCACCGCGGCGTGTCTCCAGCGGCTCGAGCGGGCGATCGCCGGCGTGCGGGAGTGGGACGGGAACACACTGCTCGCGCGGTGCGCCACGCTGCCGAACCACGCCGTCATGATCCAGCCGGTGCTTCGCGACATCTGGTACGAGCACGCGCTCTTCGCGAATGCCGGCAGCGACCGCGTGACGGGGCTCGTCGATCTCCATGCGGCCGGGATCGACACGCCCGCCACCGATCTTGCGCGGCTGATGGGCAGCTGGCGGGTGCCGGCCGACGGCGCTCGGCTGTCGCTCGTCGAGCGGTGGCCGGAGGCGGTCGCGGCGTATGAGCGGGTGCGGCCGCTGTCGCACGAGGAGGTCGGGCTGATCCCCTTCCTGCACGCCACCGGCCTGCTCTTCGGCCTCGACAACTGGTTTCGCTGGACGCTCGACGAGCGACGCGAGTTTCCCGACGCCGACCGCGTGCTCGCCCGCATCGACAGCCTGCTCGCGGCCCTGCCCGCCGGCCTCGAGAATGCCCGGTCTGGGCAGCGGTTGTGACGATTGACCGGTGGAAATTGCAGCGGGTAAACTGGAGAAACCGACAATCACGGAAGGGTCCGGCCGCGGCTCGCCGCGGTGTCTGCATCCGTCGGCGTCAGATGGAACGCATGCATATTTCCTCCTACCAGCACGTCGCTTTTCCGGTCGCCGTGAAGCTGCGCGGGGTTTTCCGTGCCGGCTTCCTGCTAACGCTATTGGCGTTTGTGCCGGGACTGCAGCTGGCGCGGGCCAACGCGGGGGAGGCGGAAGCGGCCCAGTTCGATGCTCAACTGGATCCTTTGTCCTCAATTTCGGCGGCCCTGGGCAGCCCCGCCCAGGTCTCGGCCCGGATCGAGGCCGGCCCGCAGGCCGACGTGCTCGTGGTGACGGCCACCCTCGAGGAAGGCTGGCATCTCTACTCGCTCGACCAAAAGCCCGGTGGGCCCCAGGCCACGAAGATCACGGTGGCGTCCGACTCGCCGCTGAAGCCGGCCGGTCCGTTCCGCCCGGATACCCCGCCCCACAAACGGACGATCAAGGACGTGCCGGGCTGGAACGGCCTCGTGGTCGAGGAGCACGCCGGGACCGTGACCTGGCGGGCCCCGCTGGCCGCCAATCCTGATGGCACGTCTTCGCAGGTTCGCGGCAGCGTGAGCCTGCAACTCTGCCGCGACAACGCCTGCACGCCGCCCGAGACGATTCCCTTTACGGCCGCCGCTTCCGGGGAGGCGGCTCCCGCCGCAGCCACGCCGGTCGCCGGCACCGGAGCGGGGCCGGCCCGAACCGACGCGGCAGGCACCGATGGTGGCGTATCGATCGGCGCTCCCATCAAAGTCGCGGCCCAGAATCCGGTGGCACCGCTTGCGGCGGTGGCTCCTTCCAGCGGGCCGCTCTCGCTGCCCGTGGCCCTCTTGATGGGCCTCGTCGGCGGCCTGATCCTGAACCTCATGCCATGCGTGCTGCCCGTGCTCGGCCTCAAGCTGATGTCGTTCGCCCAGCAGTCGGGCCGGGCCCGGCAGGAGATTTTTCAGCTCAATCTCTGGTACTGCGCCGGTCTCTATGCGGTGTTCTTCCTGCTCGCCACCGCGAGCGTAGCCGCGAACATCGGCCTGGCGGGCTCGAACCTCGCCTGGGGCGAGCAGTTCACGTCGTCCCGGTTCAACATCGCGATGGCTTCGATCGTGTTCGCCTTCGCGCTCTCGTTCCTGGGCGTCTGGGAGCTGCCGATCCCGGGCTTCATCGGCGCGAAGGCCGGCGCGATGCAGGCGCAGGAGGGGCCGCTCGCGGCGTTTTTGAAGGGCGGGCTGAGCACCGTGCTGGCGACGCCCTGCAGCGGCCCCTTTCTCGGGCCAGTCTTCGGCTTCACGCTCACCCAGCCCACCGGCGTGACCTACGCCGTGTTCGCCGCGATCGCCACCGGGATGGCCCTTCCCTACCTGCTTGTCGGCGTCTTTCCCGGCCTCGTGAAATTCCTGCCGAAGCCCGGCGCGTGGATGGAGACGCTCAAGGAGGTGCTCGGCTTCGTGATGCTCGGCACCGTGGTCTTCCTCTTCACGTTCCTCGACCACGACTGGTTCGTGCCGACCTTCGCCCTGCTCGTGGGCATCTGGGCAGCCTGCTGGTGGATCGGCCGGGCGCAGGAGGCGCGGGCGGGCGACATCGGCTTCGGCCGCTGGCTGCAGGCGGGCGGCATCGTGGCCACGGTGGGAAGCCTGGCCTTCATGTTCCTCGGGCCGGTGACGTCTGTGATCGCCTGGGAGCCATTCTCGCGGGAGCGGCTCGCCGACCTGCGCACGAAGGGGGCCACGGTGCTCGTCGACTTCTCGGCCGACTGGTGCATGACCTGCAAGTACAACCTCGCGACGGCGATCGAGACCTCGAAGGTGAAGGCGGAGCTCGAACGCAACCGCGTCGTGCCGCTGCTGGCGGATTGGACCGACGGCTCGCCCGAGATCAAGCTCATGCTCGAGAGCCTGCAGAGCAAGTCGATCCCGGTGCTCGCGGTGTTTCCGGCAGCGCGGGCGGGCGACCGGCCGCCGGAGCCGATCGTGCTCCGCGACCTGATCACCGAAACGCAGGTGCTCTCCGCGATCCGCGAGGCCGGTCCGTCGCGGGCCGCACCGGCCGAGATCCGCGCCGCCGCGAAGCCGCTCCCCACCGCGGGGCATTGAGGTGGGGCGGCGATTCCTGCACTCCGAAGCGGAGGAGGCGAGCCGATGCCGCGAACCCTGATCCTCGTGCCCACGGCGATGGAGCGGCGGAGGCTCGAGCCGATCCTGGAGCCGATGCTCAC
>JBIIYN010000396.1:0-3206 GCA_044346795.1 Pirellulales bacterium
CGATTTCCGGGCCTCTCGCGGCGGGTCGGCATCCCCTATGCCGCGATCACTTCGGACCGCCTCCGAGAGGCGACTCTCGCGCTGGCCGACGGGATCCCGCCAGCCGACGGGCATGATCGGCCGCCTTCGACCGCAAGGCTCGTCATGCGAATCGGCGAGTCGTGCGAAATACTGTCCCCGACGGCCTTGCGACTCGGAGGAACGCTCGACGTATCCTGCCGGGTGGTTCTCGACTGCCGCGGCCGGCCGGAATCCGAGCGGCAGTCCGCCGGACCGGCGACCGCTGGATATCAGACGTTCATCGGCCGCGAATACAAAACCTCCGCGCGTTGGCCTGCCGCCGAGCCGACGGTCATGGATGTCCCGAGAGATCAGGCCGACGGCTTCGAATTCCTCTACGAATTACCGCTGGGCCCCGATCGTGTGCTGCTGGAATACACCCGGTTTCACGAGGAGCCGGGCCTGGACGATGCCCGGGCGGCCGGCCTGATCGCCAAGCGACTCGCCGAGGCCGGCGCGGGATTGGCGACGCCGCTTCGCACGGAGCGGGGCTGCCTGCCGATGCCCTACGCGGAGACCGCCCGGCGAGAGGGGCCATGGCCGGCCGGCGGCTATGCCGGCGGCTGGTTCCACCCCGCCACCGGATACTCGATGCCGCTGGCGGTGCGGTTCGCCGAACTGGTCGCACGGGCCCGTCCGGACCACGTCGCCGCCGAAGTCGAGGCCGCCGTCGCGAACGACCGCCTGAGGCGGGGATTCTCGCGGTTCTTGAACAGGCTGCTGTTCTGCCTCGTTCAGGCCGAGGACCGCTGGACGATCTTCCGACGGTTCTACCGCGTGCTTCGCGAAGAGCGGATCGCCCGGTTCTATGCCCACCGCTTCACGTTCACCGATGCGGCGCGGATCGTGATCGGCCGCCCCCCCACGGGGCTGGCGCCACTGCGGTTCGCGCGATCGTTCGCCCCTCTTCCCAGGACCGTGCCGACATGACCGCCGAACGGCCGTGGAACACGCACTCCGGGACTCGCTCCACGCGGGTGAACCTCCGGGCCTCGCGCGGGCGGCGCCGTCGTGATCGCGCGGCGGCGACGGACGCAACTGGGGCTTTCCAGCCTGTCGAGCCGCTGGGGTTGATGGGGGCGTCGCATCTCACCGCCCGCACGCCGCGTGGCTGGTCCAAGGCTCTCCGTCTCGCCCCCGATCTCTATCCCGGCGTGGGTGGCAAGCGGCTGCGGGCCACCCTTCTCGAGCGGGCCTACGCCTTCTCCGGCGGCCGCTCCGCGGCGCCGCAGCTCGTCGTCGATGCGGTCGAGATGCTCCACGCCGGGGCTCTCGTGATCGACGACTTCGAGGACGGGTCGCTCACCCGTCGCGGACAGCCTGCGCTCCACCGTGTCATCGGGCCGGCCCGGGCCGTCAACGCGGGCAACTGGATGTATTTTCGGGCGCTGGAGCTGGCGGCGATGGCCGCGGAGAATCCGTCCGGCTCGGCGGCGCTCGTCGGCCGATTCATCACGGTGGCGCGGCAGTGTCACGAGGGTCAGGCGATCGATCTGGCGACGTCGGTCGACGAGGTCTTGCCGGCGCAGGCGTTCGTGACGGCGCTGGCGATCTCGCGGTGGAAGACCGGGCGGCTCATGTCGCTCGCCGCATGGTGCGGCGGCCAGGCCGCCGGCGGCGATCGGGAGACGCTCGAGGCGGTCGCCGCCTTCGGCTGCCGCGTGGGCATCTGCCTGCAGATGCGGAACGACATGGACGAGCTCTCCGAACTCGTTGCGGGTTCGGACCGGTGCGACGACCTCCGCAACCGCCGCGTCACCTGGCCGTGGGCCTGGGCAGCGGGCGAACTGTCGGCCGAGGAGTTCGCCGCGTGGCAGCTCCGCTTGCGGCAGTCGGCACCCGAGCCGGCCGCGTTTCGCCCGCTCGCAAAGGACCTGTTCGACCTGACCTACGGCCGCGCCGTGATCGCGATGAACGGCCGGCTCGACCGCGCGATCGACAGGCTCACCGCCGTGGCCCGAGGTTCCCGCGACACAGGCCCCCTGGCCGCTCTCTGCGACACCTTGCGGATCACCGGCAAGCGGACGCGGGCGGAGACCGCGCGATGAGCATGGCCACGACCACGGGTCGGACTCCGTCCCGTTCGGACCGCGGCCTGATTCGACGCGCGGCCGTGATCGGCAGCGGATTCGGTGGCCTTGCTGCGGCCATCCGCCTGCAGGCGATGGGCTTCGAGACGGTGTGCTACGAGGCGCACGGCCAGCCCGGCGGGCGGGCCTCCGTCCACGAGGACCGCGGCTATGTCTTCGATGCCGGGCCGACCGTGATCACGGCGCCCCACTGCCTCGAGGAACTCTTTGAAATCTCCGGTCGACGGATGGACGACTATGTCCGCCTGCTCCCGGTGACGCCGCTGTACAGGCTCCAGTGGAGCGACGGCATGACGTTCGACTACGTCGCGGACGAGGCCGGGCTGATCGAGCAGATAAGGCGGGTGAATCCCGCCGATGTCGACGGCTACCGGCGGTTTGCCGACTACTCCAGGCAGGTGTTCGCCAAGGGCTACGAGGAACTCGGCGCCGTCCCCTTCCTCCACTTCACCGACATGATCCGCGCCGCCCCGCAACTGGCCCGCCTGCGGGCCGACCGGAGCGTCTATGCGACCGTCTCGCGGTTCGTGAAGGACGAGCACCTCCGTCTGGCATTCAGCTTCCATCCCCTGCTCGTCGGCGGCAATCCGCTGGAGACGAGTTCCATCTATACGCTGATCCACTGGATCGAGCGACGGTGGGGCGTCTTCTTCCCGGCCGGAGGCACCGGCGCCCTGGTCCGTGGCCTCGTGCGGCTCTTCGAGGACTCGGGCGGCACGCTCCGGCTCGACACCCCGGCCGACCGGATCGTGCTCGAGGACGCGGGCGGCTCGACGAGGCACGTCGTCCACGCGGCCGGTGGGCCACCGGAGGCCTACGACGTCGTCGTCTCGAACGCCGACGTCCACCACACGTACGCGACGCTCTACCGCGGCGTCGCTGCCGCCGGCCGCCGGCAGCGACGGCTGGAGCGGATGGCTTGGTCGATGTCGCTCTTCGTGCTTTACTTCGGCACGAACCGGCGGTACCCGAATCTGGCCCACCACACGATCCTGTTCGCCGCCCGGTTCCGTGGACTCCTGCAGGACATCTTTCACGGCCATCGCCTGCCCGAGG
>JBIIYN010000395.1:0-3206 GCA_044346795.1 Pirellulales bacterium
CATCGCCGGACGTTCGCTCCGGCCTTCCAGGCCTCCGCTCTCTCGGAGGCGTCTGCGCTCCGCCATCCATGGCTCCGCTGGCCGCCTACGCCGGCTCCCGGGGCATGGGCAGACCCTCCTGAGCCCTCCCGGCCGACCGGTGTCAGGTCGTGTGGCCTTCGACCTGCGGCACGATCCGCAGCAGGCGGGACGTTTCCGCGGCCGGCACGTCCTTCAGCGTCGCGGCCGGCGGGGCCGGCTCGACGGCCGGGCCCGGCTGGGCGTTGAGCGGCGCGACGGTGGGCGCTTGGGTCGGAGTCGGCGCCCGAGTCGGAGCCGCGGTGGGCTCCTGCGCGGCCGGCGTGGGGATCGTTTCGACTGACTTCAGATCACCGCCAGCATCGGCCGGCTTTTCGGCGCGGACCGTGCCCGGAGCCGACTGGCCGCCGCCGGCCTGGGCCTGCTTCGGATCGACATGCTGGAGATCGGAGCCGGTCCATCCGGGAGCCGCCTGCGGGGCGGCGGGCTTGTCGCTGAAGGTCTTCGTCGGAGCCGGCGTGGCGGGCGCGAGGTTCGGCGGCGCCACGGGCGTGGGGGTCGCGGTGGGGCGGGCGGCCGCGGCCGGCGCGGCGCCGACGGTGCCGGTCTGCTGCACGGCCGACGGGATCGGATTGCCGCAGGCATCGAGCGGCACCCGCATGACGACCGTGCGGGGCGACCGCACCGTGTAGGTGTAGGGCACCTTCTTCTCGACCACCCGCGGCACCTGGGCGGTCCGCTGCTCGGTCACGTACTTCATCACCTGCACGCTCACCGGCTCCACGCGTTCCTCGGTGACGAACTTGCACACCTGCACCGGCACCTGGCGGACCTGCTCCTCGGGAACCATCCGCATCGTCTGCACCGGCACCTTGTTCTCGACCCGCTCGACCACCTTGCGGACGGTCTGCACGGGCACCTGGCGGACCTGCTCCTCGGCCACCATCCGCATCGTCTGTACGGGCACCTGCTGGACGACCTGCTCGTCGACGTAGCGGACGGTCTGCACGGGCACCTTGCGGGTGACCACGCGATTCACCATGGTCGTCTCGGGCACCTGCACCGGCGTGACGGTGGGCTGGTAGACGCGGTTGACCTGGTTGGTCACCATGCCGGGGGACTGCATCCAGGTGTAGCCGCCCCGCTGCCACTGCATGAGGCCGTTGTAGGGATTCACGCCCCAGCCGCCCGGCACCCAGGCCAGGGCCGTCGCGCCCGGCGTGACCACCGGGGTGACCGTGTCGATCGCCTGGCTGCCGACGGAGTAGGTGGTCCGCATCTGCGTGACCGGCTCCGCCACCGTGTAGGCCTCCTCGCGCTCGCTCGTCTCGTAGACGGGCCGCCTGACCACGCTCACCTGCTGCTGCATCGCGGTCTCGTAGACGGGCTTCATCACGGTGAACCGCTCCTCGCGGGAGGCGGTCTCGACGACGTCGCGGGTGACGTCGTAGCTGCGGTCGACGACCTGCGTCTCGTAGACCGGCTTCATGACGGTGAACCGCTCCTCGCGGGTCTGCGTCTCCCAGACGGGACGCTGCACCGTGTAGCGGCGCTCCTGGGTCTGCGTCTCCCAGACAGGCTTCTGCACGGTGTAGGTCTGCGTGTCGTAGACGGTCTCGTAGTTGACCCGATAGCCGGTCATCTGCTGCTCGTCGTAGACTGTCTGGAAGTCGAGCCGGTAGGTCTGCGTGGGCGCCGCGGGCGCGGCGACCGACTCGCCGCAGCACTGGGCTCGCGCGGCGTTCGTCGCGAGCGGCGACTGGGGTGCGAGCACGAGCGCCCCGCAGAGGACGGCCGCGAGTCGCCGGGTCGAGCGGCGCGAGTGAGCACGGAACAGGGACATGGGTTTCCTCTCCTCGAAAAAAGATGTTTCGAGACTAATCCCCCGTACGCAGCCTTCAAGCGGTTTGTTGAGAAAAAATTCCTGTTTTCAGCCGGAATTGAGGGGGTGTAGTCGCTATGAACGCTCCAACCGGTCCATCTTACGGCAGTGGGGAAGGGGAGCCCGTCCGAGGGCCATGGTCTGGGCGGGAACGGGGCTCTGGGAGGACGGCACGCGCGCGACCCCCGACCGACTTCGCTCGTCCCCTGTGCGCCAGGGCGACACCGACGAATACAAGCCCGGAGCGGAAGCGACGGGACGGGGTCAAGAAGCACCCGCCATTTCGCGGCCGCTGCGCCGGCCGGGGGCACGTGCTCGCCGCCGGCGGATTCTGCTACAGGAGGCTCATGGATGATGGTAAATCGTTCGTGAGTCGCAGAATTCACCGGCGGCTGCGCGCGACCCCCGACCGACTTCGCTCGTCCCCTATGCGCCAGGGCCGGAGGCCCGGGTGAGAACCAGCCGACGGAGGTCGGCCAAGCCGGGGCGGGCAGGATGAGCATCGCGACTGAGCGCCAGGGCCGGAGGCCGGCCATCGCAGGACCGCGTCGCATGGATGCGACGCCCGCACCAGCGACCTGCGGTCGCCAAGCGACGGTCGGCAGGATGCCGAGCCGTCGCGTGTATTCAGTCCATCCGGTCCAGCAGCCGTCGGCTGCGGGAATCGAGCCGCGAGACCTGCGGGATCGTGTAGCGCACGCCGACCGAGTCGGTGATGCAGGCGCCGCCGTCGGGGGCGTAGACGATGTCGTCGACGTGCGACACCGTGAACCGGCGCGGGCCGCGGTCGGTGACCACGCTCCACTCCGTCGGCTCGCCATCCGTCACCGCGTCGATCCGCTCGATCACCGGCAGAAACTCCCGCTGCTCGAGTTCGCGCTCGAGCAGATCGCGGAGCGACGGCTCGAGATCCGACAACGATTCGACCCACGCCAGTTCGTCGCCGTCGACCGCCACGATCGACACCGGGCCGGCCGCCGCGGAGACAGGGAAGGCGCGGAGCACATCGACGTCGACATGCCGCCGCCCGCCGGCCTCCACGAAATCGAGCCTGCCGTGCGCGGCCCGCTCGAGCCGCCAGCCGGCCGATGCGGCCGCCGCGGGCGATGAGGAGGCTGTGGGGGGCGAGGAAGCAGTGGGGGGTGAGGAAGCGTGCAAGGTGTTTTTCCGCTGTCGTGCGTTTCGGATCAGGCGCCGGCGGCCGCCTCGGCGGCGGCCTTCTGCTGGGCGTGGTAGAGGCGGGCGTAGGCGCCGTCGGCGGCGAGCAGGTCGTCGTGCGTGCCCATCTCCACGATGCGGCCGTGGT
>JBIIYN010000003.1:0-33310 GCA_044346795.1 Pirellulales bacterium
CCCGAGGATCCCCACACGCCGCGCGACGGCGTGAGCTGGTCGCACGTGGGCTGGTTGTTCCGCCGCTCCCCCGACCGGCGCACGCTCGCATTCCTCGACAAGTACGCCCGCGACATCCTCGCCGACCGCTACTTCCGCTACCTGGAGCGGCGTCCCACGAGCGCGCTCTGGATCTACCTCGCGCATGCGGCCCTCTTCGCCGTGGCGGGCCTGCTGGTCGGTCGGCTGACGGGCGGCGATTGGGCCCGGGGACTCAGGCTCGGGGCCAGCTGGCTGGTGTGGGGAGCATTCGTCCGGACGGTGCTCGTCTGGCACATGACCTGGAGCGTGAACTCCCTGTCCCATCTCTTCGGTTACCGCACGTACGAGACCGGTGAGGACAGCCGGAACAACTGGTTCGTGGCGATGGTGGCGGCGGGCGAAGGCTGGCACAACAACCACCACCATGATCCGGCCAGCGCGAGCGTGCAGCACCAGTGGTGGGAGTTCGACCTGACCTACTACGAGATCCTGCTGCTCGAGAGGCTGGGGCTCGCGTCCGACATCATCCAGCCGCGGCACCGGCGTCGGGCGGCGTCGGTTTCGGCACGGAACTGACCGGAGGCGGCGGCCGCGATGTCGGACATCCTCACTTCGCCCCGGCCCTCCCGCTTCGGCCGCGCCTGCGGCTTCCGGATGGCGGGCATCGGCAGCAGCGTGCCGGCGAACGTGGTGACCAACGCCGATCTGGCCCGGCTGGGCTGCGACCCGGAATGGATCGTCGCCCGGTCGGGCATCCACGAACGGCGGCATGCGCCCCCGGACGTGGCGACGAGCGATCTGGCCGCCGCGGCCTGCCGGGCGGCGCTCGAGCATGCCGGGGCCGATGTCGCGAGCGTCGACCTGCTCGTGCTCGGCACGTTCACGCCCGACATGTCCATCCCTTCGACCGCCTGCATCGTGCAGGAGAAGCTCGGCCTCGACGCGCCGGCGATGGACGTGACCGCGGCCTGTGCGGGCTTCGCCTACGCGCTCGTGACCGCCGCGAACTTCCTGGCCGCGGGATCCAGCCGGCTGGCGCTCGTGGCGGGCGCCGACACGAACTCCCGCGTCGTCGATCCCGACGACGTGAAGACCTGGCCGCTTTTCGGCGACGGTGCCGGCGCGGTGCTGCTCGAGGCGAAGTCGCCCGAAGCCTCGGGACGGGAGCATGGCCTGTTGGCCTTCTCGCTCGGCTCCGACGGCCGCGGCGCGGGACTGCTCGCCTGTCCGATGAGCGGCTCGCGGCAGCCGGTCACGGCCGAGGGCGTGGCCGGGCGGGAGCAGTTCATGCAGATGGACGGCCGGGCCGTCTTCAAGTGGGCGATCCGGCTGGCCGAGGAGAACATCCGGCAGGTGGTCGAACATTCCGGCGTGCCGCTGGAGGCGATCGACCTCTTCGTGCTCCACCAGGCGAATTTCCGGATCATCGACGGGGTCCGCGCATCGCTCGGCATCCCGGCCGAACGGTTCATGGTGAACCTCGATCGCTATGGCAACACGTCGAGCGGCTCGATCCCGCTCGCGATGGACGAGGCCTGGCGGACCGGCCGCATCGGGCCGGGCAGCACGATCGTGGTGTGCGGGTTCGGCGGCGGCCTCGCCTGGGGCAGCGCGGTCTGGAGGCTGTGACGGGCGCCCCGTGGGTCGGGTCAACGAGCCCAATCCGCCGGGGACGGCAGAAGTCTCGTCGCAGCGGATTTTTCTCCTTCCACGACCTGCGGCAGCACATTCCCCAGAAGGTCGAAAAATCCGAAAGCTCCTCGAGCTTCCGCCGATCCCCGGCTACCCGCAAAGAAACACGATACGATGTCGGTTTTTTCACAAGGCCGATCTCCGGCTGGCTTGTTTGCGGCGGATCCGCGTGGTGTGACTCGAATCAACGAGGTGAAAGATGGCTGATGCGACAGGTGCGGTGAAGCGGCTGCCGGCGCGGAGCGAGGTGGCCGTCGGGGATACCTGGGACCTCGGCAGCCTGTTTTCTTCCGCCGCCGAATGGGAGGCGGCGCTCGCGGCGTGGGAGAAGCGGATTCCCGGGTTCGCGGCATTCGCCGGCACCCTCGGCTCGGCGCCCGAACGGCTCGCGGAGTGCCTCGCCTACGACCTTGAAGTCGACCGTGAAGGGGACCGGATCGGCACGTATGCCCACCTGCGGGCCAGCGAGGACCAGGCGGCTCCCGAGCCGCAGCGGATGATCGGCCGCTTCCAGCACGTCGCCACGCTGGCCGGCGAGAAGGCCAGCTTCATCCGACCCGAGATCATGGCGATCCCACCCGACACGCTCGCCGCGTGGATGCAACTGCCGGTGCTCAAGCCCTACCGGCTCCTGCTCGAACGGCTCACCCGCACGCGTCCGCACGTGCTCTCGGAGCCGGAGGAGAAGCTCCTCGCGATGCAGGGCAGCTTCGCCGGCACGGCGGCGAAGGTGTTTCGTCAGCTCACCGACGCCGACATGAAGTTCGGCAGCGTGACCACCGGGACCGGCGGGCAGGTGGAGCTGTCGAACGCGACGTTCGTCACGCTCCTGCACGATCCCGTGCGGGAGGCGCGGCAGACCGCCTTCCACCGGTACTACGCCCAGTACGAGGCCCACGCCAACACGCTGGCGGCCACGCTGTCGGGCTCCAACGAGCGCGATGTCTACGCCGCCAAGGTGCGCCGGTATCCCAGCGCCGTCGAGGCGGCCCTGTTCGCCGACAACGTGCCGATCGCCGTCTACGACCAGCTGATCGCGGCCGTCCGCGGCCACCTCCCCGCCGTGCACCGCTACTACGACCTGCGGAAGCGCATCCTCGGCCTCGACGAGATCCATCACTACGACTGCTATGTGCCACTCGTGCCCGAACTCGAAAAGCGGCACACCTGGAACGACGCGGTGCGGGTGGTGATCGAATCGCTCGCGCCGCTCGGGCGGGACTACACGACGCGGCTGGAGCGGGGCCTGCTGGGCCGCTGGTGCGACCGCTATCCCAACGCCGGCAAGCAGTCGGGAGCCTTCAGTTCGGGAACCTACGACTCCGACCCCTACATCCTGATGAATTTCCAGGAGGAGGCGATCGAGCACGTCTTCACGCTGGCCCACGAGGCGGGCCACTCGATGCACACCAGGTATTCGGCAGAGGCCCAGCCCTACCACTACTCCGGCTACACGATCTTCGTCGCCGAGGTGGCCAGCACCTTCAACGAGCAGCTGCTCACGCGGCTCCTGCTCGAACGGGCGGCGTCGAAGAAGGAGCGGGCCGCGATCATCGCGCGGGAGATCGATTCCATCCGCGCCACGATCGTGCGGCAGACGATGTTCGCCGAGTTCGAGCGGAAGAGCCACGCCTCGGCGGAGGCGGGCGAGCCGCTCACGCTCGAACGAATCCGGGGCATCTACCGCGAGCTGCTCGACGCCTATTTCGGACCGCGGTTCGTCGTCGACGATCAGTTGGAACTCGAGTGCCTGCGGATTCCGCACTTCTACAACGCCTTCTACGTCTACAAGTACGCCACGGGCCTCTCGGCGGCCATCACGCTCGCCAAGCGGGTGGCCGAGGGGGGCGCGAAGGAACTGGAGGCCTACCTCGCGTTTCTGAAGGGTGGCTGCTCGCAGTGGCCGCTCGACCTGCTGCGGGATGCCGGCGTGGATCTCGAGAAACCCGAGCCGGTGGCGACCGCCCTCACGCGATTCGGCGAACTGGTGGACGAGCTGGGCACGCTCCTGTAGGCCCGACGTGGTCGGCCGACGAGACACCCGCCGACCGCTGACACGGGGCGGCTTTTTTGATAGCTTCTCGTCAGTGCCGGCAGGGAGCCGGCCTCTCCAGGCGGAGAAGACGCGAGGCAGCCCGGATGGGCATCCACGTCGCGATCCATCACAAGACCGCCTACCGTTATGAAAGGCACGTCAGCCTGGGGCCGCAGATCGTGCGGCTCCGACCCGCGCCCCACTGCCGCACGCCCATTCTCTCCTACTCGTTGAAGGTCTCCCCGAAGACCCATTTCCTCAACTGGCAGCAGGATCCGCAGTCGAATTGGTTGGCGAGGTTCGTCTTCCCGGAGCCGACGACCGAACTGACGCTCGAGGTCGACCTCGTCGCCGACCTGTCCTCCGTCAATCCGTTCGATTTCTTCCTCGAGCCGCAGGCCGAGCATTTTCCGTTCGCGTACGAGCCGTGGCTCGGCCGGGAGCTACGACCCTATCTGGAGGCCGAACCGGTCGGGCCGCTGCTGCGGTCGTGGCTCGAATCCCTCGGCGGGATGGCGGGTCGCACGGTCGATAAACTCGTGGCCATCAACGGTCGCATCCGGCAGGGGATCGGCTACCTCATCCGGCTCGAGCCGGGCGTGCAGTCCTGCGAGGAGACGCTGCGGCGGGGCACGGGCTCATGCCGCGACACGGCCTGGCTGCTCGTCCAGGCGCTGCGGAACATGGGCCTCGCGGCCCGGTTCGTCTCAGGGTACCTCGTGCAACTCGTGCCGGACGAGAAGCCACTCGCCGGTCCGGCCGGTCCCGCGGCCGATTTCACCGATCTCCACGCCTGGGCCGAGGTCTACCTGCCGGGCGCCGGCTGGGTGGGTCTCGACCCCACCTCCGGCATGCTGGCGGGCGAGGGGCACATCCCGTTGGCCGCGACACCCGATCCGGCCTCGGCTGCACCGGTGAGCGGGATGGTGGAGGCCTGCGAGGTCGACTTCGTCCACGCGTTGAGCGTCACCCGTCTGCGGGAGCAGCCACGCACGACACGGCCCTACGACGCCGCGGAGTGGGCGGTCATCGACGCCGTGGGACAGGCGGTGGACCGCGATCTTGCCGCCGGTGACGTCCGTCTCACGATGGGGGGCGAGCCGACGTTCGTGAGCATCGACGATTTCGAAGGAGACGAGTGGAACACGGCTGCCGTGGGCCCCACGAAGCGGCAGCACGCCGCCGCGCTGGTTCAGCGGCTGAAAGAACGCTTCGCTCCCGGCGGCCTGCTCCACTTCGGGCAGGGCAAGTGGTATCCGGGGGAAAGCCTGCCCCGGTGGGCGCTGCGGCTCTATTGGCGACGCGACGGCGAGGCGCTCTGGGCCAACGGCGAATACCTCTCCGGAGACTCCGCCTCGGCGGGCCACGGGACCGCCGAGGCGGAGTTGTTCATGAAGCACCTCGCGGGCCGGCTCGGTATTCCCGCCGGCTTCGCGCAGGCGGCGTACGAGAATCCGTGGACGTTCCTCATGAAGGAGCAGTCGCTGCCCGTGAACGTCGATCCGCTCGACAGCAAGCTCGAGAGCGCCGAGGAGCGGGCCCGGCTCGCGCGGGTCTTCAGTCGCGGGCTCGGCCGGCCTGTCGGCTACGCGCTGCCTCTCTCCAGGCGGCACGAATCGTCGGGACCTGTCTGGCAGTCGAGCCATTGGCCGTTGCGGAGCGAGCGGATTTTCCTCGTCGCCGGCGACAGCCCGATCGGCTACCGGCTGCCGCTCGGCAGCCTGCCGTGGAGTCCACCGGGCGAGGAATCGCAGCTGCATCCGCGGGATCCGTTCGAACCACGTGCGTCGCTGCCCTCCCCCGGAGCGGGCCGGCCGATGGGCGTCGGCGCGTCGGCGGCCGGCGCGCCGCCGCCGGTCGACTCCCGCCGCCGACAGCCGCACGAACTGCTCGACCGCCGCGAAGCCGACGGGGTGCAGCGGCCGATGGCGGACGTCCGCGGGGCCGGGGGCACGGTGGAGGGTGCGAGTGGGGGTGTCGTACGGACGGCGATCTGCGTCGAGCCGCGCGAAGGGCGGTTGCACGTCTTCATGCCGCCGACCAGCCTGCTCGAGGACTGGGTCGATCTCGTGGGGCACGTCGAGGCGACGGCGGTGGCGCTCGGCATGCCGGTGGTGCTGGAGGGCTACGCGCCGCCGCGCGACCCGCGGCTCGTCGAAATCGCCGTCACACCGGATCCCGGAGTGATCGAGGTGAACATCCATCCCGCCGCATCATGGCAGGAACTCGTTTCCACGACGGTGGGACTCTTCGTGGATGCCCGGCAGACGCGGCTCGGCACCCAGAAATTCGCGCTCGACGGCCGGCATGTCGGCACCGGCGGCGGGAGCCACGTCGTGGTCGGGGCGGCGACACCCGCCGACAGCCCGTTCCTGCGCCGGCCGGACCTGCTGCGGTCGATGCTCGCCTACTGGCAGAACCACCCGAGCCTCTCGTATCTCTTCAGCGGACTGTTCATCGGGCCCACCAGCCAGCATCCCCGAGTCGACGAGGCGCGGCTCGAAAGCCTCTACGAACTGGAAATCGCCTTCGCGCAGATCGATCGCCTCGGCGACCATCCTCCGGCCTGGCAGATCGACAGGCTGCTGCGGCATCTCCTGGTCGACGTGCAGGGCAACACGCATCGTGCCGAGTTTTGCATCGACAAACTCTTCAGCCCCGACGGTTCGTCGGGCCGGTTGGGGCTCGTCGAACTCCGCTCGTTCGAGATGCCACCCCACGCCGAGATGAGCCTCGTGCAGCAGCTGCTGATACGCGCGTGCATCGCCAGCTTCTGGCGTCGGCCCTATCGGGGCCGTCTCGTCCGGTGGGGCAACGAGCTCCATGATCGCTGGATGCTGCCGCACTTCATCGAGGCCGACATCGCCGATGTGGCGCAGGACCTGCGGCAGGCCGGCTATGCCTTCGACGAGCGGTGGTTCAGGCCCCACGTCAACTTCCGCTTCCCGGTGCTCGGCAGCGTGTCGCAGCACGGTCTGACGCTCGAGCTGAGGACGGCGCTCGAGCCGTGGCACGTGCTCGGCGAGCAACCGGGGGGCGGCGGCACGGCCCGCTACGTCGACTCCAGCCTCGAGCGGCTGCAGGTGTCGCTCTCGGGCGTGGCCGGCGATCGGTTCACGCTGGCCTGCAACGGCATGCACGTGCCGCTCGCGCCGACCCGCACCGACGGCCAGTTCGTGGCCGGCGTGCGGTATCGCGCCTGGCAGCCGCCGAACTGTCTTCATCCCACGATCGGCGTCCACGCGCCGCTCGTCTTCGATATCATCGACACGTGGAACGGCCGCAGCATCGGCGGCTGCACCTACCACGTCGTCCACCCGGGAGGACGGAATTTCGACACCTTCCCGGTGAACGCCAACGAGGCGGAGGGGCGTCGCTTGGCGCGATTCTTTCCGTTCGGTCACACTCCCGGGCCGATGGCCGTCGCCGCCGCGGCCCGGAATGCCGACTTCCCCCTCACGCTCGATCTTCGCATTGGCTGACCTTTCCGCCACTCCCGCCCCCCGGCCCGGGCCGGCTGCCGTGTCACCAGCGGACCACGCGTTCGATGCCTGGGACGAGATGGTCACCGGCGGCGGCCAACTGCGGCCCCACTGGCAGCGATTCCTGTCCGCGCACGGTCCGTTCGTGCCGGGGGCGATGGAGAGCAGGTGGCAATCGATCCGGGGCAGGCTCTTTCGCAACGGCGTCACGTACACCGTCTACGGCCCCGGCGACTCCCATGCCGGCGCGGAGCGGCCCTGGCCCCTCGATCCGATTCCGCTCGTGATCCCGGCCGACGAGTGGCGGCTGGTTGCGGCGGGGGTGGCGCAGCGAGCCGCGCTCGCCGCCGCGTTGCTCGAAGACCTCTACGGGCCCCGGCGGGTGATCGTCGAGCACGTGCTCCCCGCGGCCGCGGTGCACGCCGACCCCGGGTTCCTGCGGCCCTGCCATGGCGTGCGCCAGCAGCCGCGGCTCCTGCAGTTCGCGGTCGACATCGTGCGCGGTGCCGATGGCGCCTGGCGCGTGCTCGCCACCCGGGCGCAGGCGCCTACGGGGATGGGATACGCCCTGGAAAACCGCTCCGTGCTCGGGCAGACCATGGCCGACACCCTCGCGAATCTTCCGGTGGTCGGTCTGGCGGCGTTTTTTGCCGGCATGCGGGCCGCCCTCGACGGCCTGGCGGAGCGGGTCGCGGGCGTAGGTGACCGACCGTACGGGGTGCTGCTCTCGCCCGGCCCGCTCAACGAGGCCGCGTTCGAGCATGCCACCCTGGCCAGGCACCTCGACCTGACGCTCGTGGAGGGGGGCGATCTGGTCGTCCGCGGGCGGGCGGTGCATCTCAAGACACTGGCCGGCCTCCAGCGGGTGGATGTGATCCTGCGGCGCATCGACGACGACTTCTGCGATCCGTTGGAACTCCGTCCGGACAGCGAACTCGGCGTGCCCGGGCTGCTCGAGGTCGTCCGCGAGGGCGGCGTGTGCGTGGTCAATGCGCTCGGTTCCGGTCTGATCGACAGCGGGGCGCTGGCCGCGTTCATGCCGGCGTTGTGCCGCAGCCTGCTGGGCGAGCCGCTGCTGATGCCGGACGTGCCCACGCTCTGGGCTGGAAACCCCGATCAGCGTGAGACGCTGCTGCGGGGGCTGCGGGAATTCGTCGTCCGGTCCGCTTTTTCGGCGGCCGACAGCCGTGAGGTCGTCGCCGCCGATTTGTCTGCGGAGGAACTCGAGCGGCTCGCCGCGAGGATCGTGTCCGATCCGATATCCTACGCGGCACAACCACTCGTTCGGCCGTCGGCCGCCCCCTGCTGGACGGATGGCCGGGTCGAACCACGGCCCGTGGCGGTTCGGGCGTTCGCGTGTCTCGGCCCGCACGGCTGGCAGGTCATGCCGGGAGGCTTGGGACGGGTGTCCGCCGACGCGCGATACCCGTTCGTTTCGCTCCAGGAAGCCGTGGGCTCGAAGGATGTCTGGATCGTCAACGAGACGGCGAGTCGGTCGCCGCGCCAGCGCGTGGCCGCGGGCCCGCCGCGGCCGCCACGGCTCCGTCGGGCTCGCGTGGCCCAGGCATCCGCCCTGCACAGCCGAGCAGCCGAGCATTTGTTTTGGGTGGGCCGCTATGCCGAGCGTGCCGACATGCTCGTGCGCGTGCTGCGGGCCGTGGCGGATCGCGGCGCCGACGATGGGCGTCCGGGCGCGCAAGAGGAACTGCAGCCGCTGTTGCGGATCCTGGCCTGGACGGGCGCCGTGCCGGCGACGACCGTCTGGCTCGGCCAGTCGGAACCGCTCGATGCCGCCCGCGAGGCACTGGAGATGGCGTTCGACCCGCTCCATGCCGGTGGGCTCCCGGCTGCCGTCGCGCGTCTGCACCGGGCCTCCGCGGGGCTGCGAAACAGCCTCGCTCCGGATCTCGACCGCATCCTGCGGCAGTTGCAGGGGATCGTGGGACCGCGGCCGGCCGCGGGAAACACGGGCGACCAATCACTGCGGCTCGACGACGCCGCCACCGCTCTCACCGGCCTGATCGGACTGGAGCAGGACGGCATGCTGCGTGGACCCGGCTGGCACTTCCTCGTGCTCGGCCGCCACCTCGAGCGTGCGGTCGGCATCGCCGCGACGATCCGCGGCAGCGGATTGACCGAGGGCGCCGCGTTCGAACCTGCTGCCATCGACGTCCTGCTCGAACTCGCCGCGGCCGGCGGCCGTGGCCGCCCGGGGCCCGTCCTCGCCGAGGCCGGTGACGACCGCGGAGCGCGGGCCTTCGAGTGGCTGCTGGCGGATGCCGATCACCCGCGGTCGTTGCTGTTCGTCCTGGAATCGATCCGGTCGCTGCTCTCGGCCCTGCCCGCCGTGGCGGGGATGGGCGGGGGAGGTCCGATCACCGCCGCCGTCGCCGCCGTGGACGGGCTCGTCGCGGATTTCCGCGGCGCGCCGCCGCCCGTCGCCCCGGCGGCCCTGGCCTGTGAGATCGCCCGCCTCGAGCGCATCCTCCCGGAACTTTCGGAACAGGTCACCGAGGCCTATTTCGCCCACATCCATGCGCAACGTGCCTGACATGTCCGCCGAAGCACCCCTCCGTTATCGCTGTCGTCATGCGACGCGTTACGAGTATGAGCAGCCGGTGGTCGGGTCGCACCTGGTGGCCCATCTGGCGCCGCGTCCGCGGGCCGGGCAGACCGGCAGGCTCACGCGGCTGGTCATCGAGCCGCAGCCGGCGGTGCTGATCGACCGGGTCGACTGGTTCGGCAATCCCGTGCACTATGCGGCGGTCGAAGAGCCGCATGGCATGCTCACGGTCGAGACCGAGATGGAAGTCGAGGTGCGCATCGCCGCCCCGGCCCACCCCGGGTGCACGGCGCCCTGGGAGACCATTCGGGCCGCGGCGACGCAGACGGTCGAGACCGCGGATTTCCTGGCCCGGAGTTCGCGGGTCGATGCGGCCCGGTCGCTGCTCGCCGCCTATGCCCGTTCCTGTTTCCCGGATCGCGTTCCGGTGGCCGTGGGCTGTCACGACCTCATGCATCGGATCCACACGGACTTCGCGTTCGATCCGCAGGCCACCACCGTGAGCACGCCGGTCGCCGAAGTCTTCGCCAACCGGCGCGGCGTGTGCCAGGATTTCGCACACCTGATGATCGGCATGCTGCGGTCGCTCGGCCTGCCAGCCCGCTACGTGAGCGGCTACATCCGCACGGTGCCACCGGGGACCGGCGCCTGGCGTGGCGCGGAATCGAGCCATGCCTGGGTGCAGGCGTGGTGCGGGGAGGCTGACGGCTGGCTCGACCTCGATCCGACGAACGCGGTCGCCATCGGCACCGATCACCTCACCGTGGCCTGGGGCCGCGACTATGACGACGTCTCGCCGCTGCGCGGCGTCATCCTCGGTGGCGGCCGGCATCTGCTCCATGTCGGCGTCCAGGTCGATCGGGTCGATTCTCCGACCGGATGAATCGCCGTCTCACTCCGGTCCACGGACCAGCTCCACCAGCGGCCGCACGAAGGCGCCCGTGCCGCCGCCGTCGATCCAGGGACGGGGCTTCTCCGCGAAGGCGGGGCCGGCGATGTCGACGTGGGTCCAGGGGATGCCGCCCACGAACCGCTCGAGGAACTTCGCGGCGGTGATCGCGCCGCCCCAGCGGCCGTCGCCGACGTTCTTGATGTCGGCGACCTCGCTTTTGATCTGGTCGTCGTAGTCGGGATACATCGGCAGCTGCCAGACCGGCTCGCCGACGGCGCGGGCCGCGCGGGCCACGTCGTCGCAGCAGGCTTGGTCGTTGGTGAAGAGCCCCGCCACGTCGTGCCCCAGCGCCACCATGCAGGCGCCGGTGAGCGTGGCGGCGTCCACGATCCGTCTCGGCTTGTAGCCGCGGACCACGTCGAGCACGTCGGCCAGCACGACCCGGCCCTCGGCGTCGGTGTTGTGCACCTCGATCGTGGTGCCGCTCCGCGCCGTGATCACGTCGCCGAGCTTGTAGGCCGCCGGGCCGGTCATGTTTTCGACCAGGCCGATGGCCGCGACGAGGTTCACCGGCAGCTTGAGGGCGGCGATCGTGGCGGCGGCCGCAAGCATCGCGGCGCCTCCCGACATGTCGCACTTCATGGTGAGCATCGAATCGGAGGGTTTGAGCGACAGGCCGCCCGAATCGAAGGTCACGCCCTTGCCGACCAGCGCGATGTCGGGCTGGCCGTCGTCGGCCCCCGGCCCCCGGTAGCGGAGGATCACGAGCCTGGGCGCGCGGCTCGAGCCACGACCGACGGCGAGGATCGCCTGGCACCGCTCCCGCGCGAGCTGCTCCTCGTCCCAGATGTCGACCTCCATGCCCGTGCGGCCGGCGACGGCCGCCGCCTCCTCGGAGAACGTCTGCGGGTAGCAGTCGTCGGGCGGCGTGTTCACGAGCCGCCGCGCCAGGTTCACGCCCTCGGCGATCACCACGCCCCGCGCGACCGCCTCCGGCGGCGCCACCAGCCAGATCGTGCTGCCGAACCGGGTGCGCTTCTTCTCGGCGCGGTAGAGATCCTGCCCCACCATGCCGACCGCGGCGCCCGCCACCGCCTGCTCCGTCTGCCGGGTCGACCACGAGCCGTCGGCGACGAACGCGACCTTCGCCCGCGGCCGTCCGGAGAGATGCTTCGCGGCCGTGGCCGCCGCGCGGTACAGCACGCCCGCATCGACCTCCTCGCGTTTGCCGAGCCCCACCACCACCAGTTGGCCCGCCCTGATCCCGGGGGCCGCGAGGACGGGCACGCACTCGTACCGCTTGCCGGTGATTTCCCCGGCCCCGGCCAGCCGGGAGAGCAGTCCGCCGGTCGCCCGGTCGACTTCGGCGACGGCCCCGGAGCCGACGCCCCCCTCGGTGAGAAACGTGACCACCGCGTCGGCCTCGGTCGTCTCGGGCCGCGCGGCCTGATCGGCGCCGATGCCGCCGGCGGCGCCGCCGGCGCGGAGGTGGGAGAATTCGTGGGTCATGAGTCACTCCTGACTGCGGTGGGTGAAGTCACGAATGTAGCGTGTTTCTTCGGTCTCGGGAGCGCTGTTGCCGACGCCTTGGATAGCGCCCACCCCGTCGCTGACGCTCCGGGATTTTATTTGACGTTGGGTGACCGTCGTCGGATGCGTGCCGTTTGTCGAATAAAAGCCCCGGGCGTAGGCCCGGGGATTGCTAGCTATTTGAGCCGGGGGGCGAGGAGCGAGAGCAGCACCGGGAGCACGACCAGGTTGCCGAACAGGCCGCCGGTGAGCGTGAGGCAGGAGAGCGCCCCGAACGAGACGGTGGGGATGAACCCGCTGGTGGTGAGCGCGAGGAAACCGACCACGAGGGCGAGCGTGGAGAAGATCATCGCCCGGCCGGCGGTCTGGTGGGCGGCCTCGAGCGCGGCGGCGGTCGAGTGGCCCGTCGCCAGCCGGCGGCGGAAGGAGACGAGGTAGTGGATCGAGCTGTCCACCGACAGCCCCATCGAGACGGCGGCGATCATCGCCGTGCCCATGTTGATCCGTTCCCCCGCCCAGCCCAGGAGGCCGAGTACCACGAAGATCGGCAGGGCGTTGGGCACGAGCGCCACCGCCGCGATGAGCGGGCTGCGGAAACTCACCGCGAGCAGGGCGAAGATTCCCGCCGCGGCGAGGAGAAACGTCAGCCACTGGTCCGAGAGCATCCGCTCGACGAGCTGGGCCAGGAGCACGAAGAAGCCGGTCACCTCCCCGGCCGGGCGGCCGTCGCGGGCGGGAAATTCCTCGGCCACGATCCGGTTGACCTGCTCGATGATCGTCCGCTTCCGCGGCGCGGGCTGCCGTTCGTGCGACCGCAGCATCACCCGCAGCCAGGTCGAGCCGTCCTCGGGATCGCGGCCGACGAGCGTGCGACCCAGCTGGGGCAGCTGTTTTTGCATCAGGTCGAGGGCCCCGGTCACGAGCCAGTTGCCAAGCTGCGTGCGCTGCAGCCGCTCGAGGGAAATCGGCGACACGGCCGCCAGCACGTCGGCGAGGCTCATCACCTTCGTGAGCCCGGCCACGGGGCGGCCGTCGTCGCCCGGAATCTTCACCTCGGTCCGCAGCCGCTCCTCGAGCCGGGCCACGGCGCCGAGCAGCCTGCCGTCGATCGCGTCGCCGGCGGGCACGAGCACGTCCCAGACCCCGGCGCCGCCGAGCCGCGACTCGATCATGTCGTAGGAGGTGACCACCGGGCTCGACCGCCGGAAGTTGCGGGTGAAATCGGTCTCCACCTCGAGCCAACGCATCCCCGCCACCGCCGCGGCCACGAGCACGGCCGACGCCAGCAGGATCGGGCCGGGGTGCCGCACGATCCGCCGCACCAGGCCGTCGAGCCCGCGCTCCAGGATGCCTTCCCCCCAGGCCCGCCGCGGGTCGGCATCGAACCGTCCCCACAGCGAGAGGAAGGGCACGGCGATCGCCACCGCGACGAGCACCATCACCGCGCCCACGCTCGTCATGACGCCGAAATCGTGGACGGGGCCGACGCGGCTGGCGATCAACGATCCGAAGCCGATGACGTCGGTGGCGATCGAGCCCACCACCGGCCAGAACAGGATGGAGAGGGTGCGCTCGAGCGCCGTGACCGGCGGCAGGCCCTCCTCCCGCTGCCGGCGGAACTCCACGATCACGTGCACCACGGTGGCGATCGCCACCACCGTGACCATCGCTGAGAGCATCGTGGAGACCATCGTCAGCTTGAGATCGATGACCGCGAGCACACCCCGCGTGCTCCAGAGCGCGAGGAGCACCACGGCCAGGGGAACGATCAGCCAGCGGAGGCTGCGGAACGAGACGAGCAGCACGGCGCCGGCGAGGAGGCCGCTGGCCGTGCCGAGGAGATTGCCGTCGCGTTTGAGCATGGCGAACCCGTCGCGCAGCATCACGGGTTCGCCGGCGACGGTGCCCGCGGGAAGCTTCGTCACGACGTCGCGGATCCGATCGATGGCGTCGGCCCGCGAGGCGGCCTGCTCGTGCGCCGACGGACGCGGCTGTCCGGTGGCCGACGCCGCGGGCGGTGACGCGAGCACGCAGACGACCGCGGCGGTGCGGTGGTCGGCGCCGACGGCATAGCCTTCGAGCAGCTCGACGAGCCGACGAGCCATCGGGCTCGTGTCGGTGTCGATGATGCGGTTGCCCAGCGGCGTGTCGGCGAGGCTCGTGGCGGAGGCGACTCCCGGCAACGTGGCGAGCGTGTCGGTGAGCCCGCGCAGCCGTTCGATGCCCGGCGGTGAGAAGAGCTCCGGATCGTCGTAGGCCGCGAGCACCACCTCGCTCGAACCGAAGGAGCGGATCATCCGCCGGTAGGGAACCAGTGCCGGGTCGGCGCGGTCGAACATCGTGTCGATGGACCGCGAGAACTCGAGCCGTCGCGATTCCGCGACCGAGAGGATCGTCATCACCACCGCGACGACGGCCAGGAGATTCCGGTGGTGCACGAGCAAGGCGGCGACACGGTCGGCAACCGCTTGCATGGATCTGCTCTCGCGATGCGGGGGGAGGGACGAGGCGGGGAGAGGCTGGCAGGAAGGACCGAGTGGCGGGCCGCGCAGGGAAGGGACGGTCGGGAGGGAAGGGAAGGTCGGGGCCGACGCGGGCGACCAGCCCGAGAGCCGGGAACGGAGCGATCCAGAGCGTCGGGAGAAGTATGGTACCGCGAGGCCGGGATGGCAGTCTGGGCGGATCACGCGAGGTGGCAGTCTGCCCGTCTTGACGGCAAGGCCGTCGCCCGGATTTCCCAGACTGCCTCGAGCGGCCACAAGCTGGCCGAACCTGCTCCGATCGGACGTTTGGCGGACGCCCGGCGGCGCACCGCGACCGATCGGCCCCACGCCTTCGCGAGGCCATCGATAACCCCTTTTCTGGTCACGACTTGTGGAGCCGGTCCGGCCGCCGCAACGCCTTGACCCCTCCGCGCGGGCACTCCTATAGTCCCGCGCTTTTTGCGGCCCGGTCCGTTTTCACCCCCAGAGCCCCAGTTTCAAGCGTGCATTCACCCGTCGACCACGCCACCGCTGCGCCTTCGCGACGGCGGGCCTCGTGCCCGTCGCGCCGCGGGTCTGCGCCCCCTCGCCGCAAAGCGCGGTGGTGGCTGGCGTGCGCGGTGGCATGCGTGTCGATGCACACCGGTCTGTCGCGAGTTTCGGCGCAGGAAACCGTCGCGGCTCAGCCCTTCGAGGAAACCGCCACCGCCGGCGCGCTGGTCTCGTTGCCGGCACGCGGACTCGCGGCCGCCATCGCCGAGGCGGGACGGATCGAGGTGCCGTCGGCCGATCCGCGTGAGCGGGTCACGATTCGCGCCACGCAGGCGTCACGGTGGACCGAAGGTTCCTACGACGTCTGGCACCTGACGGGTGGTGTGCGCATCGGGCAGGGAGCGACCGAGGCGACGGCGCACGAGGCGGTGGTCTGGATCGAGCAGGAGCCCGTGTCCACGGATGACGGCGCCGTCGGCGAAGGCGACGGACGGTCCCAGCCGCCGGCCGTCCGCAGCGTGCTCGTGCGGATGGCGGGCAACGTGACGGTGCAGACGGGGACGGCGGCCGCCGCGGCCGCGGCGACGAAGGTCCGCGGTCCGCGGTGGACGGGCCGTTTCTGGATGGCGGGCGAACCGACGCTCGAGTTCGCGAGCATCGTGCCCGCGGCGGGAACGCCGCCGATCTACGAGGCGCCCGCCGACAGCGTCGTGCCGGTGGCGTATGAAGCCGCGGCGGAGACGGCCGCGGAGGAGCCGATCCAGCGGGCGCAGTTCAGCGAGTTCGGCGCGGCCCCGGTGCCGCAGGTGAGCACCGCCACGACCGCGCGGCGGCTGCGGGCCTTCCCGCGGTCGAGCGTGCCGCTCAACATCCGCTGGTTCCCGAGCCCGGCGGGGAACGAGTGGGTGGCGGTGATCACGTCGGGGGTGAACCTCGTCGTGGACGGTGTCGATCCGGCGGGCCCGCTCGACATCTCCGCCGACCGGCTCGTGATCTGGACCCGCGGGCAGGCCCAGCCCGACCTCGATGGCAATGCCGCGCAGGCTGCCGACGTACCCCTGGAACTCTACATGGAGGGCAACGTCATCTTCCGGCAGGGGCAGCGGGTGGTCGAGGCGGTGAGCATGTTCTACGACGTGCCCCGGTCGAGCGGCGTGATCACCGGCGCCACGGTGCTCACGCCGGTCGACAACTATTCCGGCGTCGTGCGGCTGCGGGCCGACGTGCTGCGGCAGGTGGACCGCAGCCGGTTCGTCGCCCAGCGGACGGGCCTCACCTCGAGCCGGCTGGGCGTGCCGAGCTGGGAGTTCCGTTCGCGCGAACTCGAATTCACCGACGAGCAGGTGCCGCTGGCCGGCCCCGACGGCCAGCGGGCCATCGATCCGGCCACCGGCGAGCCGGCCGTCGAGCACCAGCAGTTCATCACCAGCCGTGGCAACACCGTCACGCTCGGCGGCGTGCCGGTGCTCTGGTGGCCGGTGCTCGCGACCAACGCGAAGAAGCCCACCTTCTACATCAACAACGCCCAGATCAAGAACGACCGCATCTTCGGCGCGCAATTGCTCACCAGCTGGGACGCCTTCCAGGTGTTCGGCTGGCGACGGCCGCCGGACGGCGTCGACTGGGACTTCGACGTCGATTATCTCAGCCTCCGCGGCCCCGGCGGCGGCACGTCGCTGCTCTACAACCGTCCCGACTTCCTCGGCTACGGCGGGCCCGCCAGCGGCGACCTCGACGCCTGGTTCATCGGCGACGTGGGCCGCGACAACCTCGGCCTCTACCGCCGCGACTTCACCTATCCAGGGTTTCCCAGCCGCACGTTCCGCGGCCGCTCCTTCTGGCGGCATCGGCAGGACCTCGGCGGATCGACCGAGAGCTTCTTCGGCGGCTGGCAGGCCCGGGGCACGGCCGGCTGGATCAGCGACATGAACTTCCTCGAGGAGTATTACGAGGCGGAGTGGGAGGAGGGCTACGAGCAGCGGACCTGGCTCGACCTCCGCCGGCCGATCGAAAACCGCGAGCTGCGGCTGCTCACGAGCGTGCGGGTCAACCCGTTCTTCACGCAGAGCGAGTGGTGGCCGCGGCTCGACCACTACTGGCTGGGGCAGCCCCTCCTGCAGGACTCATTGACGTGGTACCAGCACTCGGGCGTGTCGTACGTGCGGCAGAACCTGCCGCAGACGCCGACCGTGGGGCAGGGCCGCAACATCTGGACGACGCTGCCCTACGAAAACAACGTCATCGGCGAGCGGCTGGCGACGCGGCACGAGATCGACCTGCCGTTCCAGGCGGGGGCGGTGAAGGTCGTGCCCTATGCGCTCGGCGAACTGGCCCACTGGGGGCAGGACATCACCCAGTCGCCGATCGACCGTGCCTACGGCCAGGTGGGCATCCGCTCGACGCTGCCGATGTGGACGAGCGACGACAGCGTGGAGAGTCAGCTGTGGAACGTGCACGGCCTGGCGCACAAGCTGGTGTGGGAGGCGGAGTTCTCCTACGCCAACAGCACGCAGAGCATCCAGCAGTTCCCGCTCTACGACCAGATCGACGACGACACGATCAACCAGTACCGCCGCAACATCCCCTACTGGGATTACGGCGCGATTCCGGGGCAGGCCACGCCGCTCCAGAATCCCTTCGTGTTCGGCCCGGGGAACAAGTACGACCCACGGACCTACGCGGTCCGCCGCGGCATGGGCGGGTGGGTGACCGGGCCGACGGAGATCGCCAACGACCTCACCGTCTTCCGGCTCGGGGCCCGGCAGCGGTGGCAGACGAAGCGTGGACCGATGGGCAACCGGCGGATCATCGACTGGATCGTCTTCGACGTCGACGGCGAGCTCTTCCCGACGAACAGCCAGAACTTCGGGCAGACGATGGGGCTCTGGCAGTACGACTTCCGCTGGCACGTGGGCGACCGCACCACGCTGTTGTCGACGGCCGACGTCGACTTCTTCACCGGCGGCCAGCAGCTCTACACGTTCGGCGCGCTGCTCAACCGCACGCCGCGCGGCAGCTTCTACATCGGCTTCAACGAGTTCGGCGGACCGATCGAGGCCAGCGTGCTCACCGGCTCCTACACCTACCGGATGAGCCCCAAGTGGGCGAGCTCCTTCGGCACGGCGCTCAACCTCAAGGGGATGAACATCGGCCAGAACTTCCAGCTCGTGCGGATCGGTGAGTCGTTCCTGATGACGTTCGGCTTCAACGTCGACTACAGCCGCAACAACGTGGGCGTGACGTTCAACCTCGAGCCGCGGTTCCTGTCGCGGACGCAGTTCGCCAGCCGCACGGGCCTCGACATCCCGATGGCGGGCGCCTACGGGCTCGAGTGAGCGAGGGTCCGTCGCCTAGTCAGGGAGATCCGTCATGCGGGCATGGTGCCTGCCGAAGCAGGGCACGATCGACAGCCTGTCGCTCGAGTCGATCGCCGCCACGCCACCGGGGCCGGGCGAGGTGGTGCTCGACCTCCGCTACGCGGCGCTGAATCCCGCCGACCGCTACCTCGCGGAAGGCCAGTATCCGGCAAAGCCGACGTTTCCCCACGTGCTCGGCCGCGACGGCATGGGCACGGTGGCGGTTGTCGGTGAGGGCGTGAGCGAGTGGCGGCCGGGTGACACGGCCCTGCTCCTGCGCGGCGAGGCGGGCGTCTCGCGGCCGGGCACGCTCGCGGAGCAGGTGACGGTGCCGGCCGCCTGCCTCGAACGCGTGCCGGAGGGCTGGACCGAACAGGAGGCCGCTGCCGCTCCGCTCGTTTCGCTCACGGCCTGGCAGGCGCTCAGCCAGTGGGGCGACCTGCCGCCCGGCGTCGTGCTCGTCAGCGGGGCTTCGGGCGGCGTGGGGGTGGCGACGGTGCAACTGGCGAAAGGGCTCGGGCACACGGTGATCGGCCTGTCGCGGAGCCGGGAGAAGGCGGCACGGCTCGTGGAGATCGGTGCGGCGGCCGTCCATGATCCGACCGAGCCCGAGTGGGGGAAGCAGGCCAAGGCCTTTCTCGCGCCGCGGCGGGTCGATCTCGTCGTCGACACGATCGGCGGGGCCTTGCTGCCGCAGTTGATCGACATGCTGGGCATGGGGGGCCGCGTGAGCCTGGTGGGCATGCTGGCCGGACCGGTGCCGCAGTTCAACACCGCGAGCTGTTTCTTTCGCCGCATCCGGCTCGGCGGCGTGGCCGTGGGCACGTTTACGGTCGAGGAATCGCACACCGCGTGGCGGCAGGTCGTCGCGGTGCTCGAGGCCGGAGGCCAGCGGCCGCTCATCGATTCGGTCTGGCCGATGGAGCGGGTGCCCGAGGGATTCGCGCGGCTCGCCGCCGGCCCCATGGGCAAGGTGCTCATCGATCTACGCGGCTAGCTGCCGCGTGCCAGAGGCCGAAGATTCCGGCCAGGAGGGCGTAGGCCGCCGCGAGCGCGAGCGGGCCGCGGCCGGCGGCCTCGACCGGCAGACTGCCGAGCGCCCACGGCAAGAAGAGCCGGCCGTCGGCGAACGGCGAATGGATCACGCCGAAGAGCGTGCAGGCGGCGGCCGCCAGGCACCAGCCGGCGGCTGCCAGGAGCTTCCGATCGAGCAACGCCGCCACCATGCCGGCCCAGAGCAGGCTCGTGACGATGAAGCCCGAGGAGAGCAGCCGGATCGAGAACAGCTCCCGGGCCAGCGGGCCGGTCGGCACGGCCCCCGCGGCGACGAGCTTGTCGGCCTGGATCGTCACGAGCGCCGCCAGAGCGGGCACGCAGGCGATCGCCACCGCAGGGTAGTGTCGCTGCGGCGTCGCGTGAAAACTCTGGGCCGTGATCTCCAGGCCGATGAAGACGAGGATCGGCAGGATCGCCGGGCCGGGAATGGCCTGGTAGAGATAGGCGAACGTGCCGGTGAGCCCGGCGATGCCGATGAAGATCGCCGTGGCGAGCGTGTAGGCCGCGCGGCCGCCCATCGCCTTGTAGGCCGGATGGCCGATGTAGGGCGTGGTCTGGATCACGCCGCCGCAGGCCCCCGCGACGATCGTCGCCACCCCCTCGACGCCGATGACGGCGCCGGTGTCGTATTCGTCGCCCGCCGCCGCGGCGCTCTCCGTGCAGTCGATGCCACCCACCACCGTGCCGAGCGCGAAGGGGATCACGATCGGCAGATATTTGACGGTGTCGCGCCAAGCCTCCAGCCACTCGAACCGCGCCGCCGCCAGCCACTCCGTCGGCCATAGGGCGGCCGCGGGATCGATCGCGGCATGCGCCGTGTCGGTGGGGATCCAGCCGGCGGCCGTGCCGATGCCATGGATCAGGCCACCGACCAGCAGGGCGGCCAGGGCCCCCGGAATCCGTCCCGGGAACGGCAGCCGCGCGGTCAACGCCGCCAGCACGATGCCGAGCGAGGCGAGGCCCACCAGCGGCGAGCCGAAGATCTCGACGAGCGGCAGAAAGGTGATCAGGGCCAACGCGATCGCCGTCAGGCTGCCCAACAGTCCGGCGCGGGGCACGAGCCGGCGGACCGCGGCCGCGACGAAGCTGCAGCACACCTTGAACACGCCGCTGGCGACGATCGCGCACATGCCGACGTGCCAGGCATGCCGGGCGGCCGCCTCCCGCTCCATGCCCCCGGCGAGAGAGGCGGCATAGGCCGGCCCCAACACAAAAAAGACCATGCCGAAGGTGCTCGGCGTGTCGAGCCCAAGCGGCATGGCGGTGATGTCGGTCCGGCCGGTCCGACGGGCCAGCCGGAAGGCCATCCAGGTGAAGATCAGGTCGCCGACCACCACCCCCACGGCCGTCCCGGGCACGAAGTGGGAGAGGGCGAACTGGACCGGGTAGTCGAAGACGGCCGCCAGCAGGGAGACGGCCAGCACCAGATCGGCCAGATTGTCGAGCGACAGGCCGAAAAAAGCGTTGATGTCGCCGACCGTGGCCCAGCGGTAGGCCGTTGCCCGGGGCTGGAGGGGCGGTTTTCCCATGGGTACGTTCCGGCCGGAGGGCCTGCGACGGGGCGGCGAATGGCTGGGCCGGAATGTCGACGCAGCCGCTGGAAAAGTCAATTCCGGCCGGGATGGCGGCGGCCGTTTTTTCGCATCCGCACCGGGGCAAAGGCTATACTCGGGCCCGGGCGGTCTGCCTCCATGGGGGTCGCCGGGCAATCTGGGCGTGATTGACCCGCGTCGAACCCTCGCCGGCCGGCCTGCGTACCACCGATGGATTTGCACGAGTCCGACTCCAGTTCAACGCACGACCTCCGCTCCGGCGGCGGTTCGGCGGTCGAATCGTTGAATCACGGGTCCGGGCCGACCGATGAGGAACTGATCGGCCGGTTTCGTGCGGGTGACGATGCGGCCGCGTTCGAGTCGCTCGTGCACCGCTACGAGCGTGAACTGTTCAGCTACCTCCGTCGCTACCTCGGCAGCGCCGAGATGGCGGAGGATGTCTTTCAGGCCACGTTCCTGCAGGTCCACCTGAAACGGGAGAATTTCGAGGACGGGCGACGATTTCGCCCCTGGCTCTACACGATCGCAACCAACCAGGCCATCGATGCCCAGCGTCGCAATCGTCGCCACCGGATGGTGAGCCTCGATCATCGCACGGGCGGAGAGGACGACGTCGGGGCGCTCGTGGAGATGCTGGCGGGCCGCGACGTGACGGCCGACCGGAAGATGGAGGAGGAGGAGGCGAAGCACTGGGTGCGTGCGGCGGTCGAGGAACTCCCCGAACCGCTGAAGGCGGCCCTGATTCTCGTCTATCACCAGGGCATGAAATATCGGGAGGCGGCGGACGTGCTCGGCATTCCGGTGGGAACCGTGAAGAGCCGGCTGCACGCCGCCCTGCTCAAGCTCAACGAGTCGTGGCTGGCGAGCGGCCGCGAGCGGTGAAAGATGACGACAAAACGATGAAAACGAACCTGACGCCCCACCGAAGGTTCGTCGTGAATCACGAATGATGTGAGTATTTCCCATGCGAGAAGATCTTGTCGGCCACCTGCTGGGGGCCCTCGAACCTTCCGAGGCAAAACAGGTAGAAACGGCGCTCGTCGACCCGCATCGCGGGCCGGCGCTGCGGCATGATCTCGAACGGCTGCGGCTGGCGCTCGAGCCGTTGGCCGGTGATCGCGAGCAGATGCCGGCGCCATCCGGCCTCGCGTCGCGCACGCTGCGTTTCATCACGGAGCAGGAGGCGGCCGCGCGGGCCGCCTCCCGGCAGCCGGCCCCGAGGCCACGCGGCTTCTCGGCGGAGGATGCGCCGCTGCGGGGCCGCGGCAGCCGGGCGTGGGTCGATCGCGTCATCATGGCCGCGACGGCATTGGCCGCCTGCGTGCTCGTGGCGCCGCTGCTGCTCGACTCCATCGCCCAGGCGCGTGCCAGACGGGCCGAGCGGAATCTGATCAAGACCTCGGGCGCGCTGCAGGGCTACGCGGAAGCCCATCGCGTGTTTCCCACGCCTCCCGGCTCCGGCCCGCTGTCTCGGGCGGGGCTCTATGCCCCCACGCTCGTCTCGGAGCATCGTCTGGTTGCCGATGACGGCACGCTCGTCTGCCCCGACACGGCGCTCTCCCGCAGCGGCACCTTCCGGGTGCCCACGCTCGAGGAACTCAAGGCGGCGGTCGGCACGCCGCAGTTCGAGGAGATGGTGCGGACGATGGGGGGCGACTACGGCTACACGCTCGGCCATCGCGATCCATCGGGCAGCCTGCAGCCGAACCGGAACCGGCGGCGGGCCCATCATCCCATCATGGCCGACGCACCGGAGCAGGGTGACCGCAGCGTCAACCATGCCGACGGCTATCACCACGTCCTCTTCGAGGACGGCCACGTGAAGCGGCTCGCCCCCGACGACCTGCACCGCGACGACCATCTCTTCAAAAACCACGACGGCAAGATCGCCGCCGGCATCGATGACGAGGACGCCGTCATCGGCGACTCCCACGACCAGCCGTAACCTGATGCGGGCCGGTCTTTTTCAGCAGAACCGGCGTGAACGCGGTTGTCAGCGGGCCATGTGGCGCCGGTAGTCGTCGTCCAGATCGGCGTAGCTCCTGCGGCAGAGCCGGGAGAGCGTGTCGGCATCGACCGTGCCGGTGTAGATCCGAGAGAGGTATTCGAGGAAGGCCTCGCGGTACCGTGCCTCCCGGCCGTTCATGAAGAAGTCGGCGAGCCCGGAGATCTCGCTGTAGATCTGCGGCAGCCGCTCGTCGGCCTGGAAATCGCGCCGGCCGAGCGCCGTGAGCTCGGCCAGCGGCACGTGGAAACCGTCGTCGATCAGCCGCTCGCGTGCCACGGCCGCGCGGCCCGCGTCGCGTCCGCCCACCGTCCAGCCCCACGGCTGCGGCTCGAGACTCTCCATGTAGCAGGCGGCCGCCTCGATCGCCCAGAAGCCGCACCGCTCGCCGGCGAGCGGGCTCGTGCGCCGCTTCTCGGCGAAGAGCTGGTGGGTGGCCTCGTGGTGCACCGTCGTGGGTTCCTGCCCCTCGGCCTCGAAGAACCAGGCGGTGCGGGTGGGCGTCCAGTAGATGCCGAGCGTCCGTGCGATCGCGGGCTCGAGCGGCTCGAGCGCCGCGACATACTCCTGCCGGCTCGCCGCGAGCCTGGCCACGAACGGGTCGAGCGGCCGGGGTCGGCCACGGCCCTCGAACCGCCGCTCCCAGTCGTCCGGCTCGTACTGGAACGCGCCAAACACCTGCAGCCAGGCCCCGTGCGTCTCTTCGAGCCGCTGCGCCAGTTTTGCGGCCGCCTCCGCCCGGGCGGTCGTGGTGATCTGCCAATGGTCGGAGGCGTACGTGCGGCCCTGCCGGTCGCGGTCGGGGGGCTGTCGCGGCGGCCGGCCCCGGGGCTGCCAGCCGAACTCGCCGGAGGGCTCCTCCCCCTTGTCAAGCCGCCGCGCGACCTCGGGCCAGACCCATGCTCCCCGCCGCTTCACCCATCCCCCCGCCTCCCGCGCCCGCTCGTGGTCGGGATCGTCGCGGAGCACGCGATAGAGGAGACGAATGGCCGCGGCGGTTCCCTGCTCGAGGGCGGGCCGCTCCACGTCGCCCACGTCGCGGGCCGGAGCGTCACGCATCCGGCTGGTGGCCACGGCGAGGGCGAACGTCCCGGCGGCCCGCGTGCGCCGCGCCTGCAAGAAATCCTGCCAGATCGACACCTCCGCCGGCGTGTCGATCCAATCCGGCGGTGCGGCGTCCGCGGCCCCCGGAATCGACAGGATGAACTGCCGGTCACCCTCGTCGGGCAATTGCCAGTCGCCGATCACCGACGCCAGCCGGTCGTGGCCGCCCGCCTCGCAGCGGCGGACGAGGCCTGCGGCCACATCCGTCCACTCGGCGTCGAGTTGGGCCGCGGTCTTCACGGCCGGGTCGTTCCCCGCCCGACCGGCCTGCGGCCGCGCGGCCGCGAGCGTCGCGGCGAGCACCACGACCAACTTGAAGGCCCGACGACGAAGCAGCGTGCGCATGGTTGCGATGCCTGGAGTTCGCTGGCTGCCAAGCCGCTGCACCGACGGGCTTTTCAGCTCTCCTCGGCGAAGGCCGAGTCGAACTGCCGCCGGCTCGGGGCGAAGTCGAGTTGCTGCACGAACTCGCAGGCCTCGGCGGCGCCGTGCTCGCGGTCCATGCCGCAATCCTCCCACTCCACCGAGAGCGGGCCTTCGTAGCCGATCTGGTTCAGGGCGCGGATGATCTCCTCGAAGTCCACGCCGCCGCGGCCCGGCGAGCGGAAGTCCCAGCCGCGGCGCGGGTCGCCGAAGTTGAGGTGGCTGCCGAGGATGCCGGTGCGACCGTTCAGGAGCGTGACCGCGTCCTTGATGTGGACGTGATAGATCCGATCGTGGAAGGTGCGGATGAATTCCACCGAATCGACGCCCTGCCAGTGGAGGTGGCTGGGGTCGAAGTTGAACCCGAACTCCTCGCGGCGGCCGATCGCCTCCAGGGCACGCTGCGCCGTGATCGTGTCGAAGGCGATCTCGGTCGGATGCACCTCCAGCGCGAACCGCACGCCGCATTCCGCGAAGACGTCGAGGATCGGGTGCCACCGTTCGGCGAACTCCGCGAAGCCGGCGGCGAGCATCGACTCGGGCACCGGCGGGAACGAGTAGAGGAGGTGCCAGATGCTCGAACCGGTGAAGCCGTTGACCACCGACACGCCGAGCTTCTGCGCGGCGCGGGCCGTCCGCTTCATCTCCTCGGCGGCCCGCTTGTTGACGCCGGCGGGATCGCCGTCGCCCCAGACGTGCGGCGGCAGGATCGACTTGTGCCGCTCGTCGATGCGGTCGCACACCGCCTGGCCCACGAGGTGGCTGGAGATCGCGTAGACGGAGAGGTCGTGGCGGGCGAGGGTGTCGCGCTTGGCGGCGCAGTAGCCGCTCTCCTCGAGGGCACGCGTGACGTCGAAATGGTCGCCCCAGCAGGCGAGCTCGAGGCCGCCGTAGCCGAACTCACGGGCCTTGCGGGCGAGGTCTTCCAAAGCCATGTCGGCCCACTGGCCGGTGAACAGGGTGACGGGTCGGGGCATGAAAGGCTCCTTGTGAGATGGGGTTTGGGTTCTAAAGTCTGCCAGAAATCTTTCAGATGGAAAAGGAGCCGGAAGAGGACGAGCCGGGATCGGCGCGTCGCCGCAATCGCCGTCGTCACCGGCGGATCACGCTGCGCAGGAGCCACAGGCCCCAGAGCACGACCAGCACGTTGCCCATCCAGACGGCCGGCACGGGCAGCGCACCGGCTTTCACGCGATCGACGCCCAGCATGAGCACCGGATAGTAGACGAGCAGGATCGGCATGAAGCAGAGGAAGAAGCTGGTGAGAAAGTCGGCGTTCCGCATCCGGATCGCCATCGGTGCGCCCACCAGCGCGAAGCAGAGGCAGCTGAAGCCGTTGGCCCAGCGCCGCCACGGCTCCATGATGATGCGCGTGAGCCGCGATCTGGCCCCGACGGCCTGCTGCCGGTCGGCCTCGACGGCGGCCGGCACCGTCTGCTCGAGGCGGCCGGTGACGATGCCCATCGCGATCTTGCCCGCGGCCACCTGCTCGAACTGGTCGATCTTGGCGGCCTGGTCGGTGCGGGCCTTGGAGAAATCGGCCATCGCGATCTCGGAGGGGCTCGTGGACCCGCTTCCCCGCCGGCTGACGGCGTCGAGCGGCACGACCCGCTCGATGGTGTCGGGGAACACGGCCTTCACTTCGCCCACGTGGAACGTGCCGTCGCGGCAGGTGACCGTGAGCGTGCCCGCGGCCGCGTCGGCCCGCAGCGAGGCTTCGGCGGCCGATACCGTCACCGGCGGGCCCGATCCGCCCGGCTGGAAGGAGAGCGTGGGGCGGATGAGCCGCCGGCCGTCGACCCCCTTGACGTTGATGGAGAGCTGCGACGTGCTGTAGGAGCGTTGCTGGCGGAGGCGGCCGTAGATGATCTCCTCGACGCTGTCGACGACCACGCGGCGCATGCCGTCGCGGCCCCAGGACACGGCGACGTCGTTGAGCCACACCGACACGAGGCTGGCCACCACGGCGAGCATCGCCGCCGGCCAGATCACCGCCAGCGGCGTGATTCCCGCGGCCTTCAGCGCCGTGATCTCGTTGGACGCCGACATCCGGCCGAAGACGCTCGCCACGGCGAAGAGCATGGTGGCCGGCACGGCGTACCGCATCGCATCCGGCAGAATGTAGGGGATCAGGGGGAGGATCTGCATCAAGCCCAACCCCTCCTGCTGCGCCCTCTGGACGAGGAACACGAGAAGCATGAAGAGCGTGAGGGCGGAGAGCGTGACGAGAAACACCTGGAGCAGCTCGCTCAGCACGTAGCGGGTGATGATCTTCATGGCGACTCGGGCTCAGGCGGAGGGCCGCGGGGGCGTGCCGGCCGGCCCGCGGATCGTCTCGTCCGCCCGTGCGCTCTCGACGGCACGGGTGTGGACGGCGATGGCTTCGGCGGCGGTCGTGACCGCGTCGTGGAAGCTCCCCTCGGCGGCCAGTTGCCGGACGCGGGCCACGAGGGCCGACGTGCGGTCGCGGTCGGCCGCGGGCAGATGCGCGGTGGCGGTGTCGATGCTCGCCGCGATCCCTTCCAGCAGTTGGACGGTCGGGGTGCATGCGCAGCGGCGGTAGGGCCCCTTGCCGAGGAAGTCGCCGGCGGCGAGCATTCGACTCCGCGACGGCCGGGCGAGCAGCCCGCTGAATGCGAAGAGGAGGGCACCGATCGCCGCCAGCAGCAGGCCGAGGCTGCCGAAGAGACAGATCGCCGCCATCTCATCGGAAGATTCGCAGAGTCCCTCGACGAGTTTGCTTCTGGGATTGAAGACGAGCGCGGCGAGCAGGCAGGCGGCCCCGCTCGCCAGCGCGATCCAGGATCGTCTGGTCTGCCGCTGCGTCGAGGCGGCCTCCTCGCTGAGGGGCCAGGCATCCTCGTTGCGGGAAGTCCGCGTCGCCTCCTCCTCGCCCGCCCGTGCGACGACCACGGTGACGTTGTCGGGAGCACCCCGCACGAGGGCCAGGCCGATCAGGGCGGCCACCGCATCCTGCGGCTCGAGTTCGGAGGCCAGCAGTCCGATCTCGTCGTCCATGACCTGTCCCGAGAGTCCGTCGCTGCAGAGCAGGAAGACGTCGCCCGCCGTCACGGCGAAGGGGCCCTCCAGGTCGACGTCCACGTGGGCATGCGGGCCCATGGACCGGGTGATGATGTTCTTGGGCGCCGCGTCGGCGGCCTGTTCACGCGACATGCCGCCGGCCGTCTCCAATTCCCAGACCAGCGAATGATCGCGCGACAGCTGTTCGATCGTGCGGCCCCGCACGCGGTAGCAGCGGCTGTCGCCGATGTGGCCGATGATCGCGCCGCGCGGGAGCAGCACGAGCGTCGTGCAGGTCGTGCCCATGCCCTTGAATTCGAAGCCGCTCTCACCCTTCGCGTTGATCTCCGCGTTGACCTGCTCGAGGCTCCGCCGCAGGGCGAGCGGCGGGGAGAACTCGCAGCGTTGCTCATAGATTTGCGGCACGCGTTCGGCGGCCATGGCGCTGGCCAGTTCGCCCGCGGCGTGGGCGCCCATGCCGTCGGCCACCATGAACAGCCAGCCGCGCGTGCGGTGCTGCTGCGGGGTCGCCGGCAGCACGGCCTTGGCGTCCTGGTTGCTCGAGCGGCGGCGACCGATGTCGGTGCGGTCGCAATGGACCAGGCTCGTGACTTTTCCCACGGGTTGGCGTGCCTCGGGCCGAGGGGGGCGGAAAGCAGCGGATTCTAGCCGGGGCACGCGGCCCGGGCGAGACATGATTGGCGGGGCGAAATACGCAAGGCCCTGCTGGTCTGGCGACGGGCAGGGCCCGAATCTATGGTTTCCCGCCGTTGGATGAGGGCCGTCCACGACCTCCCTGAAGATGCCGGAGATGCCATGAACGCTGGAAGCCGACCGTCCGGCACGTGGGCATGCCTGCTGGTGGTGGCGGCGCTGTGTCCGGCCACCGGTTGCGTGCAGCGGCGGATGACGATCCGCAGCAATCCCCCCGGGGCGCTCGTCTACGTCGACGACTACCAGATCGGGACCACGCCGGTGTCGACCGACTTCATCTACTACGGCACCCGGAAGATCCGGCTCGTCAAGGACGGGTACGAGACGCTCACGGTGCGGCAGCCGTTTCCGCTTCCGTGGTACGAGGTCTTTCCGCTCGACTTCGTCACGGAGAACCTCGTGCCCTGGGAGATCCGCGACGAGCGGGTGGTCGATCTCGCCATGACCACGACCGCGTCGACGCCTCCGGAATCGGTCGTCGCCCGCGCGGAGCAGGCCCGTCTCACGGCCGGCAGCCTGCCGGCACCGCCGCCGGCGCCAATCGTGCCGCAGCCGGTCGTGCCCCGGCCGATTCCCGCCCCTCCGCCGCAGGCCTTGCCGCCACCGGGCGGCATGTTCCTGCCGCCGCCCTCTCCGTCGCCGCTGCAGGGCCTGCAGCCCCCGCTGCAAAACGCGCCGCGGCAGGGCGTGCCCGGCCTGTAGGCCGCCCCCTGCACCCGGGCGGGGCGGCCACGCTCCGCTCGCTTCGGCGGCTCCTCGGTGTCGTCGTTCGAAATGGCCGCGTCGTTGGCTCGGAGGCGCCTGAGGCTCGCTTTGCGTGTCCGCCCCGCCGTCGTCGCGAATCGCTTCCCCATAAAAGCCCGGAGCGGAAGCGACGGGACGGGGCCAAGAAACGCTCCCTCCCTCGCGCCCATGGCATAATAGGCGGATGACATCCGATCCACATGCTGCCGCATCAGTCGCCCGCGAACGGCTCGACGCCGTCAAGCTCGAGCGGCTCCGCGGGCTCGTGGCGGAGATCCTGCCGCACAACCGCTTCTATGCGGCCAAGCTCGCGCGGGTGTCACGTGACCTGCCGTCGCTCGACGCACTGGCCGACTGGCCCTTCACCTTCAAGGAGGAGTTGGTCGACGCGGCTGCCGCGGCCGCAGGACCGGGAAACCTCACTTGGCCACGCGAACGCTACGTGCGGTTTCACCAGACCAGCGGCACGCACGGCCGGCCGCTGCCCGTGTTCGACACGGCCGAGGACTGGGCCTGGTGGATGGCGTGCTGGGAGGCGATCCTCGACCGCGGGGGCGTGCGGGCGGGAGACTGCGTGCTCGTGGCTTCGTCGTTCGGGCCCTACGCCGGCTTCTGGAGCTGCTTCGACGCGGTGCTCTCGCGGCGGGCCATGGCGATCCCCACCGGGGGCATGGCGACGCTGGCACGTCTCGAACTGACGCGGTCGCTCGGGGCGACCGTGCTCGTGGCCACGCCGAGTTACGCCCTGCATCTCGCGGAAGTGGCGGCGGAGCAGAAGCTCGATCTGGCGAGCCTGCCAGTGCGCCTCGTGATCGTGGCGGGCGAGCCCGGCGGCTCGGTGCCCGCCGTGCGGGCGCGGATCGCGGAGGCCTGGGGGGCTACGGTGCTCGACCACGCCGGTGCGACCGAGGTCGGGCCGTGGGGCGTGGGCGACCTGGCCGGCCGCGGCCTCGAGGTGATCGAGCCCTGGTTTCACGCCGAATTCCTCGGCGTGGAGACCGGACGGGCGGCCGCTCCCGGCGAACTGGCGGAATTGGTGCTCACCACGCTCGGCCGCGCAGGCGCGCCCGTGATCCGCTACCGCACCGGCGACCTCGTGCGGCCCCGGTGGCCCGCGGCCGACGAGATCGCGGCGGGGGAGTGCCCGTGGGTGCGGCTCGAGGGTGGAGTCGTGGGCCGCGCCGACGACATGCTCGTGGTCCGCGGCGTGAACATCTTCCCGGGGGCGATCGACGACATCGTCCGGGGCTTTCCCGAGATCGTCGAATATCGGCTCACGGCCACCACGCGCGAATGCCTCGACGTGTTACAACTGGCGATCGAGGATCGGCTGAGCGACCCGGATCGCGTGGCCCGCGAGCTGCACCTGCGGCTCGGGCTGCGGGTCGAGGTGGTCGCCGTGCCTGCCGGCAGCCTGCCGCGTTTCGAAGGCAAGGGCCGGCGGTTCGTCGATCTTCGCGACAGCCGACGAGAACGGTCGCGACCATGATGCAGCCCATCCCGCAATCCATCCGCCGCGTCGAGCAGGGCGGCATCGAGATCACGTGGAGCGACGGCGCCACGGGCGTCTACTCGCCGCGGCTGCTCCGCGAGTCCTGCCCCTGCGCGACCTGCCGCGAGAAGCGGGCGCAGCCCGTCGCGCCGGCCCTGCTGCCGGTGCTGCGGCCCGAGGAGGTGGCGCCCCTGGCGGTCGCCGGCATGAAGCCCGTGGGCCAATACGCCTACTCGATCGAATTCTCCGACGGCCACGACAGCGGCATCTACACGCTCGAATACCTGCGCGAACTGGCCGGGAGCTGATCCGAAACCCACTCGACTTGGTTTTCGAAACGATCCTGCTCATTCGATGTCGGGGAGGGGTTGTCCATGCCCCGAGAGCCGGCGTATGCAGACAAGCGAAGCAAGGATTGCGGAGCGCAGTCTGCATCCGAGAGAGCGGAGGGCAGGATGCCCGGAGCGAACGTCCGGCGATGGGGCGTGGGCAGCCCCGACCTGCGAAACGCTTGAGGACTGCGTGTGAGCCGACTCACGCGGGCAGGCCGCAGGCGGTGGCGTTGACCACCGCGGCGATGCGGACGGCGTCGTGGCAGGCTTCCTCGCTCACCCCCAGGTGCTGGAGGCTCGCCTCGTGGTTCTGAATGCAGAGCTCGCAGCCCGCGAGCGCCGCGCAGCCCAGGCTCATCAGCTCGAAGTCGGCCTTGCTCGTCGCCGGCTGCGCCATGCGGCTCATGCGGAGCCGCGGGGGGCGGGCGCCATAGCTCTCCTTGCCCACCATGTGGCGGAAGCGGTAGTAGACGGTGTTCATCGCCATCAGGCCGGCCGCGGCGACGGCGTCGGAGACGAGCGGTGCGGCCGTGGCGGCGTCGGCGGCCCGCAGGTCGGCGGAGATCGCCTCCACGAGCGGCCGGCACCGCACGAAGGCGGCGGCCGCCAGGGCCACGCCGAGCGCCTGCGCGGGCGCGAGGTTCTCGCCGGCGAGCACGCTGGAGAGATTGAGGCGGATGTCCTTCAGTTCGTCGGGGAGCGTGTCGCGGACCGCGTCGAGCGAGGGGGTGGCGATGGACATGGCGCGAGGATTCCGAGGATGGGGAGGCCGGAGCGGGAAACGGTGCCGGCCGCGAGGATTGTAGCTGTTCGTTGAAGGCTTGGCGGTCGAAATGCTAGGGTGGTGCAGTTTTGCGCGCACCCCAGGTTTTTCCATGCCCCGTCGCGACGATCTCCACACGATTCTGCTCATCGGTTCCGGGCCCATCGTCATCGGCCAGGCCTGCGAATTCGACTATTCCGGCACTCAGGCCTGCAAGGCGCTGCGGGAGGACGGCTATCGCGTGGTGCTCGTGAATTCGAATCCGGCCACGATCATGACCGATCCGGGCACGGCCGACCGCACCTACATCGAGCCGCTCACCTGGCAGATGCTCGAGAAGGTGATCGAGGTCGAGAAGCCCGATGCGGTGCTCCCGACGCTCGGCGGCCAGACGGCCCTCAACCTCGCCCTCGAACTCGAGCGCCACGGGGTGCTGGCGAAGCACGGGGTGGAGATGATCGGCGCCCGGGCCGAGGCGATCCGCCGCGGCGAGGACCGCGAGATCTTCAAGGAGACGATGCGGAAGATCGGCCTCGACACCTGCCGGGGCCGGATCGTGAAGACCCTCGCGGAGGCCCGCGAGGTGCTCGGCGAAATCGGCCTGCCCGCCGTCATCCGGCCGAGCTTCACCCTCGGCGGCTCGGGCTCCGGCATCGCGTTCAACCGCGAGGAGTTCGACCAGAAGGTGCAGCGCGGTCTCGACCTGTCGCCGATCGGCGAGGTGCTCGTCGAGGAGTCGATCCTCGGCTGGAAGGAATACGAGATGGAGGTGATGCGCGACGCCGACGACAACGCCGTCGTGATCTGCTCCATCGAAAACTTCGACCCCTGCGGCGTGCACACGGGCGATTCGATCACCGTGGCTCCCGCGCTCACGCTCACCGACCGGCAGTACCAGCGGATGCGGGACGCCAGCTTCGCCGTCATCCGGGCGATCGGCGTCGAGACCGGCGGCTCGAACATCCAGTTCGCGGTGCATCCATCCACCGGCCGCATGATCGTGATCGAGATGAATCCCCGCGTCAGCCGGTCGAGCGCGCTGGCCAGCAAGGCCACCGGCTTCCCGATCGCCAAGATCGCCGCCAAGCTGGCGGTCGGCTGGCGGCTCCACGAGCTGCCCAACGACATCACGCGGCGCACCAAGGCCTGCTTCGAGCCGTCGATCGACTACGTGGTCGTGAAGGTGCCGCGGTTCGCGTTCGAGAAATTCCCCGAGGCCGACAGCCGGCTGACCACGCAGATGAAGAGCGTGGGGGAGACGATGGCGATCGGCCGCACGTTCAAGGAGGCCTTCCAGAAGGCGCTCCGCGGCCTGGAGGTGGGCAGCTTCGGCTTCGGCTGCGACGGCAAGGACCTCTGGGGCACCGCCGCCGAGCCGTCGCCCGACGACATCCGCGCCCGCATCGCGACGGCCGACCCCGACCGGGTCTGGTATCTCCGCTACGCCTTCAAGGCGGGCATGGCGGTCGAGGAGGTGCACGAGTTGACCGCGATCGACCGCTGGTTCCTCGATCAGCTGCAGCAGCTCGTGGAGATCGAGAGCCTGGTCCGCACCGT
>JBIIYN010000110.1:0-11174 GCA_044346795.1 Pirellulales bacterium
CTTGCAGACCGTGTAGGGAATCTCCTTCGTCCGCGTCTCGTAGACGGGCTTGCAGACGGTGTAGGTCTGCTCGCGGGTCTCGTAGACGGGCTTGCAGACCGTGTAGGGGATCTCCTTGGTGATCGTCTCCCACACCGGCTTGCAGACCGTGCTGCGGATCTCACGGGTCCTGGTCTCGTACACGGGCTTCATGACCGTGTAGGGAATCTCCTTCACGACCGTCTCCCACACCGGCTTGCAGACGGTGTAGTTGATGGTCCGCGAACGGGTCTCCCACACCGGCTTGCACACGGTGTACTCGACCTCCTTGAACGACTTCTCGGTCTCGTATCGGACGCAGTCGATCTGCTTCTGTTCGACGACCTTCTCGCAGATCGTCTTGTAGCAGGTGTACTGCCTCTGCTCGTACACGACGTCCTTCACCAGCCGTGTGCCGCAGCACGAAGGCTTGCTGGCACAGCTCGGCTCGCTGGCGGACGTCTCACAACTCGAACACCCTTCACGAGCCTGCTCGAAGCTGACCGGGGTCATCTTCGTGCCGTCGTGTCTGTAGCTGGCAAGTCCGCAGTAGGCCGCGTCGGCGCGATGGACCGACGAGGCGATACTGAGGAGTGCCAGCAGACAACAAAGCCACGTACTTTTCATGTCTGCGGCCTCTCTCGAGGCGGCTCCTGGAACTGGAAGGAGAAAAAGGGAACGAACCACTGGGGCGCGGCGTGGCCCGCCACGGCCGCACCTCTTCAAGGATCGACCACAAACTCGCCGCAAGTTGACGAGTCACCGCAATCGGCGCTGTTTTTCCAAAGCCCCAGGCGCGTTACAGTCGTTGCCGACCGCAGGAACGTCACAGATTGATTGGTATTTGCGGGGTATCCCGGTAAATTCATGCCCGTTCCTGCCCAGGGGCTTCCCATGCCAGACCAGCGACCTCAGACCGCGCCGCCGGGAGAACTCCCGTCCGACGCCCCCGTCCCCAAGGTGGTGGTCAGCCGCCTCAGCCTTTACCTGCGCGAACTGCAGCGGCTCGAGTCCGCCGGTCAGCAGACGATCTCGTCGGGCCAACTGGGGACGCTCCTGGGCTTTAGCGACGCCCAGGTCCGGAAGGACCTCGGATTCTTCGGGCAATTCGGGTATCCGGGCGTCGGCTACCGCTGCGACGAACTGATCCGTGCCATGCGGGACATCCTCGGCACGAACCACGCCTGGCCGGTGGTGATGGTCGGCGTGGGCAATCTCGGCCAGGCGCTGCTCGGCTACCGCGGCTTCGGCCGGCAGAACTTTTCGATCGAAGCCGCCTTCGACGCCGATCCGGCGAAAGTCGGCAGGACGATCCAGGGCATCCGAATCCGGCATCTCGACGAGCTGCCCGACGTCGTGCGATCGACGGGCATCCGGCTCGGCATGATCGTGGTGCCAGCGGCCCATGCCCAGTCGGTGGCCGACCGCCTGGTGGCCGCCGGGATCGAGGGGATCGTGAACTTCGCGCCGGTCACGCTCAGCCTGCCGCCGCAGGTGCAGGTGGTGGCGGTGGACCTGGCGATCGAGCTGGAGCAGCTGTCGTTCGCGGTGACCAACAAGCTGGCCAAGGCCGCCGCAGACGCGGCGATGATCCCGCCGGCGGGCCGGCCGGCGGGTTGAAAGGCCGTCACCTCGCCGGCGGGTTCCGGGTCAGACAATCAGCTGAGCCAAGACAAACGAGGATCAAAGATGAACACCCGGACAAACCGCCGAGCCTTGTTGCTGTTGGGTGTGGCTGCGGTCCAACTGAATCTCGGACTGCCCGTGGCCGGCGGGGAGGCCTTGGCCGCCGAACCGCAGCGGCTCTCGGTCGCGCACGACCGGTCGGGCGTTACGGTCGAGGCGGATGGAAAACTTTTCGCCACGTACGTGATCGACCAGGCGAACAAGCCCTACCTCTGGCCCGTCGTCGGCCCCACCGGCAGGCCGATGACGCGGGCCTTCCCGATGCAGGACCTGCCCGAGGAGCCGGCGGCCCAGCGGGATCATCCGCACCACCGGGGCATCACGTTCGGCCACGAGAGCGTCGGCGGGGCCGGCTGGAAATTCCCGGAGTCGTGGGACGGCCGCACCGGCGCGGAACCCTTCCGCGGCGGCGGCGACACCTGGCACGAGCGGCTCACGTTCCCCGTGTCCGCTGGACAGGGCACGGGGCAGGGCGAACCGACCGACAGGAACCGTGCCCGGCTGGCGACCCTCGGCCGGATCGTCCACCGCGAGTTCACCCGCGTGGCCGCCGACGGCGACCGGGCCGTGATCGAGGAGGTTTGCGATCACGTCGATCCCGCGGGCCGGCCCTTCCTCGTGGAGCAGCGGCGGCTGACGTTTCGGGCGACGGGCGACACGCGGACGATCGACATCGACCAGGAATTTTCCTGCGCGGCAGCCTCGGGCGCCGTGCGGTTCGACGACCGCAAGGATGCCGGCCTCTTCATCCGCGTGCCCACGACCATGGCGGTCGATTCCAACCAGGGCGGCCGGATCATGAATAGCGAAGGACTCGTCGACAAGGATGCCTGGTCGAAGCCGGCGCGGTGGTGCCACTACCACGGCCCCGTCGCCGGCGAGCAGTTGGGCATCGCGATCCTGAACCACCCCGCGAGCTTCCGCCATCCCACCCGATGGCACGTCCGCACCTACGGCCTCTTCGCCGCCAACCCGTTCGCGAGCAGCCAGTACGATCCCGCCCTGCCCGACGGCACGACGACGCTCGCCCCCGGCGATGTGCTGCGGCTGCACCACCGGTTCTTCTTCCACAAGATCGACGAGAAGAGCGATGGGAAGGGTGACGCGGGAACAGGTGTCGTCGAGGCGGCCTGGAAAGCCTACGCCGCGGAATCCCCGCGGCCGTTCGCGGCGGCCTCCCTACCGGCCATGATCGTGGTCGGAGAGGGTGGCTCCGGCTGGCGGGATCTCACGGCCGACGACTTCGAGAACGTCAACGGCGAACCCGGCACGTGGACCTGGCAGGGCAACTCGGTGCGATGCACCGGTCAGCCCGTCGGCGTGATCCGCACCAAGCAGCCCGTGACGAACCTGGAACTCTCGCTCGAATGGCGGCACCTGACGAGCGGCGGCAACTCGGGCGTGTTTCTCTGGGCGCCGCCAAAGGCACTCGAAAAACTGCCGCCAGGCAGACTGCCCCCCGGCGGCATCGAGGTGCAGGTGCTCGACCATGGCTACACCGCGCAGTACGAAAAATCCTCGGGCAAGAAGGCGGACTGGTTCACGACCGACGGCGACGTGTTTCCGGTGGGCACTTCCAGCATGCAGCCGTTTCCGCCGGTCGCCCCCGATGGCAAGCGGAGCTTTCCCACGGCCCGGCACTCCCGGGGCACGCCCGAGTGGAACCACTACTACATCCGTGCCGTCGACGGTGAGGTGCGGCTCTGGGTGAATGGCCACGAGGTCTCCGGCGGCAGCCGCTGCACGCCCGCCACGGGCTTTCTCTGCCTGGAATCGGAGGGGGCGCCCGTGGAGTTTCGCCGGCTGCGTATCCGCGAACTGCCCGGAGGCCAGACGCCATGACCGCGACCCGCTACGCGATCTGCAACGAGACCTTCGGCGACTGGCCGCTCGCGCGAGCCTGCGAGTGCGCCGCCTCCTGCGGCTACACGGGGCTCGAGATCGCCCCCTTTACGCTCGCGCCGCTGGCCGTCGACGTGTCGGCCGCCGCCCGCGCGGAGATCCGACGGACGCTCGCCGCGCACGGGCTCGACTGCGTGGGGCTGCACTGGCTGCTGGCGAAGACGGAGGGCTTTCATGTCACGCACCCCGATGCCGCCGTGCGGAACCGCACGATCGACTATCTGGGCGACTTGGCCCGGCTCTGCGCCGACCTGGGCGGCCGGGTGCTCGTGTTCGGCTCGCCGAAGCAGCGGAGCCTGATCGAGGGCGTGTCGCCGGCCCGGGCCGCCGAGCATCTGCACGAGGTCTTTTCCCGTGTCGTTCCCGTGCTCGAGGCCACCGGTACGGTCGTTGCGCTCGAACCGCTCTCGACCGCGGAGACCGACGTGCTGACCACGGCGGCGGAGACCTGCCGGCTGATCGAGCGGATCGGTTCGCCCCACGTGCGGCTGCACCTCGACGTGAAGGCGATGGCCAGCGAGCCCGACCCGATTCCCGAGATCATCCGGGCGAGCAGCCGGCACCTCGAGCACTTCCATGCCAACGACGTGAACCTCCGGGGGCCGGGCTTCGGTGACGTCGATTTCGTGCCGATCTTCGCCGCGCTGGCGGAGGTCCGCTACCGGGGCTGGGTGAGCGTGGAGGTGTTTGACTATGCTCCCGGCGCCGAACGGCTCGCCCGCGAGAGCATCGAGTACATGCGACGCATGAGCTAGATTCCATCCGACTTTGATGGATCGCCGGCTTCTCGTTTGCCAAACCGCGATTGATTCTCAGGGGGTGATCAGATTGCTGCGTTCAAGATGAAGAGGCTCCTGTCGCTGTCGTGTCTGATCATCGTGCTCGTGGCTGACGCGAGCCGCAGGTTGGCCGCGGATGCGCCGGCCGCCGCCGAGACAATCCGGCTCTGGCCGGACGATGCGCCGGGTGCGCTTGGAACCTCCGACCACGACATCCCCGTGGTCGCCTGGTGGCCGGCCAAGGATGCGAAGCAGCCGACGGCGGCGATCGTCGTCTGCCCCGGCGGCGGCTACGGCGGGCTGGCCGACCACGAGGGAAGCGACTACGCCCGCTGGCTCAACTCGCAGGGCATCTCCGCCTTCGTGCTGCGCTACCGTCTGGGCAGCAAGGGGTATCGGCATCCCGTCATGCTCGGCGACGTTTCGCGGGCGATGCGGCTGGTGCGGGCCGAGTATGCGCGGCTGGGCATCGATCCGGCGCGGGTGGGCGTGACGGGCGGTGGGCAACGATCCACGTCACGGGACGTTCGGCGACCCTGTGAGAGCGAAGTCGTGAATCGGGCCGCCGACGGGGTACCTGTCAGGGGCCATCCGTCCCGGGGGCTTTTGCCAGGGCCTCCCCATAGCGGCGGAGCCCCTCGGTTGCGACGCCCTGCTTGACGAGAAAGTCGATCGCCTGCAGCTTGCGTCGCGTGGAGGCGTATTCGGGGCCGAGTCCCACGAGCCATTCCTTCGCCCTGCGCTCATTGATCGACCAATCGAGGTTCTTTCCTTTCGCGTCCTCGGGCAGGCGACTCGCTCTGGCCGCAAAGTCCTGCTCGTTCTTCGACTCCAGAAGCCACGCCGCTGCAAGATATGCCTTGCAATCCGCACGTGAACCGCCGGACATGCTGCCCCCACGGGGTAGCCGGACGGAGTTCTTTCCCAGGAGTTGGTTGATCTTGTCATTGAGTTCGATCACGTACAGGGCGTCGGTCGTCGTCCAGCGATCGATTGGAAAGTCTTTGTAGATTCTTTCGAAGCCCGCCTGTCGAGCCGTGTAGACATCGGCATCCGCCACGTTCACGTGATTGAGCAGGGTCGCGACCTCCGCTTCGGTCGGCAACCGTTCCACGAGCTCGCGTGACAGATCGACAGGCGCCGGCAGGATCACGGAACAAGGAATCTTCAGGGCCGAGCCGCGGCGACCGACGACCGGCGACTTCTTGACCGTGGTGGGCTCCGCTGCCTGCTGTCTGGCCTCGCCCCCGGGATACGCGGACGCGATCCGCTTGTTCGCCAGCGTGCTATCGATCGGGTCTTCGATGGCGGGAAGTGCCTTCTTGTACAAGTCGGCCGCATGCCGCTTGATCGCCTGCACCTCGATCGCCGACAGCCCGCCGGCTTCCGCGACTTTCCACCACGATGACGCCAGGGCAAGAATCCGGTCAACCGCTGGATTCTCCTCCGAGTGAAGGGCGATTTCCTGGTCGGCCACGGTCCGCAATCGCTCCGTATCGCCGATCTTGAGAGCCGGCAAACCTTCCTGCCAATCGCCCACCACGAAGCAGCGATGCCGCCCAACCCGTGTGTTGGCCGCGGCGTCGTCGGGGTGATCCCGGAGCGTTTCGATCGCCTCCTTGTATTCGGCGAGCGCCTTCTCCCTGTTTTTGACCTCGCGCTGTTGGGCGAGGGCACTCTCGAGCAACGCGGCGGCGGCGCCTTTTTCGGTAGGTTTGCGACCGGTTCGCCGGCGCTCGTCCGCCGCAGCCTGCTTCTCCCGCTTGTCGACCCGCCTAGCTGCGGCGATCGCCTCCCCCACGGCCCGCCCGGCGATGTCGATCCGGTCCCGTTCCAGGACCTGGTCGACCAGCCCGAGGAACATGTGGCACAGCGAGCCATCGTCCCGCTGATCGCTCTTCGCGGCGGCTGTCAAAACATCCAACCGACACTCCGCGGGGTCGATCTCGAACAATCGGCTCCGCTTCGATGCCGCCTCGATGGCCGTCCCCAGGTCTCCGGACTGAATCGCGAGGCGCTGGGCCTCCACCAACAGGGCATACTTGCGACAGGCGTCATCGACCTCCTTCACCGCCTCCGTGAGCTTGGACACCAGCAGTCGGGAAGAACCCTGCGCCGCATCCGAGTAGTCCTCCTCGTACGCCTGCCGAATCAGATCCGTCGCCGCCGTTACCCCGTCATCGGGTGGGACGGGCAGTCGGTCTGTTCCGGCTTCGGGCAGCGGTGGCGGCGCCTGCGGTTGCCCTTCGGCGAGCAGGCTCTCGAGCGTGGCGGGGCCCTGCGCCACCACGGGCAGGAGCCCGCACCACAGGGCCCATGCCATCAGCATCGACCACAGCCACAGGCCGGGCAGCCTGCCGTGGGACGGTGGGGCATGGTCGTCGAGCGACATGGAACAAGCGGCTCGCACACAGCCGCCCCGTGGTTTGCAGAACAATTCGCGACGTCGTCCCCGTGGGGGCGATGGCTGGCAGCCAACCCGGAAGGGCGATGCCGGTGTGTGCCAAGGCCGTCCCCGTGCCCGACGCCAGCGAGGGGGAAGTGATCCCTCGACGGCCGAGTATTGGCTCTCGGTTCAGCCAGCGTCAAGCCTTCGCCCGCTTTTGCCGCGTGCCGACGGCACGATGGTTCGATGGCGGAAGACGGGGCTTATCGCGTCCGCGGCGTCGGCTTGGGAAGGGGAGAGCCGGTGAGCTCACCCGCGATCCAGGCGAGGCCCTCGAGGTTGTCGAGCAGCCGGGCCTCGGCGTCCTGATCGGTATGGTTGAGGATGCCGATCGGGCCGGTGTAGCCGCTCTCGCAGATGATTCGGGCAAGTTCCACGTCGAGGTCGCCCTGGCCGAGCACGAGGATCTTCCGCCCCTTCTTGTCGCCGTCGGCCGTCATGCCGTTCATGTTGAGGAATTTCAAGTGCGGCAACATCTGCGCGAGGGCCGCCTTGAATCGCGGCAGGTGGGCGTGGCCGTGGTGCTGGTTGTAGACGATGCCGACGTTCGGCAGCTTCAGCTCCTCGCACACCGCGACCATGTTCTCGGGCTCGCCCGCCCAGCCGCCGTGGTTGTAGATCGCCACGCGACACCCTGCCTTCGCCGCCGCCTCGGCGGTCGGCCGCAGCCGATCGGCCGCATGCTTCACCTTCGCCGCCTGGTCGAGTTCCTCGGGCGCCCCGATCATCACCCAAAACGACGGTTTCATGCCCCGCTTCTGGAACTCCGTGAGCAGGCCGGGAAAGTCGGGCGGCAGCGACCAGAAGGCGTCGAGGGCGACGCCGTGTTGCGCCAGCGCGTCCCACTCCCGCGCGAACGTCGGCACATGCTCGCCCCGCCAGTCGTAGGCGAAATGCTCGAGTCCGAGCGTCTCGAGCATCGCCGCCCGCTCCTCCGGCCCTCGCTTCTTCGAATCGAAAGGCACGATGCACCAGGCGACGAGGTTGTCGCGTCGGAAGAGTTCGTTGGCCCGTGCGGCGACGTCGATCGGATCCGCTGCAAGCGTGAAGACCGACGTCCCGGTCATCGCGGCGAGCAGGCAGGCGACGAGAAAAGAATCGCGGCGGCAGGACATGGGGGCTCCTTCGAGGGATTGGCGTCGGGCGCGGCCAGCACAGATCATTCGACCATCATCACTCCGTTCATCAGCTTCCAGTGGCCGGGGAACGTGCAGAGGAACGGATAGCGGCCCGGCGTCTCGGGCAGCGTGAAGAAGATCGTCTGGCGGCCGCCCGGCTCGGTGATGTCGGCATAGGCGACCACGTCGTCGGTCTTCGGCACGTAGTGCCGGGCGACGGCCTCCGGGTCGGCGATGAGCGCGTCGGCGAGTGTGCCGACGGCGGCGAGCGTGCCGGGCTTCGCGAGCACCCAGTTGTGCGGCACGACGTCGGGATTTGCGAACGTCAGCGCGAGCTTCTCGCCGGGCCGGGCCCGCAGTTCGGGCGTCTTGTAGGCGAGGTTGGAGGCGGCCTCGATCGTGACGGCCCGGGCACCGTCGACCTTCGCGAGCAACGGGTTCTTGACGGCCGCCTTCAGCATGGCGATGTCGCGAAGGATCGGGTGGGCCGCCACGGGCCGCGTGATCTCCCGATGGTTCGGAATCTCGCGAAACGGCTCGTCGAGCGCATGCACGGTGGCGAACACGTCACGGGTCATGCCCGGCTCGACGGCCACGTGCAGGTGCAGCTGGTTCACCGGCTGCAGGTCGGGGATTTCCAGAAACAGGCTCCGGCCATCCGCGAGCACGGTGGCCGAACGGATCGCGAGCGGGTCGTGCCCGACCGTGCCATAGTGGCTCGGCGAGAACTCGGGCGAGCCGTACTGCGGGCCGTAGCGGTAGTTCCAGCACTGGGCGAAGTGGTTCGCGGCGTCGCCGGCCACGCCGCGGTCGAGCGGCGCCGAAAACCGGAGCATCACGCCATTGCGATGGGCCCGGCATCCGACCGGCTGCTGCACCGTGCCGCCCGTGTACCGCACCCGCTGGAAGCAGCCGTCGTCCACGCCGTAGGCGTGCCAGCCGTTCATGCCGCTGACGTAGAGTTGGCCGTCGGCGGGGCTGAACCGGCCGCGGTGCACGCCCGAGCGGAAGTCGCCGACGAGCGGCACGATCGCCCCCTGCGGCCGGCCGGCCACCTCGTCACGCAGCACGAGGAAATGCGTGCAGGACCCGAACGAGAAATGCACGAGCTGCCCGCGAAGCGGCCCCCAGCCGTCGCCCGAGACATACGCCTGGCCGCCGCTCGAGTGATCGAGCCCCCGCGGCAGGTAGACGAGCGGCAGCTCCGGCGGCATGCCGCGGAAGTTCGGCACGGGACTCATCGGTGGGCGGCCGGGCTGCTGCCGCACCTCGCAGATCGCCGAAGCCGGCGTGTATTCCCCTTCCGAGACCGGCACGGTGAGCGTGCCGTCGGGCAGGAGGCAGAGGCCGTCGGGGTTGCGCAGCCCGACGGCGAGCACGTCGACAACCGCGCCATCCGGGCTGATCCGCAGCAGGCCCTCGTGCGACGCCGTGAAGAAGCTGCCGGTGGCGTCGCGCTCGAGGCCGCACTTGAAGTTGTGGCCTCCCGACGGCTGAAACCGATTGGTGACGCACTCGTAGAAATCGGTCTCGCCGTCGCCGTTGGCATCGACCAGCCGCGTCAATTGGTCGCCACCGAGCACGTGCACGACGTCGTCGGCCACGACGAGGCCGAGCGCGGCGTTCAGGCCGGAGGCGATCCGCCGCCAGCGCACGCTCTCGAGCCCGGCATCGAGGCCGGAGACCCGCCAGACGTCCCCCTGGATCGTGCAGATCGCGGCATCGCCGTCGGAGAAGAAGTCGTGCCCGCCGAAGAACAGCAGCGCCGCCCACGGATTGTCGAACGGGGGAGTGATCGTGTCGATCGCGTAGGGGGATCCCATGCCGGTGCTGCCGGTCGTCGTGAGCACCTGCGGCCACTGCGGCGGGCCCCCCTTCAGGAGATCGGCCAGCGGATGGCTCTCGGCCGGCGCGATCGCGCGGACGAGGCCGCCGTCCTTCACCCACGGCGCGTCGAGATACTCCACGCCGCCGATCGAGTAGGCGAAGATCACGCGTCTGCCGTGGCGATGGAAGCCGCGGTAGGTCCGCGGCCCGGGCGGCAGTTCCACGGCGGCGGGCGGCGGACCGGGTGTGCCGGCCGGGGCGGCCGACGCGAGAAAGCCGTAGCGGGTCTTACCGAACTTCAAAAAGCCGCCCTTCCAGATCGCCTCGAACTGCAGCGTGTCCGGGTTGAAGGCCGCGGCGAGTTCCCCCGCGTCGCCGAGCCGCACGCTCACCGCCCGCGGGATCACCCGGCCGCCGAGGTCGAGCGGCCAGGCCTGCACCGTGCCCTGGTCGCAGGTGTCGCGACGGGTGTCGTCCCACGTGGTCCAGGGGATGCTGCCCCAGTGGCCGAACGTGCCGCCGTCGAGCCCGGGGAAGGCGGGCAGCAACAGCGGCATCGGATCACGGCCGCGGAACTGCCGCGCCTGCTTCGTGTAGGGATCGTAGATGCGGTGCTTGTTCACCCAGAGATCGCGGTTGGGCCAGTCGTCGGGCCGCAGCGGCTCGCGGGCCACGTCGAACGGCCCGGCGCGATGCGAGAGCGACTCGAGGCCCGGCGTGCGGCCGAGTTCGAGGAGATACCGCACGAGGTCGCGGCGGTCGGCGGCGGCGAGCGACGTGAACACGTTGGCCGGCATGAGCGAGCCGATCTCGGTCCGCTCGTCGATGTCGGCGGGGGGGATGCGGTGGCTCTTCCCGCTGGCGTCCACGACGACCACGGCCTCCGGCGTCTCCTCTCTCACGATCCCCTGCAGCACGCGGCCGTCGACGAGCGTGAACGCATGCGCCCGGTAGTCGGGCTTCACCGCCCGGGCCGGCCAGTAGACACTCTCGACGATCTCCTCCGGTGTGAGGCACTTGGCCACCGTCGTGAGTTCCGGACCGACCGCGCCTCCCTGCCCCGCCACCCGGTGGCACGACGTGCAGCCGCTCGCGGCCGCGTTGAACACCCCCGCCCCGCGCCGGGCGTCGCCCTGCGTGCGGGCGTCGGCGAGGAGCGTGGCGACCGTCTCCGGGCTCCACGCCGGCGCGGAGGAAGATGGGGCGTCGTCGGCGCATCGGGCGCGGGCAGGCAACGCCACGAGCAGGACGGCGGCCACCGACAGGACGACGCGGCGGCAACCGGGCGCGGGCATCGTGAAATGGGGGGCGGCTCGGGTGATCATGCGTCTCACAGGCCTTTCATGATCGTAGCCGCCGCGGCGCAGACCCGCTCCGGTTCAGCCCAGTGAATCGCGT
>JBIIYN010000111.1:0-11152 GCA_044346795.1 Pirellulales bacterium
CACCAGCGGCTCGACCGGCATGCCGCTCCAGATCGTCCTCGGCCGTTTCGAACGCTGCTGGAGGCGTGCCGTGGCCTGGCGGATTCTGTTCGAACACGGCTTCCGTTGGACCGACAGGACGCTGGAAATCCGCATTTCCCGCGGCAGGGTGTACGGCGTCCAGCGACTCGGCATCGCTCCGAAGGACTGGCTCTCGATCATGGATCCTCCGGAAGAATGGGCTCGACGGCTCGCACGGCACCGGCACGCCTGCGTGGTCGCCGGAGCCGGAACGCTGGACCTGCTCGCCGCGGCGGCGCAGCAAGCGGCGGTCCGACCTCCACGGCTGGTGATTTCCGACAGCGAACCGCTCACGCCACACGCCCGTGCCCGTGTGCGTGCCGCTCTCGGCACCGATCCGGTGGATGTCTACGGCTTGGAGGAGGTGTCCAACTTCGCATGGGAGTGCGAGCGACATGCCGGACTGCACGTCAGTGCCGACAGCCACGTGGTCGAAGTGGCCGCACCGACCGGCGAACCGGGCCCGCTTTTGGTGACGGCGTTGGGGATGTGGACGATGCCGATCATCCGTTACCAAACCGGCGACATCGCGGCGTGGGCGACGGCACCCTGTCGGTGCGGCCGCACGCTGCCGGTACTGTCGGCCGTCCACGGTCGATCCGTCGATTCGATCACCGTCGCGGATGGCAGGCGCCTTCTCTGGCCGTTCTTTCACGAGCTTCTTGGCGAGGACTCCGACATCCTGGAATGGCAGGTCCGTCAGCGGAGCGACACGCATCTCGTCGTGCACGTGGTGGCGAGGGATCACAGGTCGGCCGCCGTGGCGGCCGTCGCAGAACGGCTGCGAAACCGACTGCCCCACGGCCTGCACATCGACGTTCAACCGGTCGGGGAAATCCCCCTCGAGGCCAATGGCAAACGTCGGCTCGTGGTGCCGCTCGCATGAGGAACGCCATCTCGGGGGCCGTTCAATTCGCACTCGATTGCCTGCCGGGGCGATTTCCCATGGTCCGCTGGCGCGGTCGATCACGACTCACGCAGCAACCGGCGGTTGTGCTGGAGGCCGCGGGACCGGCCCGGCCGCGAGTATGATCGGGGGCATGCACGGCACCGTACGCGAGGCCCGACCGACTACCGGCAGGTTGCCTGACTTTATCGTCGTCGGTTCGGCGAAGTGCGGAACCACCAGCCTGCACCACTATCTCTCGCTGCACCCCGACGTACACGTGTCGCGGCCGAAGGAACTGGATTTCTTCGTGGGCGACGAACCGGAAGGAAGCGATCCACCGCGTCGGCCGCCCGGCCCCGAGTGGGCCAACTGGTGGCGCGGTGTCGACTGGTACCGCGGCCACTTCGTCACCACGAAACGGGTGTGCGGAGAGATCTCGCCGAGCTACGTGCAGGACACGTGGCTCCGGCAGGCCGTCGTGCGCATGCGTCGCATCGTGCCGCATGCACAAATCCTCCTGCTGGTGCGGCAGCCTCTCCGCCGGCTCCAATCCCACTACCTGATGCTGCGACTCGAAGCCACGATCGAGCCGGTTTCCTTCGCGGAATTCGTCACGGCCGAGCGGTTTGCCAAGTACCGGCGATATTCCCACTACGGTTCCCACCTGCGCGCATGGCTCGAGCACTTCCCGCGTGAATCGATCCTCATCGTGGAATCCGCGGCGCTCGACGAAGACCGGGATCGCACGCTCGGCAAGGTGTTCGCATTCCTCGGAGTCGATCCGGAATTCCGCTCTCCGGCCTTCCACCGACGGCTGTTCGAGGGACGGTGGCGCCGATTCCCGAGCGCACTCGGCACGCGCATGCTGCGATCGGCACCGCTCGCGGCCGCCCGACAGCTGCTGCCGTTCACGATCTACGAGACGGTTCGTCACGTCGCCTTGTTTCCGTTCACGATCCCGCCGCCTTCGCTCGAACTTCCCGACGCCGTGGCGGCGCGTCTGCTGGAAGAGTTGCGCGACGAGGTTGCACTCGCCCGCCGCCTCAGCGGCCTGCCGCTGACTTCTCTCGAGTGCTGAAACCACAGCCTGCCACGGGCGAAACGCGACGACCACTCGGCTCAGACCACCGCCCGTGCCTTGACCGCGTGAATGGCCACGTAGTGGCCCGTCAGCCAGCGTGTCGGCCAGCGGCCGAGCGATTCCCACGACGCCGCGCCACGGATGAACGCCTCCTGCCAAGACCGGCCCAACCGCTCCATCGCCCCGGCCACCGCCACCGCAAGTACCCGTGGGCAGTGCAGCACGGCGTTCGTTGCCGCGACCTCGAATCCTGCCGCCCGCACCTCCCTTTCCAGGCGGCGGTGCCCGAGCGTCGCCCCGACCTGATACGGCACGATCCCGATGCGCCGCAGCAGGCCGAGCAGCGGCCCGTTGCGCAGTCTCACGACCGGATTGTCGAGGTTGTCGAGCGTCAGGATGAGCGTGCCTCCGGGCCGCAGCACGCGGCAGATTTCACGGAGGGCCACGTGGATGTCGGCGACGACTCCGAAATGATCGAGCGTCGATCCGGAAAAAACGACGGCGAACGAGGCGTCGGCAAACGGCAGGGACCGCACGTCGGCGACGACGGCCTCGAGCCCCGGGTTGCGGGCGACCGCCTCCGCCACGATCTGGGGCGCGAGGTCGACACCCGTCACGTGCACGCCGCTCTCGATCAGCCACGGCACGACTCCCCGGCCGGCCACCTCGTCGAAGAGATCGGTCTTGAGCAGGTCGAGCCGTTCCCCCGCGGCGATGCGGCTCCTGATGTGCCCTCCCATCCGGCGAGCGAGCAACGCGGACTGGTGCCGGTCGCTGAACTCGCGCCACAGCTTGTAAGGCCGCCGCCTGCACCAGTCGGTGCCGACCGAGTCCCAGTAGTCGTGCTCGCGGGATGTCATCGGCGAGAGGCGGTAGTCATGAATCCAACCGCCCGATCGTACCATCGAGCGGATGCTCCCGGGCCGCCCGACGCTCAGACTCGCGGCCGTCCGCGGCGAAAGAGGCGAAAACCGGGGCGACGATTCCGTCGCGGATCGTTAGCCTTGGAGCGGTCGCGGCCCGGATGCCCGCGGCCGGCCGTCTCCAGCCCGCCTTTCATCGCATGCTGCTCAACGCGCTCTACCTGGTCGCCTTCGTGGCCCTGCTGCCGTGGGTGGCATGGCGGAAAGTCTCGGGCGGCCGGCCGGTGGCGGCGCCCTGGATCCGGTTCACGGGCGGCATCCCTCCCCTGCCCCGCCGCGACGCGGGCGTTTGCCGGATCTGGCTTCACGGGGTGAGCGTCGGCGAGGTGCAGCTGCTCTCCGTGCTGGCCGCCGAGATCGGCCGGCAGGCCGACGCCGCCGGCCGACGGGTGGAGTGCGTCGCCTCCAGCTCCACGAACACGGGCCTCGCCGTGGCCGCCACGCGCTTCGGCGCGGATCGCACCTTCCCCTGCCCGCTCGACTTCACCTGGGCCGTCAACCGCGTGCTCGACCGCGTGCGTCCCGACCTGCTCGTGCTTGGCGAACTGGAACTCTGGCCCAACCTCCTCGCCTGCGTCCATGCCCGCGGCATCCCCGTCGTCGTGGCGAACGCACGCATGAGCGAGGCGAGCGCCGGGGGCTATTCCCGCATCCGCCCGCTCGTGCGTGGCATGCTCGGGCGGGTGTCGCTCGTGATCGCGCGGTCGCAGGAAGACGCCGACCGCTTCGCGTCGTTCATCCCTCCCGGCGGCTGCGACCTGGCCGTCACCGGCTCGATGAAGTTCGACGGCGTGAAGGGGGATCGGGCGTCCGCCGACGTGGCGCGGCTGCGCCGGCTGGCGGGTTTCGGCGACGACGACGTCGTGTTGCTGGCGGGCAGCACGCAGCCGCCGGAGGAGCAGCTGGCGATCGATGCCTTCCGGGCACTGGCCGAGAAACACCCGCGGCTGCGGCTCGTGCTCGTGCCGCGGCACGTGGAGCGCACGCCCGAGATCGCGGCCCTGCTCGACCGCACGGGCCTCGCCTGGCAGCTGCGCAGCCGGCTCGGGCCGGCCGCTGATCCCGCGGCTGTCCTCGCAACAGCCTCTCCTCCGACGGCCACCCCTGCTCGTGCGCCGGAGCCGCGGGTGCTGCTCGTCGACACGACGGGCGAACTGGGCTGGTGGTGGGGCACCGCGGCGATCGCGTTCGTCGGGGGCAGCCTCGACGGCAAACGCGGCGGGCAGAACATGCTCGAGCCGGCGGCCTACGGGGCGGCCGTCTCGTTCGGCCCCCACACCCGCAACTTTCGCGACGAGGTCCGCCGGCTGCTGGCGGCCGACGCCGCGGTGATGGTCGCCGACGGCCCCGCCCTCACGGCCTTCGTGCGGTCCTGCCTCGAGACCGAGGGCTACGCCGCCTCCCTCGGCCGGCGGGCGGCCGAACTCGTCGCCTCGCAGCGGGGCTCGACCGCGGCCACGGCCACGGCCATCCTGCGGCGACTGCCGGCGGCCGGTTTGCCAAGAACGCAAGGCTCCGCCGATACTAACCGGTGAGAAACAGGTCCAGCCAAGCCCGACGCGCAAGCGAGGGACGGCATTCCCGCAGCCCCGGATTTCCCTCGCTGGCGCTTCGGGCTTGCATGGGACAGGGGTTGAACTTGTTTTTTAAACCTCAATAATCGGTGCTTTCACACCTGGAACGCATTCCCTTCACACCTGCACGAGGCATCCGCCGTGGCACAAGGCAAGTATCTGTTCACCAGTGAGTCGGTCAGCATGGGCCATCCGGACAAGTTGGCCGACCAGATCTCCGACGGCGTGCTCGACGCCTACCTCGCCCAGGACCCCCGCAGCCGCGTGGCCTGCGAGACGATGGTGACCACCGGCCTGGCCGTCATCGCCGGCGAGATCACCTCCCGCGGCACGATCGACTACCAGCAGGTCGTGCGCGACGTGATCCGCCAGGTGGGTTACACCGACGACGAGATGGGCATCGCCGCCGACACCTGCTCCGTGCTCGTGGCCGTCGGCAAGCAGAGCGGCGACATCGCCATGGGCGTCAACGAGGACGAAGCCAAGGGCAAGGACATCGGTGCCGGCGACCAGGGCCTGATGTTCGGCTACGCCTGCAACGAAACCCCGGAAATGATGCCGCTGCCGATCGCCCTGTCCCACCGCATCCTGAACCGGCTCACCGAGGCCCGGCAGAAGAAGGAGGTCGACTGGCTCCGCCCCGACTCCAAGAGTCAGGTGACGATCGAGTACGACGGCAACCGGCCGGTCCGCGTCGATACGGTGGTGGTCTCCACGCAGCACGCCCCCCACGTGTCGAACGAGGACATCCAGAACTTCATCGTCAACAAGATCGTCAAGCCGCTGCTGCCGAAGGATCTCGATACGGGCGACGTCACCTACCACATCAACCCCACGGGCCGGTTCGTGGTGGGCGGCCCCCACGGCGACTGCGGCCTCACCGGCCGGAAGATCATCGTCGACACCTACGGCGGCTGGGGCCGCCACGGTGGCGGTGCCTTCTCCGGCAAGGATCCGACGAAGGTCGACCGCAGTGCGGCCTACATGGCCCGCCACGTCGCCAAGAACATCGTCGCGGCCGGCCTCGCCGACCGCTGCGAGGTGCAGCTGGCCTATGCCATCGGCGTGAGCGAGCCGGTGAGCGTGCACGTCGACACCGAGGGCACCGGCAAGATCGAGGACGAGCGGCTCTGCGAGCTGGCCCGTGAGTTCTTCCCACTGACGCCCCGCGGCATCATCGACTACCTCGACCTGCGTCGTCCGATCTACCGCAAGACCGCCGCCGGCGGCCACTTCGGCAGGGAGGGCTTCTCCTGGGAGCAGACCGACCGGGCCAAGGATCTGGCCAAGGCGGCCAGGGCGGGCGTGGCCGTCGGCTGAGCCGATCGTCCACGCTCGTCATCCGTGCCCTTCGGCCGCATCGCCGGGCGCGGCCGCATGCATCGAATGGAGTCTCCCGCCGGATCACCAGCCATGCCGGGCTCACCTGCCATACCGGGCTCGCGCGGCGCGGGCGGCGACGACGCCGGTGACCGGCTGGCGGCACTCTCGATCCACGTGCTCCCGCAGGTCGCGATGCTCTCCGGTGCGCTGACCCTCGCCTGTGGCGGGCTGCTCGTGATGCGGAGGCTGGCGGGCGCGATCGAGCCGGGAACGGGGGCGGCACTGGTCACCTGCGCCGCGGGCGCGATGCTCGTGGCGATCGGCGACCTGGCGGTGCGGGCCGCGGGATCGGCCGCGGCGTCGCTGCCGTCGCTGCTGACACGGCTGGGGCTGGTCATGGCGGTGACGGCCGTGAGCCTGCCCATGCGATCCATGACGATTCCGGAGAAAATCGTCTCGCTGCTCCCCCTGCTCATCTCGCTGTCGGTCGCCCTCCGTGGTCCTGCCACGGCGCGGATCGCCGCGCGTGTTCTCCGCCGACGGCCCCCGGCGGGGCCGCCGCGCGAGCGGTCGGCCTCCATCGCGATCCCGCCCGCGACAACGCCGTCGGCCCTGCCCGCGTCGCCCGCGTCCCACATCCAGGCCGACGACCGCCTGCGGCCGGCGCCGCGGCAGGACGGCAGCCTGTTGCAGCGGTTCGAGCGTTTGGCCCTGCCCGGCGGTGCCGAACACGTGCGGGGACGGCTGTCGGTGGTGGTGCCGGCGGGAACGCGAACGGGCTACGCGCACGTCGGCTTCTGTCCGCCGCTGGCGGCCTTGCCCACGGTCGAAGTCACGACCGAGTATGATGGCGTGGAGGCCGTCGTGTCGGCGGCGGAGGTGCTCCCGTGGGGAGTCCGCGTCGAGTGCCGGCTCGACGAACCGGCCGAGGAGACGATCGAGATTCCCGTGGACATCCTGGCGACGACATCCGCCTGAAGCCTGTTGCTCCCCCTCCAGAGCGCCGCGGGTTCCCCGCCCGCCCATTCGCCATGGCACGTTGGCCCCAACACCTCTGGACGACGCTCTTCACCTACGCCGTGATCTTCGTCGGCTTTCCGCTCTTGTGCCTCGTGTTCTGGAAATGGGTTCGCGGATGAATGCCCCACCGGCCCTCGTCACCACCCTCGCCCGTGCGGGGCAACGGCACCTGCTGGCGTTCTGGAACAGCCTCGACGAGTCTTCCCAGCGGGCCTTCTCGGCGCAGCTGGAAGCCGTCGACTGGCATCTCCTCGGGGAGATGCGGCGGCTCGCGGCCGACGGCGTCGAAGCTCGTGCCCACTCGCTCGATCTCGCCGCCGCCGTCACGCCCCCCTGCCTGCGGCTTGGCGATGGGAACAATCCGGTCCTGCCGGCCGACGCCGTGCGCCGCGGCGGCGAAGCCCTCGCCGGCGGCACGGTCGGGGCGATCCTGGTCGCCGGCGGACAGGGCACCCGCCTGGGCTGCCAGGGGCCCAAGGGGCTCTGCAGCGTCGGCCCGGTGTCGAAGGCCAACCTCTTCGCCGTGCTGTTCGGCAAGCTCGTCGCGGTGAGACGCCGCTATGGCCGCGACGTGCCGCTGGCCATCATGACCAGCTCGGCGACCGACGACGACACCCGCCGATTTCTGGCCGAACAGCGGTTCTGCGGCCTCGACCCGGAGCGGGTCTTCGTCTTCCGGCAGCACGACCTGCCCGCGCTCGACGCCGCCACCGGCCGGCTGCTGCTCGACGGCCCCGGCCACCTCGCGGTCGCGCCCGACGGCCACGGCGGCATGCTCGTGGCGCTGGCCGAATCCGGAGGCCTCGATTGGTTCGGCAGGCAGGGGGCGGCGCATGTCGTCAGCTTCCAGGTCGACAATCCGCTCGCCATGCCGCTGGCGGCCGAGTTTCTCGGCTATCACCTGCTCACCGACGCCGAGTTCAGCACGCAGGTGGTCCGCAAGATCGATCCCGCCGAACGGGTCGGCATCGTGGTCGAGTCGCACGGCCGGCACCGCGTGGTCGAATACAGCGACCTGCCGCCGTCCCTCGCCGCCGAACGGCTGCCCGACGGCAGGCTGCGGTTCCACGCCGGAAGCATCGCGGTGCACGCCTTCACGAGGGCGTTCCTCGAACGCGCGGCCGCCCGCGACGACGCGCTGCCACTTCACCGCGCCTTCAAGGTGGTGCCCTGCCTCGACGCCGACGGCGACCGCGTCGTGCCGACCGCGCCGAACGCGTTCAAGTTCGAGCGTTTCATCTTCGACCTCATGCCCCTGGCCGACCGCGTCTGCGTCGTCGAAATCGAGGCCTCCGAGGGCTTCGCCCCGCTGAAGAATCCGAGCGGATCCGCCGGCGACGCGCCGGAACACGTGCATGCGGCGCTCGTGGCCCATGCCCGCCGGCTGCTGGCCAAGGCCGGCGTGCGGGTGGCCGAGGGGATCGACGTGGAGTTGGCCGCCGACCGCATCATCGACGAGACTGACGTCGCGGGCCTGCTGCGAGCCGGAACCGTGCTCGACAGGCCGACGGTGATCGGCGGCTGACCGTTCCCGCACGCGACACGACTCCCCCCAGCAACGAGAAAAACAACGACGGCAACAACCGGAGCACACGTTTCATGCTGCACGCGATCGTCATGGCCGGAGGATCCGGCACCCGCTTCTGGCCGGCCAGCCGCTCGGCGCTGCCGAAGCAACTCCTGCCACTGGCGGGCGCGAAGACCCTGCTCGAGGACACCGTCGAACGCCTCGAAGGGCTCGTGCCGCCCGACCGCGTGCTCGTGGTCACGGCCAGCCGCCTGCTCGAGACGGTGCGGCGGCAGCTGCCGCAGGTGCCCGACGCAGGGCTCGTCGGCGAGCCCTGCAAGCGCGACACGGCCCCCTGCATCGGCCTCGCGGCATTGCTCGTTTCGCGGCACGATCCCGACGCGGTCATGGCGGTGATGCCCTCCGACCACGTGATCCGCCCCGCCGAGAGCTTTCGGGCCGCGATCCGTCAGGCGGTGACGCTCGTCGAGCAGTCACCGGGCAGGCTCGTGACCTTCGGCATCAAGCCCACCTACCCGGCCGAATGCTTCGGCTACATCCAGCAGGGCGCCCGGATCGAATGCCCGCCGGCCGCCGCCGGCTCGCCGCCCGTCGCCCCGGTGCACGCTGGAGCCCCCGTGCACGCCCCGGTGCACGCTGGAGCCCCCGTGCACGCCCCGGTGCACGCTGTAGCCCAGTTCCGGGAAAAGCCCCCCGCCGCCGTGGCGCAGGAATATCTCGCGGCGGGCACCTATCTCTGGAACGGCGGTATCTTCGTCTGGAAGGCGGCCACGATCCTGGCCGCCCTCGCCGAGCGCCAGCCGGACTGCCTCCTCCATCTCCGCCGCATCGCCGACGCCTGGGACACCCCCGCCCGCGACACGGTGTTCGCCGAGGAGTTCGCCGCCATCAAGGGGATTTCGATCGACTACGCGGTGCTCGAGCATGCCCGCGACGTAGCCGTCATCGAGGCGCCCTTCTCGTGGGACGATCTGGGCGGCTGGTCGGCCGTGGCCCGCCAGCGGGGCAGCGACGCCGAGGGCAACACGGTCGTGGGCAGGCACCTGGGAATCGAGTCCACGCGGACGATCGTGCATGCCGGAGACGACCACCTGGTCGTCACGATGGGGCTCGAGGATATGCTGGTGGTACACACCCCCGACGCCACGCTGGTCGCCCGCCGAGCCCACGAGGAGGCGGTGCGCAAGGTGGTGGCCGAACTCGAAAAACGCGGCTGGACGGAATTTCTGTGAGCTTGTATGCCCGGCACCGATCGTGGTCCGCCTTTTCGGCAACCAGCCGATGCGGCCGGATGCTGGCCTGGCCGCTGGTGGCATGGTCGGCATCGCTGGCATGGCCGCCATCCCTGGGCTGGCACCCGCCGGGCGTGGCACGTGCCGAGGATGGCCCGGCCACCGCGGCCACCGGCACGCGGGATGCCGACTGGCTGGAGAGGCTGCGGCGGTCTGCCGACGCGCTGCGGTGGTCCGACGAACTGATCCGGCACGACTGGCGGCTGCAACGCCGTCCCGACACCGGCGCCTGCCGCATCCTCGACCCGCGGGATGCGGTCGTCCACGAGGGGGACCACGAGGCGTGCCTCGATGCTTTCGCCGGCCTCGAGCGGGCCGGCCGCATTCCCGCCGTCGAGGGGCCGGCGGTGATCGTGCTGCACGGCCTCGGCGAAGGCCGGCGTTCGATGCGGCCGCTCGTGGAGCACCTCCGCAAAAAGACCGCCGCCACGGTGCTCTCGTTTGGATACGCCAGCACGAGCGCCGGCCTCGACGACCATGGCCGGGCGCTTGCCAGCGTGATCGCGGGCCTGCCCGCGGCCGACGCCATCAGCTTCGTCGGCCACAGCATGGGCAACCTCGTGGTCCGGCGTTGGATGACGCTGGCGGAGGAACCCGACCTCGCCCGCATCCGCCGGATGGTGATGCTCGGCCCTCCGAACCAGGGGTCGGAACTGGCCCGCATAGTCTCGAAGGTCGACGTGCTGGCATCGCTTTCCCAGGGCGCCGCCCGCGACCTCGTCCTCGACTGGAACAGGATCTCCAGGGATCTCGCGGTGCCGTCCTGCCCGTTCGGCATCGTGGCCGGCGGCAAGGGAGACGACCGCGGCTACAGCCGCCTTCTCGTCGGCGACGACGACGCGGTGGTCCGCGTCGAGGAAACCCGCCTCCCCGGGGCCCGCGACTTCCTGCTGCTGCCCGTGCATCATGCCGCGATGATGAAAAACCCGCGGGTGCAGCAGGCCACGGCGGCCTTCCTGACGACCGGCCGGTTCGCCCCCGACACGGCCGAATGACCTCCTCGCGCGCTTGCATGGCCATCCATTCCCCCGCCGACGAACCGCCCGTCCCGGCAGCCGCCGTTCCGCCCACCGGGCGGGTGGCGGGGGTGGACTACGGCCGCAGGCGGATCGGGGTGGCGATCTGCGACGCCCACCGCATCCTGGCCAGCCCGCTCTGCGTGCGGCAGACCACGGGCGACGCGCAGGCCGACGCGGTCTTCTTCCGCACGCTCGTCGCCGACGAGGGCGTCGTCGGCTTCGTCGTCGGCCTGCCGATCCACGCCGACGGCACCGACAGCCGGATGTCGGTGGAGGTCGAACGCTTCGGCCGCTGGCTCGCCACGGAGACGGGACTGCCGGTGGCGTTCCACGACGAGCGGTACAGTTCCCGCGAGGCGACGGGGCTGCTCGCCGGCTCCGGCCTGTCGCGCGGCCGCAAGAAGGAACGGACCGACGCCATCGCGGCCCAGGTCGTGCTGGCG
>JBIIYN010000397.1:0-3178 GCA_044346795.1 Pirellulales bacterium
CCTCGTCCAGCGTGCTTCGCAGGATGCGAAGCGCAGAACCAGCCGTCGGAGGCCGGCCAAGACAAAACGACAGGATGTCGTGTTTGTCGTGAAGCAAGCTCCTCGAGCTGTCGCCGACCCCTCGCCTCGTCCAGCGTGCTTCGCAGGATGCGAAGCGCAGAACCAGCCGTCGGAGGCCGGCCAAGACAAAACGACAGGATGTCGTGTTTGTCGTGAAGCAAGCTCCTCGAGCTGTCGCCGACCCCTCGCCTATGTCTGGTGGTTTTCCGGGGCTTCAAGCCTCGGCGTCCGTCTGCTGCGGGCGGCCCGCGGACAGGTCTCGCCGGCCCTCGCCGTCGATCAGTTTCATGAGCTTGGAGATGCAGAGGGTGTTGATGCTCACCTTCAGTTCCTCTGCCTCGGCCTTCAGGGTTTCGTGGAGGCTGCTGGGCATCCGGACCGTCACCACCCGCTGGGCGTCGCGTTCGACGGGCCGCTCCCGCTCGCGGTCGCGGAGGTCGTCGAGCATCTCGCGGATCCGGGCGTACTGCGGCGAGCATTCGAACCGCACGAGCGCCTCGGGCGCGTTGAACGTGCGGCGGACGATGCCGTCCACCCCCAGCACCTCCCTGAAGAAGATGACCCATTCCGGCCGCACGGCATGAAGGCGTTCGGCGACCTCGAGAACGGCGGCGGCGGCATGGTCGGTTCCCGGGTCGACAGTCGAGGCTGGCATCGGAGTGGCTTCCTTCTTCTATCTGGCTGGGCCCGCCGGCAGGCTGGTGTCCTGCCCGGCAACGGGCTGTCGGCGGGTCTTTTGGCCCATCGAAACGACCGAGCCCATTGGGCTCAGGGCGAGCCCGGGGGCGGGTGAGGCCGGCACGTTCACGTCGAACCTGCGAGAAACCTTTTCGGCCCGGTCAAGCGCTTGCGCGAAGTGCTTGCATGACAGCGACTTACGTCAAACCGAAGAGGTCGGTCTTTTTTTCGGGCAGGGCTGCCCGCTTTGGTGGCACCGGGGGTTCTGCTCAACAAGTAGGCAGGCCACCTGTTTCGCGTTTGCCAACTGTCCTGGCTGGCGCGGGCTCAGAAAATGTCTCAAGCTGCGTGGGAAAAGGGGACAGGCACCTTTTGCTTCGCAAAACGAGCCAGTCCCCTTTTGCTTCGCAAAACGAGCCAGTCCCCCTTTTGCTTCGCAAAACGAGCCAGTCCCCTTTTGCCAAACTCAGCGAACCCGGTGCTCGAGGTGACGGACAACCGCGTCGCCCACGCAGAGGCCAGTCGCCGCCTCCAGTCCCCGCCAGCCGGGGACGGCATTCACCTCCAGAACCAGCACCCGCCCGTCAAGGGTCGGCAGGAGATCGACGCCGGCGACCTCCGTCTCCGTCGCCCGGGCCGCCGCCCTGGCCAGATCGAGCCAGGCGGCCGGCGGCGCGAAGGACTCCGCCCGGCCCCCGAGCGAGACGTTGGTTCTCCATTCGTGCGGGGGTGAAAACCGGCGGATCGCGAACGCCTCGTCGCCGACCACGAGGATGCGGACATCCCAGCCGGGGTGCGGCACGAATTCCTGGAGATACGTGACCGCTCCGGCGGGCTGGGCGGCGGCCACGGCGACGACCGCCGCCAGCGACGTCTCATCGCGAATGCGCACGATCCCGCGGCCGCGCGACCCGAAGAGCGGCTTGCACACGCAGTCGCCCCCCAGTGACCCCCAGGCCTCGCGAATGCCGGCCGGGTGCTGGGCGACGATCGTGCGCGGGACGGGCAGGCCGACGGCCGCCATCCGGGTGAGAGACAGGTATTTGTCGATGGCGATTTCAAGGCCCCGGGGGCTGTTCACCACCGGTGTGCCTCGGGCAGCCAGCCGGCCGAGCACGTCCATCCGGAAGATCACTTCTTCCAGTCCGCCGCCGGGCATGCCCCGCACGACGACCAGATCGGCCGCCTCGACCGCGGCAGGCAGGAACCGTTCGGTTCCCGGATCCGCGGCGCCGGTCACCGGCCCGGCCGGGCTCACCGTGGCCGCGAGTTCCTGCCACCGGACCACCGTGCCCCGATGACCGCGGGCGGCGAGCGCCGTCAGCAACCGGCCCACGTGCCAGCCGGCCGGTTCGCCGACCACGGCCGCCTCGAGGCCACCCCCGACATGCCTGGGTGTCGGCATCATGGTCCCTGGCCGGCGGTCGCGGCTGTCGGCGCGGCGAACGAACCGCTGACGATGGCCGGGGCGAGACCGCCGAAGCGATGCCGCCGGCCGGTGTCGACGTTGACGAGATCGACCAGCGCCGGCGCGAAGAGCGCCGGGTCGAGCGCGTAGAAGTCACGGCCCGCCCGCTCGAAGAGCGTGCAGAACGGCGCGCCGTAATCGGCCGAGGCCCGGCTCACCATCCGCGGGCCGATCTCGAGAAGGCTCTCGTCGTCGCCGGAGACCTCGAGCACCACGTGGCCGCCGTACAGGATGGCGTCGTTCGTGCGGCCGATCGCGAGGAGGTCGTCCTTCTTCGGAACCGGCGCCAAAGGTGCGCGGCCGGTGCCGCGGCGGATGCGCCGCAGATCGAAATGCAGGTCGTGCAGCTTGTGGAGCGCGGTCTCCAGCGAGCGGGCGATCACCTGCAGCGTGCCCGCGGTGCTCGCCGTGCGGGCCACGAGGAGCACGAGCCTGTCGGCGGGCACGCCCGCGTCCGCCGCCAGCGTCATGACCACGTCGTCCGGCGGCAGTTTCGCCGTCTCGAGCAGCCCGACGGCGTCGTCGGCCCGCTCCCGCATGCCGATCTCCGTGAAGAGATCCTCCCGCCCGATCGCCGCCCTGATCGGGCCGCTCGCCATGGCGAAGTAGCCGGCCGTGCTCACCCGCCAGCCCGCGTACTGCGCGGCGAGGCAGGCCGCGAGCGGCTGGTCGCTCGCGACGGCCACGATCGGCCACTCGCAGTCGGGCCAGAGGCGGGCGAACTCCTCGGCCACCTGGCCCGGCTGCTCGACCGCCACCGTTCCCAAGCCCGCCATGGCGGCCCGCGCGACGAGCACGCCCGCCGCGATGCTGCCGACCGACTTCACGCCGCAATCCACGATCCGCGCGCCGCAGGCGGCGGTCTGGCATGCCACGCCGAGCCGCTCGGGGTCGGAGAGGATCTCGGCGACGATCCGCAGGGCGCCCGCGTTGAGTTGCATGCCAGAGCCTCGGCAGGAGGAGACTTGAACG
>JBIIYN010000112.1:0-11086 GCA_044346795.1 Pirellulales bacterium
GGGATTGTTGAACGCGGCATTGATCACCTCCTCCGACGTCGGATATTTCTGTTCTTTCGGATAGATCAGGTCGCTGTCACTCTCCTCGTCCCACCACATGTAGCCGATGTAGCTGTTCATCACGGTGGTGCCCGGGTGGATGTGGCAGACGATGCACTGGCTGGTGGGGATGCCGTTGCCGGGGGCGAACTGGTGGTGGATGGGGTGGCCGCTCTCCTGCTTGGGGATCGTGGGATCGGCGGAGAAGCTTTCGCCCCGGTTGCCGAACCTGGCGTAGGGGCCGGAATGGACCGGCGAGCGGTCGTTGGCATACACGACGTGGCAGCCGGTGCAGCCGCTGGAGCGGTAGTCGCCGGGGTGGTCGTTGGTGCCCAGGAAATTGAGCGTCGGATCGAGCAGACGGGTCTTCGTGAGGCCGATGAACACCGGGTCGGTGCGGTTCTCGGTGCCGAGGCCGCGGTTGCTCAGCCGCGTGCGCGGCCGGCCGTTCTCCTCGAGCCGTTCCGGAATGCCGACCTCCGGCCGGAACCGTCCGCCGCGTTCGAAGATCCGCAGGATGTTGCCGGGCTGGGAACGCTCGAACCGCGGCAGCGGGTCGAGGGTGGCGACCACCGCCTGGTAGTTCATCTCGTGTTCGGTGGGCGGCGGGACGGTCTGCAGGCGTTGTCCGACGCCGTGCATGCTGTAGCTCTCGCCGAAGGAGGCCCGCTTGTTGGGGATCGAGCCGTTGTTGTAGAGGGCCGCGTTCCAGAGCATGCAGCCGTGGGTCATCATGCTCTTCTGCACCTGCAGCACGATCGACGAATGGCAGCCGCCGCAGGCGATCGGAGCCGCGCGGAGATCCCCGGGGTTGACGAAGCGGACGAACTCGGGCGATTCGTGGTTCAGCAGCGTGTAGGACCGCACGGGATTGGCCGATCCGGGCCAGGCCTCGCACTCCTTCGGATGGACGTGGGCGGCCTGCTTCGTGAGGGCGTCCGCGTTGCCGCCGTGGCAGTCGGTGCAGCCGAGGTGCACGTTCGGGCTGCGATGCATGTCGCCGACGCCGGTGTGGCAGCTGATGCAGCCGTGGCTCTTGGAGGCCGCGGCTGCGGCGGTCTGCCCGGAGAGATCGGGCCCGAGGTGCTCGGGAGCGAGCGGCAGCGGGTTGGCGGACTCGACCGGCGGAAGCGGCTGCGGCAGCTCTCTCGCGATGCGGACCGGGGCCGGGCCACCGTCCGGCGGAGCGGCCACGGCACTCGGACCGGCTGCCAGCGACAGGCCGCTTACGAGCAGGCCGCCAACAATCCGCGTCAGGGCGTATTGCCACCTTGCCATGCGGTGAACTCCATTTCACGCACTGTTCCGGCGGGGCCCGCCGGGATCGGCCTCGCCGCTTGCGGCGTATGATTGCAGGCCACACCGTTACGAGTCAATCAGGAAAAGACGGGCTGATTGAGGCGTTTTCGCCGAAACGTCAGCCCGGCGGACCATGTTCGCAGGCCGCGGGCGGCTCGTGGGCTGCTCGTGCCGACAACGCGGCGGCGACGGCGGCGAGTTGTTCCGGCGTGTTCACGGAGAGCGTCTCGCTCTGGTCGAGGCAGTCGAGGGCATCGACCGCGCGTCCCTCGGCCAGCAGCATGCCCGGGCAGTCGGTGATGTAGTACTCGCCGGCCGCGTTGGCGTTGCCCAGGTGGGCGAGGGCGTGCAGCAGGGGTCGGGCCTCGAACACGTAGGTGCTCATGTTCACCTCGTGAATCCGCCGCTGCTCCGGCGTGGCGTCCTTCTCCTCGACGATGCCCACGAACCGGCCCCGGGCATCCCGCACGATCCGGCCGAGGCCACGCGGGTCGGCGGTGATCGCCGTGCCGAGCAGGCAGTCCGCCTGCAACTCCGAGAATCGTCGCAGCAGGCCGGCGACGCTCTCGGGCCGCAGCATCGGCGAGTCACCGCAGACGATCACCACGGGCGTGCGGTCGGCCGCTGGCCGGGACTGCAGCCGGTCGGCGATCAGGCCGGCGGCAGCGGCGACGGCGTCTCCCGTGCCGCGTTGCTCCTTCTGGAGAGCGAACGACACGCCGGGGAGGCCGGCCAGGGCGGATTCCACCAGTTCGGCCCGGTAGCCGACGACGACGATCCGATCGCTCACGCCTGCGGCTTCGAGGGCGTCGAGCACCCAGCGGACGAGCGGTTTACCGGCGGCCTCGAAGAGCACCTTCGGCAGGTCGCCCCCCATCCGCGTGCCGCGGCCGGCGGCCATCACGATCGCGATCGGAGAAGCGGGGTTTGCGGGAGCGTGGTGCGTGGCGTTCATGGACGGCTCGTGCTGGCAGAGGTCAGGTTCAACGTTTCGGGCGGGTGACCGGCGTGGCGGTGGTGCAATGTGCGCCAAAGCGACGACCGCGACAATCGCACTATTCGGAATATCCGGACTCTTCGGTAGCGGGTCTCCCCGAACCGAGATGATTTCCCGCTCGACCGGTTCTTCCATCCGGACCGGATCCTTGACGCCCTCGCGGGCCCTATTTAGTGTCGCACCTATCGACTCCTGCCGGAGGTCACGGGACGCCTCCTCAGCCTTGGTCAACCACGGCCTGCGTCACCGTCCTCCCCCCGCACCGCGGTCGAACATGAGCCAGTCCAGCCGCCACCTGAGCCCCGCACGGAGCAGCTCCGCCGCGTGGGCCGACTGGTGGAGCGGCACCCGCAACGTCGAACTGTGGTGGACGTTGGCCTGGTACGACGTCGTGCTGCGGTACCGCCGTTCGATGCTCGGGCCGCTGTGGATGACGCTCAGCATGGGCCTGATGCTGCTGGGCATGGGCCCGCTCTATTCGGCGCTCTTCAAGGTGCCCCTGTCGCAGTTTTTTCCCCACCTCACGCTCGGCATCATCTTCTGGAACTTCTTCACCACCACGATCAACGACGGCTGCAACGTGTTCATCGCGGCCGCCCCCTATCTCAAGCAGGCGGAGTTTTCCCGCAGTGTCTTCGTGTGGCGAAGCCTGTCGCGCAACCTGATCGCGCTCGCGCATCACCTGGTGCTCTTCATTCCGGTCGCCTGGTGGGCGGGAATTCCGTTTTCCCCCCGGATGCTCCTCGCGCTGCCCGGGCTCGTCGTGGTGCTCGTCAACCTGCATGCCCTGAGCATTTCGCTCGGGATTCTCTGCGCGCGGTTTCGCGACGTGCCGCAGATCGTCGCCAGCACGCTGCAACTGCTGATGTTCCTCACGCCGGTGTTCTGGTTTCCGGAAAGCCTGCCGGAGCGTGCGCATTTCATCCTCTACAACCCGCTGGCCCAACTGCTGGACATCCTGCGGGTGCCGCTGCTCGGCGGCGCGCCGGCGACCGGCACCTGGTGGTTCCTGCTGTATTTCACCGGTCTCAACGTCGTCGTGGCCGCCGTCCTGTATCGCTGGAAGCAGCGGCAGGTGGTGTACTGGATCTGAACCGATGGCACGCCTCACGCTCGAACACGTCTCGGTCGACTTCCCGATCTTCGGCGCGCACGCCGCGTCGCTGAAGCAGACGATCGCCTCGGCGGCCACCGGAGGCCGGATCGGCCGCGAGACGGGCGTGGCGGTGATCCAGGCGCTGCGGGACGTGTCGATCGACCTCAAGGACGGCGACCGTCTCGGCTTGGTCGGCCACAACGGGGCGGGCAAGTCGACGCTGCTGCGGACGCTGGCGGGGGTCTACCCACCGACCCGTGGCGTCTATTCCCGCACCGGCACGATCTCGAGCCTGATCGATCCGATGCTCGGCATCGAGATGGACGCCACGGGCTATGAGAACATCACGATTCGCGGCCTGATTCTCGGGATCAGCCGCACGGAGATGGCGCGGCTGGTTCCGGAGATCGCCGAGTTCAGCGGCCTGGGCGACTACCTCGCGATGCCGGTCCGCACGTACTCGACTGGCATGCTCATGCGGCTCGGGTTCTCGATCGCCACCTCCGTGCGGAGCGACATCCTGCTGATGGACGAATGGCTCTCCGTCGGTGACGCGGAGTTCAAGCAGAGGGCGGAGGAGCGGCTGCGGGAGATCGTTCTCAGCACCGGGGTCCTCGTGCTGGCCTCGCATTCACGCGACCTCATCGAGCGGGAGTGCAACCTGGTGATTGAACTCTCTCACGGCTCCATAAGGCAGGCGGGCCCTGGCCCGATGGTGGCAGGCGCGGCGGCTGTACGGGAACCGTCGCCGCGAGAAGAACACGATGACGCACCCTCCCTTTCGTCGGCCGCGATGCCGGACCGATGCGACGTCGCGGATCACTCGGTCATCGGGAATGACGGGATGAACCGCTCGGCGGCCGCCGTGTCGGTGAACGTGTCAGATGCCGGGAAACAAAGCCAGGAGGGCGTCGCATTGGTTGCGACGGCGTCCCGCGTCACCAAGCCCATGCCGCAGTCGCAAGAGGGCACCCGGAAGTCTGGCATGGCCATGAACGGCTGCCCCGGCATCTTTCGAGACTGGTTCTCACGACTTCGCCACGTGAGGCGGTGGTATCGCCCTGTGTGGTCGAAAGTCGAGGCCGCCGGTTCATGGCTGCCCTTTTTCCTGCTGATCGCGGGAGTGATCGCGTGGTGGCATCCCTTGACCCGGCATGAAGTCATGATGGGGGACGACCTCCGGGCCTATGAGTATTTTGCGACGTCGCAGGACTCGTTTGTCGACAAGGTGCTGCGGGCGGCCCCCGCCGACAAATTCAGGCCCGTCCACCTCAGTGTGCAGTATCTTCAGTTTCGTCTGTTCGGTGGAAATTACCAGGTGCATGTTTGGTTCAACGTCCTCTTCTATGCGCTGCTGGTGTGCATGCTCTACCGCGTCCTCTGGCGGTTGTCATCGCGAAGTGCGGCCATCGCCCTGCCGCTGACCTGCCTGTTCATGACGGCGCGTTTTTCCTTCTTCCACATATCCGAGGTGAATGGCAGCCTGGAACTGCTGTGCGTGCTGTGGCTCATCCTGTTCCTTCAAGCCGTCACCGATGGTGCTCGCGACAGGCGGACCTCGTCTTTCTATTGGGCAGGCTGTGTGTATGCGCTGCTGATCTTCACCCACGAGCGGTTTCTGGTCGCTGCGCCGGCGATTCTCGCCATCTTGTGGCTGCAGACTTGGCTTCCAGGGAGCGCACGCATTGCCCTCAGCGTGGTCACTACTGCTCCTGTCGGTGTTTTCCTGGTGGTGAAAAAAATCCTGCTGGGATCAAAGCTTCTGGTTGGGACGGGCGGAAAGATGCTGTCGCTGTCGTCGCCCGAGATTTCCGCGTTCATCGGCTCCGGTATTCTGAATATGGTCGGCGTCAACAAGGGCCCGCAATACCTGTCCATCCTCGATTTCTCTGAGTTGCCGTTCGCGTACAAGCTGAACACTGTCGCCCTCGCAGCGACGTTTGTCCTGGCATATGGACTGAGTGCCGTGGTTCGGGCGGAGCGGACCGAACTTCGGTGGGTGTCGGCTGCCGTCGCGCTGTTCATGGGTGCGCTGCTGCTCAGCGCATCGGTGACGTTTCGCCAAGAGTTCCGATGGCTCGCCGCTCCGTTCGTGGTCGCTCTCTGTTGGGCGGCCTACTCGTTGTCAAGGCTTCCGTCCCGGAGGCAAGCTGTCGGGCTGGCCTGTCTCTTGATGTTGCTGTCCATCGGGAATGATCGGCTCTATTTCCGACACCGCGAGAACATGTACATGTTCCACAGCCGGGGCATCGCGGATGCACTCGCGCGTGCGACGGTGAAGCGGTGGGGGTGCGAGCAAGAGACGTTTTTCGTACAGGAATTCGGAAGTGAGGAGTGGATAGCGCCTTCGCGGCTGTTTTTCAAGCCATTTGCGTGCTCGGCTTCGCCAAGCATCCGCTACTACAAGGCGGCAGAGACGGAGGCAATTCGAGCCAAGTCGGATGGCTGCGTGATGCTCGCGTTGCAGGCCGGCCGTCCGTTCGAGTTTCGTGAAGTGTCACCGGGCGTGGTCAGCCGTGCCGGCAGGACGAGGGCATATGGCGAAGGCGTGAGCGACGAGGGTGTCGTCTTGGCTGCCGAAGACAGCGATCATGCGCAATGAGACGTGTGCGTGTGGTAGGCCGGGATCGCCCACACCCTCCGGTCCGATGTGCATTGCGGCATCCCTGCCCTTCGCGCATGCCGCCGGTCACTTCGTCGCCACGAAGACGAATTGCTCGGTGCCCAGGTACCCGAACACGTCCGACCAGTAGGCGAGGGCGTAGGCGTCTCGGAAGCCGGCGGTCCGCACCTCGTCGAGCATGTTCCAGCCGAAGTGCGTGAAGCACAGGCAGCCCGCGCTGTTGAGCGGATCACCGTGATATTCCGGCGGGTGATGGTGTACCACCGAGCCGTCGGCCGCGACGCCCGCGCGAACGAGGTTGTCTTCCAGGTCGCTGCGAAACGGCACGGACCAGATCAGCCTGCCGCCCGGCCTGATGACACGGGCCATCTCCCGGAACCCCTTTGCCGGATCAGGGATGTGCTCCAGGCAGTCGAAACACATCGCCACGTCGAACGAGCCGCCGGGAAACGAGAGGCGGGTGAGGTCCTCGTGTCGTATGCCGTTTTGATCGATCGCTCCGGGCGGGACGTGCGATCCGAGATACTCGCTGGCGGTGAGGCTGGCGTGGCGTTTCGCGAGAAAAGCGTGGAGCGGAGTGACCTGTTCGGTGATGTAGGCCGACTCGTCGGGGGTGAGCCCCAACTCCGCGTCGAGCAGGTGGATGCACGCGCGGGCGCGGTTGTTGAGCCGGGTCATCGGGCAGATGAGCCATTCCCGCCAGTTGACGAGGGGGCCGTGGCCATGGGCGAAGTCGACCACGAAGTCGACCAGCCGGCGGGCCGGATAGGAGAAGCCCTTCACGGTGAAGGCCGTGCGATGCGGCAGCTGCAGGTTCAACTCCTGCTGCCGTCGCGCCGCATGGACGGGGGCCAGGCGGGCGGCGTGACTGCGGTATTCGGCGAATGAACGGAGCCTGTGGATGATCATGGGGGCAGGTTGTTGTGTCCGGCATGGGGCGGGATGGCGGTGGACGGGCCCGCGGCGCAGATGTCCGCCGCGACGGACCGTCGCATGGCATCGATCGTGAATCGGCTGGTCACGTAGGCCTCACCGGCCGCCGCGACGTGGCCCCAGCGGACGTCGTCACGGAGCAGAGAGAGGATCTCGGCGGCGATGTCGGCTGCATCCGCGGCTACCGGCACCGCGGACTCCAGCGATTCGAGCCCCTGCGCACCGGTCGGCGTGGTCACCAGGGGGATGCCGTGGTGCATCGCCTCGATCACCTTGCTCTTCACGCCCGCCCCGAACCGGAGCGGCACCACGGCAACGCGGGCGCTCCGATAGAACTCGGCCAGACGCTGGTCCGAGACATAGCCGGTGACGGTCACGTGGTCCGAGGCAAGCCCGCAGACCTCCGCGGTGGGGTGCGAACCGACGAGATACAGATGGGCATCGCCCATCTCACGGTGGACGAGGGGCATCACGTCCCGCACGAGCCAGGCAGCCGCATCGACGTTGGGTGGGTGGGCGAATCCGGCGACGAACAGGATGCCTCGGCGGCCCGCCGGTCCGGGATTCGGGGAGGTCCGCTCGTCGAAGAAATAGAGGGGGACGGTGCGGGCCGCAACGCCCGGGCACTCCCGCAGCACGACCGCCGTCTCCTCGAACGACGGGTAGTACACCGCGTCCACCCGCCGCCAGATCGAGATCTCGAGGTCGCGCATGGCATCCGCCTTCTTGAGCTGGTCGGCCTCTTGCGTGACCGCATGCTCGCGCATCATGCGGGCGTGATGGAGATCATGTCCGTAAAACAGGAGCTTCGCCCTGCTGTGCTTCCTCAACGGGGTGAGAAAGTCGATCGCCACCTGTGGCCGGCTGAGCAGCACGTAATCCAGCGCAGCCCCGTGGACTCGTGCCCATGCGTCGAAACCGTCGACATAGTGGGGGCCGTGGAAGATTTCCACCCCGAGTTGCTCGAGCGGCGCCGCATACGCGGGGTCGTATCTCAGGTTTTGCGGCCAGAACTTGACGTTGAATCCCATCGAGCGAAACAGCCGGAGAAATGACCACATGACACGGGAGCCCGCATCCCGATCCGGCTGGGGCAGGTAATGATCGATCACCAGCATCGTCTTGACGTGCCGCGAACGATCGCGAGCCTTGAAAACTTCCAGCCCGTTCGGGAAATGATCGCGTGTGAGCGTCTCGCGCCACTTGCCTTCGAACAGCCGCTGGTTGCGGCGCTGTCCGGATTTGACCCCCTGGCCCGTATCGACGCCATGGGACGCGCCCTCGTGGTGCACGACCACGGACGACGGCTGGTAGTAGACCTTGCGTCCGGCTGCCCGCACCGCGAAGGCCAGGTCGGTGTCTTCATAGTATGCCGGCGCGTAGCGTTCGTCGAAGCCGCCGAGTTGTGTGAACAACGCTCGGGGCACCATGATCGACGCACCCGAGCAGTAGTCCGTCTCGCGCACGTAGTTGAATTCGGGCAGGGCCGGGTTCTGTCCACGGCCGTAATTCCAGGCGCTGCCGTCGTTCCAAACGATCCCGCCCGCTTCCTGCAGCCGGCCGTCCGGGTAGATCAGCTTCGAACCGACGAGCCCGGCATCCGGACGGTCGCGGAAGGTTTGCAGGAGCGACGTGATGGCGCCGGGCTGGATCTCCGTGTCGTTGTTGAGAAACAGCAGATATTCGCCCCGGGCCCTGCGCGCGGCGGCGTTGCAGTTGCGAAGAAAGCCCAGGTTGTGCGCGTTCCGATGGACGACGAGACCGTCCACCCACTGGTCGGCATCACGGGTGTCGTCGGTGCTGGCGTCATCGGCCAGGATGACTTCATAAGCCAGCGTCGGTTCACCGGCCACGATGCTGCGCAGGCACGCGAGGGTGTGAGCCCATTGGTCGCGCACGGGGAGGATGACCGAAACCGCCGGCTCGTCGCGCCGCGGCAGCGTGATGCGATCCCGAGACGACGCCGCACGGGCCGGAAGCGGTGCCGCGGCCGCCCTGACGCCGATCTGCGGCGGCATCGACCGCACCAGGCCCGGGATCGTCGCGGCCGGGCTGCCGGAAGCCAGCAGCACGCGGGGAAATCTGCTGGCAAGAAGCCGGCGATGCCTGAGGCGGGTGGCGCACGATATCGGAAGCCTGTCGTACACGCTCCGGCATCCCTTGATGAAGCGCGTCAGGGCGTGTGCGAACCGCTCACCCGGATGAGTGACCCAGCGCCGCGCTTCGCGCAGCGGTTCGGTCAGTCGCCACGAGTTGCTGTTCAGCATCTGGTGGTAGAGGGCGAGGTGCCGCCGATGTTCGCTTTCCACGAGGGACAGGCGTTCCTCTCGCATGCCGATGTCCTGCTCGAGCGCGGCGATCTTCCGCAGGCTGTCGTGCAGGTCGCGACTGAGGGAAAGAATCCTCGCTTGCTCCGCGGTGGCCGCCTGCTGCAGGGAATGGACGGAGTTGCGGTGGACCTCCACTTCGCGAGCGAGCCCGGCGATCGTCGCTTCCCGCTCGGCCATACCGGCGGCGAACGCCTCGGCTTGCGCGTTCCGTTCGGCGATGAGTGATCGAATCGACTCGAGCCGGTTCTCGAGCTCGAACAGTCTTCCATCCCGCTCCGCCACGAGGGCCTGCACCTCGGTCCGTTGCTGCTCGAGCGCGTGTCGCGAGGCGTCGGCTACCTTGGTCCGGGCGGCCGACGCGGCCCACTCCATCAGGGCCGCATCGGCCACGCCGAGGGCGGGATCGCCACGCTCTCCTGCGGTGGGGGCGGCGAACGCCGACATCTCCCGCAACTCTTCGTAGAGCTCGCAGGCCCGCGGATCCGCAGCTCTGACGATGGCGACATGGTGGGCCGACGAACCGGTCGCGAGGAGGTCGCGACGAAACACGTCGGCCGGGGCGGAAAGCGGTATGCCCAGACGGTCGCGGATGCTCGCGATCAGGGCCTGCGGATCACTGGCGATCAGGCCCACGTCGACGACCATGGTGGTCGCGGGATGGCGAACCGCGAACGCCCGCACCAGTTCGTTGTAGTGACGCCAGACCCGCAGCGCGAAAGGAGGATTGTCGAGAAACGCCTGGTCGCGCCGCCGGAAGAGCGAATCGACCACCTGCCACGGCGGTCGCACGACGAACAGCCAGCGGGCGGCGGGCAGGAGCGACTGCCAGAAGTCGAGGAAAAGGGTCGTCCTGGGGTCTTTCCAGCCCCATGGCCGGGCAAGCCGTTTTCTCGCGTCGATCAACCCGGCGGCGGCGGCCTGCAGGTGGGGCGGGACCTCGAGCGGCTCGACGCCGCCCAGGAAACCTTCCTTGCACGCGCCGTTTGCGGCGAGGACTCGCTGGTGAAACTCGTAAAAATCGAGATCCTCGAAGTGTCCCAGCGGATTGCTGTCGGTCGACCGCATCATCCGTTCGCCGAGGTGCAGTCCGGCCGACTGGCACACCGCAGCCAAAAGTGACGTGCCCGAGCGGTGCATGCCGGAAACGATCAGCACGGGCTGATCGACGCCTGCCGCGTCGAGGGCGGTCGGGCAGTCCTTCGGCGAGACGACGATCACGGGCGATGCTCCATCGCGACTGGACGGCGCCGCATGACTTCGCCAAGCGGAACGAGTCTCATCGGCCGCACCATCCGTCGTACGGGAATATCTTCAACCGTACGACGCGGGGGATGCCTGTCAAGAAAAGTGCGGCGGGCATCCGCCCACCGCGAGGCTGTCGGGGCCGCCCCGGGGCGGTTGTGCCGAATGTTGGGCTGGGATGACCGAGCGACGTGCCGCCCACCCTCGGTAGGGAGGGACGGCACGAAGGACGCTGTCAGTGGAGGCGGCGGGAGTCGAACCCGCGTCCCGTGATGTTTCAGCCCAGACGTCTACGTGTGTATCCGGTCAATTTGAGTCTCGCGGACGCGTCCCCGGCCGACAGGGTTCGTCATCCACCAGCCCGGAACTTTTTTAGCCCCGCCCGTACCAGGCGGTGAAACGGGGCGAGTCGGATTTGGCGACCGATTGGGAGGCCCTTCCGACTGGGGCCATCGCTCGGGGTTGCTTAATTAAGCAGCCAGAGAAAACTGAGCTTCGGCAATTGAAGCTTGGTCGACTTTTAACGT
>JBIIYN010000398.1:0-3157 GCA_044346795.1 Pirellulales bacterium
TGGGCGGGCGGGCTGTCGGTGATCCCACTGTCGCTGTTGTGGCTGCCGTCGGCGGAAGTCGGCTATCTCGTGGCCGTGCAGGTTCTCGCGGGCGGCTGCTGGGCCTGCTGGGAGTTGGCGGTGGCGCTGCTCTTCTTCGACGCGGTTCCACACCGCGACCGCACCGGCGTGATCACCGTGTACAACCTGGGCCTGGCCGTCGCCACCTTCGCGGGGGCGTCCTGCGGCGGGCTCCTGCTGCGGGCCCTCGGGGAGGACAGCCGGGCCTACGTCACGGTCTTCGCGGTCTCGAGCCTGCTGCGGCTGGCCACCGTGCCGCTCCTGCGGCGGGTCAGGCTGACGGATCCCGCCCCTCGGTGAGCGGCATCAGCCGGCGGGAAACCGCGACTCGTTGGCGATGCTGTCGAGGAAGGTCCGGGCTCGGCCGTAGTCGCTCGCCGGGAAATTGTCGACGTTGTCTTTCAGCGCCTGGATGAATTTCGAGACGGTCCCCTGGATCTTCTGGAACTGCTCGTACTGCATGCTGCCGCCGGAGGCGGCCCGGTCGGCAAAGAGCTTGTCGAGTTCGTCGCGGTACGGCGCGAACTGCGCCGCGGTGAGCACCAGCGGATACTGGATGTGGCCGGTCACGGGGTCGAGTTGCGTGGAGCCGAGCCGGGGCGGCATGGCCGCTCTCGCCATGCGGATCGCCTGCTCCTGGGTGACGCGCGGCCCCGCCTCGGCGGCCTGCGCCTCCCGATTGGTCTTCCGCATGTCGAAATACGTTTCGGTCCACCGCAGGCGGTTCTGCATCTCGAGTGTCTTCGCTTCCTGCCAGTTCTTGGCGGCCTGGGAGTTCTCGAGATTCTGATAGCCCTGGGCCCGCATCATTTCCGACATGCCGTAGGAGGCGGCCTGGCCGGCCGTGGAGGCATAGCCACCCCGGTTGAAGCCGAACCCGCCCCACTGGGCCGGGCTGGCGGCGGGCCATGCGAGGACCGTCGCACCGGCGGACAACGCCAAGGCGAGCGGACGGAGGCGGCGGAAGCGGGGGCAGGCGGCGGCCGGGCTAGCCATGGTCATCGTCATCCTCGTCGGCTGTCTGGTGAGGGGGTTCAAACCAATGATGTGGCGGATGGTTCGTAGACTGAGGTATCCGAACCTGCCGAAAAAGTATAGTCTTCGAGTGTCGCCGACACGACAGCGATTTGCTCGTTTCCCGGCGGCACCGAAGTGTCAGTTTGTTGAGCCGGCGGGACCGGTTTGCCATCCGTTTGGGAGCCGTTTGCGATGACGCACATTCCATCGACCGATTCCTTCAACGTAACGCGGAGAGCCGGAGCCCTGGCCGGGCTCGGGGCCCTGTGCCTCGGTGCCGTGGCGGGGTGTTCCGATGCCACGCCACCGAAACCGCAGCCCCCTCGTGCGGTGGCCGCCGCCCCGGCCGCTCCCGCCCGGGCGGAATCGACCGACACGCCGGCGGGAGCCGCCGCGGCTCCCGCGAATGGACCGCAGGCCTCGGCCGACGACCTCGCAGCCCTCATGCAGAAGCTCGCCACCGCCACGGACAAGGATGCCCGCGTGCTCGCGATCGACGAGATCGCCGCGCTCGGCCAGCGGGCGAAAGGGGCGCTCGACGACCTCGTCACATGCACCGCCGACGAGGATCCGCGGGCCCGCTGGCATGCGGCGCGGGCCATCGGCCTGATCGGCGAGGACGCACTGCCGGCGCTGCCGACGCTGCTTCGGCTTCTCGGGGACGCCGACCCGATCGTCGCCACTCAGGCCGCCGCCGCCATCGGCTCGATCCGGGAAGACGACGGACGCACGGACATGCCCGCCCAGGATGCCCGGGCGTATGCAACCGCCGTCGATCCGCTCGTCAAGTCCACCACGCATCCCGATCCGCGGGTGCGACGGGCGGCCGTCCGCGCGCTGCGGCGACTGACGCCCCTTCCAGGGCAGCTCGCCCCGCTGCTCAGCAAGCAACTCTCCGACGCCGATCCTTCGGTGATCATGCCGGCGCTCCACACGCTGGCCGACATGGACGACGATGCGGTGCCGTTTCTGATCGAAGCCTTGGGACAGCCGAAGGCGCGGTACTGGGCCACGATCGCGCTGGCCGAGATCGGCCCCGAGGCCGCGCCGGCAGTAGCCCCCCTGACGAAGCTGGCCGCCGAAGGCGAGATCGAGGAGCGGCTGCAGGCCATCCTCGCCCTGGCGGCGATCGGCCAGTCGGCGGCGACCGCTTCCCCGACGCTCGTCAAGGCGCTCGATTCGGATGAAGACACCCTGCGGTTCGCCGCCGCCTTCGCCCTGGGCAGCGTGCGGGCGCAGGACGCCGACGCGGCGCTCGCCAAAGCGGCCGCAGACGACGACCAATTCCTCGGAGAGGTCGTCAGCTGGGCGCGGGCGCGGATTCACCCGGACGACAAGCCGCTGGTCGCCGATGCCGTGAAGCGGCTGCGGACCGGCCTGCACGGCGAACGGTCGACCGAACGCAGCTCCGCCGCGCACGGGCTTTCCGATCTCGCCGAGACGCTCGACGACCCCACCCGCCGAGAACTGGCCGCCGAGTTCGCCGACCTGCTCTCCGATCCGGAGCCGTCCGTGGGGCTCAGCGGCGGGGCGGCCCTGGTCAGGCTCGGGGCGACGGCGGTGGACACGCTGCGTGGCAGGCTCTCCGACCCGGCCCTGCGGGGAAGGGTGCTCGAGATTCTCGGCGCGATCGGCCCGGCCGCCAGGCCGGCGCTCGACGACATGATCCGGGCCCTCGCCGATCCGGATCCCATGATCCGGGGCGATGCGGCGGTGGCCGTCGCCGCCCTCGGATCCGATGCCGCAGCCGCCGTGCCGGCACTCGAGAACATCCTCACGGGCGACGGCGCCACGCCGGCCACGAAATATCCCGCGGCTTATGCGCTGGGTCGCATCGGACCGGCCGCGAAGCCGGCGCTCGACGCACTGCGGGCGCTGACCACGTCCTCGGACGAGGTGCTGGCCACGGTCGCCGTCTGGGCGGCGATCAAGATCGACCCGCAGGATGCCGCGCTGCTCGAGAAGGCCATCCCGGCCCTCCGCAAGGCGGCCCGCGCCGAGCAGGAAATCGTGCGGTTGGAGGCTGTCGTCGCCCTTGGCGACATCGGCCCGGCCGCCGCGTCCGCGATTCCGATCCTGG
>JBIIYN010000113.1:0-11029 GCA_044346795.1 Pirellulales bacterium
CGGCGGCCCATCCGGCCGCGACGCGCGGGAGCCGATTCACGGCCCCGGCGCAGCGGCCGTCCAGCCCGCGGCCGCGGCAGATTGCACCGCGCGTACCGTTTTGCAACCGGACCCTCACGAGCATTCCGACGCGGCTGATGCGGATCGGCGCGACGGCCCCCGGCGAGCCATCCCGGGCAGCCTGGGCTGCCTGGCCGGGCTGGGCGGGCGGGGGAGTTCCTCTGGCCTGCCCGACGGCCGACGGCTATTTTCTCCCGCCCCGGAATCCGCCCATCCACCGCGATGACCGACGCTTCACCCGCTCCACCCGCCGCGCGGTCTGCCTGTCGCCCAGGTGCGAAGGCCGTCGCCTGCGCCTGCCTCGTGACGGCTTCGCTCTGGGGGCTGCCGCCCGCCTTGGCGCAGGTGGTCGAGAGCAGGGCAGGGGAGTTCGACGCGCGCAGGCCGATTGCCACGCCACCGCCCCGCTTCGGCTACCACCGCACCAAGTGGCGCAGCTGGACGGACGAGGAGGCGACGCCGTCGACGGGGCCCAAGGCAGCGACGCCTGCCGCACCTCCGCGACTCGAGGTTCCCGATGCCCGGGAGGAATCGCCACGCGGTGCCGATCATCCACCGCCGCCGCCCGCCGCCGCGATCGGCGCCGGCGGCATGCCGCGCGACGGTCTGACTCTGGAGCAACGCGCCCAGCGGCTCGCCCGACAGGCCGCGGCCGCAAAGGCGGGCACACGCGAGCAACAGTCGCAGTTCACCCGGGCTCTCGTCGCCGAGATTCTCGCCGCTCATGATCCCGAACTCCGCTGCCGGATCGTGGCGACCGTGGCCGATTTCGACACCCCGGAGGCGAACGCCATCCTCGCGGGCGGCCTGCAGGACCCCGACGACAGCGTGCGCATGGCGGCCTGCACGGCGTGGGGACGCAAGGGTGGGCCGAACGCCGTGCAACTGCTCTCCACACGGTATGCATCCGACGCGGACCTGGGCGTGAAACTCCGTGCCCTTTCCGCCCTGGCCGAACTGGACGACGCCGCGGCGATTCCAACGCTCGCCAAGGCCCTCGACGATGCCGATCCGGTCGTGCGGAAGCGGGCCGTGCAGTCGCTCAAGCGAGTGAGCGGCCGCGATCTGGGCGACGACGTGGACGCCTGGCGTGCGTGGGCGGCCAACCCGGATCGAGCAGCCCCGCGTTGGTCATGGGTCGAAGCCTTCCGCAGACTCTTTTAGAGCGCGTTCGATTCATACAAGGGGACAGGCACCTCGATTCATACAAGGGGACAGGCACCTTTTGCTTCGCAAAACGAGCCAGTCCCCTTTTGTCCAGCAATGACAACGGGCGGTGCCCGAAGGCACCGCCCGTTGGATTGCTCGTGCGGCATCGTGCCGCGAAACCGCGGCGCCACGCCTGCAGCAGCCGCGGATCAGCTGACCATCGCCTTGAGGTTCTTGAGCGCACGCACGCGAACCTTCACGCTGGCCGGCTTGGCTGGCCGATCCTGCAGTTCGCCGGTGAAGGGGTTCTTGACGCCCTTCTGCGCCGGACGGGCCGGCACCTTGCGACGCTCGATCTTCACCAGGCCGGGGATCGAAAACACCCCGATGCCCTGACCCTTGAGGGCCTTTTGGATTTCATCCGTGAGGGCCTCCATCACCGCAACGACGTCCTTCTTCTGCAGACCGGTCGTCTCCGAGATGCTCCGCATGATCTCGGTCTTCGTCATGGGCTTGCTTCCCGACTTCTTCGCCATCGCCAATACCTCCAAGGCTTCAAAAAAAATTGCGTGCGGTAGTGCCCCACCGCGTACCGGAGCCCGGCACCAGGTGCCGAAAGCGAGGCCGATTAGAGACGCTGCGAATGAAAATGCAACCCAAAAATATCGGTTTCCGCCCAGAAAATTCACCTTTTGCCGACCACCCTGGGCTGAAAATGCATGTTTTTCCCTTTTTTTCGCGGCTTGGGCCGATTTGTCCGGCGAATTCCCCGCCTGTGATAGGATGCCCCTGAGGGCGGCCCAGACGCCCCCCGGAGGGCATTTGTCCCGGTCGGCCCTCTCCCGAAACAACCGCTGAAACAAGAGCTGAATCAACCGCCGAAACCATGCACCGACACACGCACTGCGGGGTCTCGTTCGCGGTGGCACGGCGCCGGAGACGAGCCCGGTCGTTGGATGCGCCGTCACTGGTGACCGCTATCGGGTCCTTCTTCCGGCCCCTGTTCTGGTCCCTCTTCCGGCCCCTGCTCCGGCCAGTGGTTTTAGCGCTGGTCGCGGCCCTCTGGATCCCCGGTGGGCCCGGAGTCGATCCGCCGGTGAGGCTGCGAGCGGACGAACCGCCGACGGAAGACGCAGCGGACGACGGGTCCGATGCCGACGACGGCGACGGGGGCATCGGATTTCCTAGCGACCGGCTTCGCGAACGGCAACTGGATCGGGGTCGCCGGCTCGTGGCCGACCAGCGTTGGAGTGATGCGGCGGCCTTGTTCGACGAGATTCTGGCCGCGGATCGGGATTGCTTCTTTCGCGCCGATCGGCAGCAGCGGACCTGGCAGAGCATCAAGTCGGAGACGAACCGCGTGATCGGCGCGCTGGAGAAACCGGGCAGGGATGCCTATGAACTGCAGTTCCGCGCCCGGGCAGAGCGGATGCTCGAGCAGGCCGTCGCGGCGAATGACGTCGCGGGCATCGTGGCGGTGGCCCGACGCTGGTTTCATACCCCGGCGGGCTACCGGGCCACGTTGCTCGCGGCGGTCGAGGCGCTCGAGGCGAACCAGCCGTTGGCGGCGGCCGCCTGGCTCGACCGCCTGTCGTCGGCCGCAGGAGCGGCCGCGTTCGAGCCCACGCTCTCCATCATGCGGGCCACCGCCTGGCTGCGGGCGGGCGACCGCGGAGCGGCCGCCGCGATCCTCGAACAGGCCCGCGCGAGCGGCAGGAACGTCGCCCGCATCGCCGGCAAGGACGTGCCGCTGTCGTTTTCTGCGGGCGGCGGCCTGGCGTGGCTCACCGGGCTCGTGGGCGAGCCGAAGAACAGGCCGGGCCTGCGGGGCGGCGACTGGGCGATGCACCGTGGCGACCCCGCCCGCAACGGTGTCGCCACGGCGTCGCTGCCACTGCTGGCGGCGCGGTATCGCGTGCCGCTCGCCCGCCATCCGGAGGAATCACGATTATTGCAGTCGCAGCGGCGGCTCCACGCCGATCAGGACATCACGCTGCTGCCGGCCGCCACGCCCTTGGCCGTGGATGGCACGATCCTCATGCACACGAGCATGGGCCTGTTGGCTGTGGACTTCGAGACCGGCAAGCGCATCTGGCTGCAGACCGGCACCGGCGCCGCGCCGCTGCGCACCGCGGCGGCCGAGGAGGACGGCGCGGGCGAGGCCGATGCGGGCGGTGCAGCCAATGTCGTGTTCGAGGACGCCACGGGCGGCACGCTCGCCAGCAATGGCCGACTGGTGTTCGTGGTTGAAAGCCACCCCGACGCCCTCGCACCGCCGCAGCCCGGAGGCCTGAACTTCCGGCCGGCGATGCAGGCGGCTGGTGGCTGGCGGGGAGGCAACACGCTCTCGGCCTACGATGTCGCAAAGCGCGGTGCCCTGCGGTGGCGGGTCGGCGGCCGCGGCGGCCCCGACAACGAAGAGGCGGGCCAGGCTTCGTCCGGCGCGGCGTGGTATCTCGGCGCGCCCTTGCCGGTGGGCGAGCAACTCCTCGTGCTCGTGGAGGAGAAGGGGGAGATCCGGCTCGACGTTCTCGATGCGGAGACCGGCCGACTGGAGTGGTCGCAACCGTTCGCGGAGGTGGATGAACGCTGGGCGATCGACAATCGCGACAACCATGCGCGACGGCTCGCAGGCCTCTCGCCGGCGCTCGCCGAAGGCGTGCTGATCTGCCCGACGGGCGCCGGGGCCGTGGTGGCCATCGACCTCGCCACACGCACGCTGCTCTGGGCGCACGAGTATCCGCGTTCCCGCGACGCGTCCCTGCCGTGGGGGGGGGGCCTTGGCAACGGCGGCCGCATGCTGCGGCCGGACGGGATGCGCGAGCCGCGGCCGGGCCGCTGGCTCGATTCCGCCCCGATCCTCGCCGGAGGCAGGGTTCTGCTCGCCCCCGCGGATTCACAGGAACTGCTCTGCCTCGATCTGCGGCGCGGCGACGCGGTGTGGCGGCTGCCGCGCAAGGATCGCCTCTACGTGGCCGGTATCGTGGACGGGCGGGCGATCGTCGTGGGCCGACGCGGCGTGGACGCGATCGATCCGGCGACCGGTCGCGTCCTCTGGCAGCGCGGGCTCGGCACCGCGCATGGAAGCACGAGCGGCCGCGGCATCCTCACGGAGAATCGTTTTTTCCTGCCGCTCGACACCCCCGAGGTGTTGGAGATCGATCTCACCGACGGCCGCACCGTCGGCCGCTCCGCGGCGCGTGGCGACGCGGTGCCGGGCAACCTGCTCGCCTATCGCGGCGAAGTGATCTCCCAGGGCGCCGACTGGCTCGACGTGTTCCATCAATCGGCGGCGTTGGAATCCCGCATCGAGACGGCGCTGCGCGGCGATCCGCAGGATGCATGGGCGATGCTCTGGCGCGGCCAGCTCGGACTCGACCGCGGCGACATCACCGGCGGCATCGCCGACGTGCGGGCCGCCCACGCGCTGCAACCGGCCCGCGTGCCGGCGGGCGTGGTGGCCGCGGCACTGTTGTTCGCGCTCAAGACCGATTTCGCCCAGGCGTCGCCCCTGTGGCGCGAGGCGGTGCGATTGAGCGGTTCGCCGGCGGCCGCCACCGTCGCCCTGCGGGCCAGCATCGACGGCTTTCTCCGCGCGGGAGACCTGGCCCAGTCATGGGAGGCCGCCCGCCAACTGCTGGCTCGGGAAGCATCGGTGGATGGGGGTGCGATCCTCGAAAACGGCCCCGCCACGCAGCCGCCCGGCGGAGCCACGGCACTGATCGCCGACGGCGCCGATCCGCTGCTCTTCGTCAGCCCCGCGCGGTGGACGCAGGGGCGGGTCGCCAGGCTGCTGGCGGCGGCGGCCCCGTCGCTTCGGGAGGAGATCGACGCGTTCATCGCCGACGAAGCGACGGCGGCGATCGGGTCGGGCGACCGCGTGGCCGGCCTCCGCCGCTTCATCGAACGGTTCGGCGGACACCAGCGGGCCGGCGAGGTCCGCCGAGAGCTGGCGGAAGCACTCGACGAGGCGATCGAGGGGAACACGACGGGCGACGATCGCAGGGACCTCGTCGTCGAACGGGATTTCGTGCTGCTGGCCCTGGCGCGCGGCGGCGCGGCCTCCGATCGCGACCATGCCACCGCGTCGCTCGCGCGGATCCGCCAGGAACTCACCGGCCTCCCCGCCGGCGAGGCCGCGGCCGAGGCCTGGCCGGTCGGCAGGATCGTGCCGCGCCGGGCAGGCCGGGACACGCGGCAGGGTGGAGCGCGGCGCGAAGCGGACGAGGCGCGGTTCATGCGGTCGCGGCTGATGAACATCCCCGTGACGAATGGCCGCGACTCCTTTCTTCCCGGCCTCGAACTCGCCTTCGATCTCCATCAGCAGTCCGGCATCAGCGCCACCGATGGCTTCGGCCGGCCGCTCGGCGAGCCGTTCGGGCTGAAGTCGCGATCCGATGCCGGCCGGCTGCTGCCGCTGTTTCAACCGGCTGGCATGGACGAGGCCCTGGTGGTCGGCCGGATCGCGTTCATCCGCGCCGGAGCGAGCATCGCGGCCGTCGAACTGGCCGCCGGCGGCGGAGCAGGGCAGGGCAAGGGGGGGCATCGTCCGCTGTGGCTCGCCACCGACTCGTCCGATCCCACCTCGGGCGAACGTGCGGCCGGGTTCGTCATGAACATCGGCGGCGGGCGGGGCGGCCGCCACGGCAGCACCCCGCTGGGGGCACGCGTCTCCGAGCCGCGGCCCGCCGACGAGCCTGGGCAGCGGGCCGCATCGATGGCGGGCGTCGCCCGGTGCACGGGGGTGGCCGTGCTGGCCGACCGGTTGCTGAAGGTCTACGACCCCGTCTCCGGCCGCCAGCTCTGGGAACGCCAGGGGCTGCCCCGCTCGGCCGACCTGTTCGGTGACGACGAATTCCTCTGCGTCTGCCCGCCCGACGGTCGGGCCGCGGTCGTCCTGTCGATGGCCGATGGACGGATCGTGCGGACACTCGACCTCCCCGCGAGCGAGCGGCGGCTGCTCACGAGCGGCCGCTCGATCCTGTCGGTGCAGCCGACCGCGACGGACCGCGACCGCGGTGCGGAGAAAGGCGGCGGCGGCCATGACACCCCGGAGTCAGGCTGGGCGCGGCGGGTCCGACTCGACGTCGTCGATCCCGTCGACGGCAGCAGCCGAGCCCTGGGCGACTACCCGGGCGAGGCCAGGGCGGCGGCCGCCGGCGACGGCCGCCTGGCGGTGGTGGAGCCGTCGGGGGATCTGAGCCTTCTCGACATCGACGCCGCACGCATCGTCTTTCGCACGCGGCTCCCCGAGATGCCGGCCGGGCTCGAGCAGCTGCAGGTGCTGCCGTGGATGGATCGGTATCTCGTGTTCGTCGGCCGGGAAGAGACGGCCGAGGAGAAGCGGCTGCTCGACAGGATCGGGGTCATCTCGGCCTCCGTGGGGATGCCGGGTCGGCACATGCCCCAGCTCGTCACCGGCTCGCTCTGGGCGATCGGCGGCGCGGACGGCGAGATGCTCTGGCCCGTCCCGGCGACGATCCAGCGGCAGACGCTGCAGGTGCACACGGGCTCGCAACTGCCGGTGCTGCTCTGTGTCCGAATGATCCAGCCCGAGCGCGAACCCGAGCGGCAGCACGTCAGCGTCCTCTGCCTCGACAAACGCACCGGCCAGGCAGTGTACGTCGACGATCGATTCAACGGCCGATCCGTGGCCCGGCCGGACATGGGATTCGGCGGCTGCGCGATCAGCGGCGACCCCGTCGCGCACACGATCGGGCTGGCCCAGGGCCGACGCGAGACCCCGGACGTGCAGCTGGACTTCACGGGCGGCCCCACGGCGCCCCGCCCGCCCTACCAGTCCTCCGCGGCACGGCCCGTGACCCCGGCCGATCCCCTGGCCGAAATCGAATACTGGATCAAGAAGGCACTCACGCTGCCGCTTCCGTTTTGACTCCACGCCTGCCGCCCCGTCCCCCGCGCCCCCACACCACACCCTCCCCGATGCCACGCCCGATCCGCACGCCCGCCGCCACCCTCTCGACCCTGGCCGTCATCCTGACGGCGCTGCCGCTGGCGGCGGCGCCGACGGAGGAAAAAGTCGATCGCGTCGTCTCCAAGGGGCTCGACTGGCTGGTCGCCAGGCAGTCGCGACGGGGCAGCTGGGTGGCGAACGAAAACCGCTACCCCACCGCCATGACGGCGCTGGCGGGCACGGCGCTCCTGATGGAGGGCTCGACCACCACGCAGGGCCGATATGCCGAGCCGATCCGCCAGGCGGTCGACTACCTCGTGAGCCGCTCCCGCCCCAACGGCCTGATCGGCGATCCCAAGAACGACGACCGCTACACCTACGGGCACGGCTTCTCGATGCTCTTTCTCTCGCAGGTGCTCGGCGAGGAGGAGGACGAACGCCGTCGCGAGGAACTCGTGCGCGTGCTCGACAAGGCCGTGGAGTTTTCCGGTCGGGCGCAGACCTCCGACGGCGGCTGGGGCTACGTCAGCGCCAAGGACGGCAACAACTTCGACGAGGGATCGACCACGATCACGCAGGTGCAGGGGCTGCGGGGCTGTCGCAACGCCGGCATCTCGGTGCCGCGGGAGATCATCGACAAGGCGATCGCCTACATCCACAAGTGCACGATGCCCGACGGCGGCGTGCAGTACAGCTCCAAGGGCGGCGGGGGCCGGCCGGCCATCTCCGCGGCGGCCATCGCCTGCCTGTTCAACGCCGGGGAGTACGACGACACCCACGTGCCACGGATGCTCGACTACGCGGAAAAGCACCTGGGCAACATCGCCAACAACGGCTTCGGCCACTGGCACTACGCCCACTTCTACTACGCCCAGGTGATGTATCGCGAGGGGGGCAAGAAGTGGTCGATCTACAAGAAGCAGATCGAGGACCGCCTCGTGGCGGAGGCCCAGAACGACCGAGACGGCCTCTCGTGGCCGCAGGGTTACATCGGTCCGGTTTACACGACGGCCACGAACCTCACCATTCTGCAGCTTGACCGGGGCACGCTCCCGATCTACCAACGCTGACCCCGCTCCCACGCCACGACCACCGACCCAACCAACCACGGACACGCGCCGCCGTTCCCGCCCGGAGAGCCACCATGTCGCAGACGCCCCTCGACCCTTCCGCCATCGACCGCCTGCACGAGGCGCACGACCGCATCCTCGCCCAGTTGTCGCGGGTGATCGTGGGCCAGAGCCGGGTGATCGAGGAGCTGCTGATCTGCCTGTTCAGCCGCGGCCACTGCCTGCTGGAGGGCGTGCCGGGCCTCGCCAAGACGCTGCTGGTCAGCACGCTCGCGAAGAGCCTCGAACTCTCCTTCAGCCGCATCCAGTTCACCCCCGATCTGATGCCGGCCGACATCGTCGGCACCGACGTGCTCGAGGAGGACAAGGCGACGGGCACGCGGCAGCTGCGGTTCCTCGAAGGGCCGCTGTTCGCCAACGTCGTGCTCGCCGACGAGATCAATCGCACCCCGCCCAAGACCCAGGCGGCGCTGCTCGAAGCGATGCAGGAGCGACAGGTCAGCGTGGGCCGGGTGCGGCACCGGCTGGTCGATCCCTTCTTCGTGCTGGCCACGCAGAATCCGATCGAGCAGGAGGGCACCTATCCGTTGCCCGAGGCCCAGCAGGATCGCTTCATGTTCAAGGTGTTCGTCCGTTACCCCACGTTCCAGGAGGAGTTCGAGATCGCCCGGCGGACCACCGGCCTGCCCGCGGAAGCCCCCGAGCCGGTGCTGTCGGCGGCCGACATCATCGGCCTCCAGCAGGCCGTGCGGGGCGTGCCGGTGAGCGACCACCTCGTGCGCTACGCGCTGGCGATCGTGCGTCAGACCCGGGCGGGCGAGAAGGGCACGCCGGAGTTCGTCAGCGACCAGCTGTCGTGGGGCGCCGGGCCGCGGGCGGTGCAGTTCCTCATCATCGGCGCCAAGGCCCGCGCGATCCTGCAGGGCCGCAGCCACGTGTCCGTCGAGGACATTCAGGCACTGGCCGGCCCCGTGCTGCGGCATCGGATCGTCGTCGGCTTCGCCGCCGAGAGCGAGGGCGTGACGCCCGACGCCATCATCCAGCGCATCATCGAGTCGACCCCGGCCAGAGAGGACGAACTGACCCGTGACGTCAGGTTCCAGACGATATTTGCATCCTGAGGCGATCGCCCGCATCGCGCGGCTCGAACTGCGCGCCCGGGCCGTCGTCGAGGGCGTGCTGTCCGGTCTCCACAAGAGCCCCTACAAGGGCCAGTCGGTGGAGTTTCTCCAGCACCGGGAATATGCCCGCGGGGACGACCTGCGCCGCGTCGACTGGAAGGTGTGGGGCCGCCAGGACAGGCTCTACGTCAAGGAGTTCGAGGAGGAGACGAACCTGCGGGTGACCCTGCTGGTGGACGGCTCGGCCAGCATGAACTACGCGTCGGGCCCGCTCGGAAAATACGACTACGCCGCCACGCTGGCGGCCAGCCTCGCCTGGCTGGCCCTCTCGCATGGCGATGCCGTGGGCTGCTGCGTGTTCGACGACAAGGTCCGGGCGAGCGTCCCGTCGCGGACGAGGCGGTCGCACCTGTCCAGCGTGGTGGAGGTGCTCGAAGCGCCGCGGTCGGGGCGGCCCACCGCCTTCCTGCCGGTGCTCAGGACGCTCGCCGAAACGTTGCCCAAGCGGGGACTGGTGATCGTGATCTCCGACCTGCTCGGGGATCGCGACGGCGTGTTCCAGGGGCTGCAGCTGCTGCGGAAGCGCGGCCACGACCGCGTGCTCCTCCACGTGATGGACGACGACGAACTCGACTTTCCCTTCGATGGACCGACCCGCTTCGAGGGCCTGGAACTGCCCGACGCCATCGCCTGCAATCCGCGGAGTCTCCGGGCGGGATACCTGGAGGCCGTGGACGCTTTTCTCACCGACGTCCGCACGCGGTCCGCGGCGGCGCGGTGCGACTACTCCCTCGTCCGCACCGGCGAACCGGTCGATGCGGCGCTCGTCAAATTCCTCTCGCGCCGCGCGAGCATGGCCGTGTAGGAGGAAGCTCGCGTCATGCCGACATTCGATTTTCTGCCGCTGCTCTGGTGGGGACTGCCCGTGGCCGCGGCCCCCGTCGTGATCCACCTGATCAACCTGATGCGGCACCGCAAGGTGCCCTGGGCGGCGATGGAGTTCCTGCTGGCCAGCCAGCGGAAGTACCGCACCCGCGTGCTGCTCAAGCAGCTGCTGCTCCTGCTGCTGCGGGTGGCAGCGGTGCTGGGCATCGTGCTGAGCCTGGCGCAGCCCCGCTGGAAGACGGCGCTCGGACGCATGCTCGGCGGCGCCCGGACGGCCCACGTCGTGCTGCTCGACGACAGTTATTCGATGGGCGACCTGTCGGCGGACGGACGCGTCGGGGAGTCTTCCTGCTTCGACCGCGGCCGCCTGGTGGTGGAGCGGATCTGCGAGGAATTGACCGGGGCTCCGGGGGAGCAGGAACTCGCCGTCGGCCGCTTTTCGGAATTCGAGCGGCGGCGGTCGCGGGCGGCGGCCGAACCGAACCGGCCCGGCACGGAACGGCGGGCGACGCGGGGGCCGCAGCCCGCCGCGGAGGGATTCGACGTGCCGCTGCAGGCGGTGACGCCCCGGCTGGTTCAGGAGATTCGCGACGAGCTCGCCGGCCGGGCTCCCTCCGCGACCGCCGCCGGGCCGCGGGCGGCGGTCGCGGCGGCGGCCGGCCTGATCGGCGGCGGCACCGGCGCCGCCAACGTGATCTGGCTGGTCAGCGACCTGCGGGCGAAGGACTGGAAGGCCGACGACGAGACGACCGCGCTGTTGCGGCAGCTCGCCGACGCCGGATGCGAACTGCGGCTGATCGACTGCGCGGCCGAAGGGGGCGACGGACGCC
>JBIIYN010000399.1:0-3148 GCA_044346795.1 Pirellulales bacterium
GCGGACGTTCTATTCGCCGGGCACGCAGGTGATCTACACGCTCAAGGTGACCAACAACGGCCCCGACACCGCGACCGATGCCCTGGTGAAGACGTCGTTGGCCAGTTCGATCACGAACAAGACATGGACGGCTGTCTACACCGGCGGCGGGACCGGGCTGGCGGGCGCCGCCGGCGACCTGGGCACACACTTCGATCAGGACACCAAGTCCGATTTCGGCACGACGGTCACGCTGCCCTCGAAGGCCACGGCCACCTTCACGATCGTGGGCACGGTGCCCGCCTCGGCCACGGGCAAGCTCACGTCCACGGCGTCCGTCACACTCGACGCCGCCACGAAGACCGCGACCGATGAGAACACGTTCGTGCCGCGGTCGATCGCCGTCGGCAACAACGTCAGCTGGACGTCGGCCTCCACCGTGCGGCTCGTCAATCCGGTCAACGGCAGCTCGATCGCCGGGCCGGTGACTCCCTCCGCAGGGCTCCGGACCGGCGTCCGGGCGGTGATGGCCGACCTGACGGGGGACGGCAAGGCTGAGGTCGTCTGCGTGCCGAACTATGGCACCGCCGCCCAGATCGTCGTCTACAGCCAGAACGTCGCCGCCGACGGCTCCGTGACGCTCGTGAGGAACCCCGGCTACACGCTCATGCCGTTCGGCTCCGGATACACCGGTGGCCTGGCCGTCGCCGCGGGTGATTTCGACGGCGACAAGCTCGAGGATCTGGCGTTCGGCCAGTCATCCGCAGAGGGGCAGGTGAAGGTCTATGTCTCGACGCCGGCGCAGCCCGCCACTCCGCTCACGCTCTCCCGCACGTTCACGCCGTTCGCCAGAGGCTTTGGTGTCGGGGCTTTGGGTGCCGGTGATTTTGGCACCTTCACCGGCGCGACTCCCGACGCCGTCCGGCAGGATGGCAAGGACGAACTGGTCGTGACCAGCGGCATCGGCGCCGCCCCCGAGGCCCGCGTGTACAACGTTGCGGCCACCACCCCGACGGTCCTCGACACGATCAGGCCGTTCGCCGCGGCGTTCAAGCGAGGCTTTTCGGCCGAGGTCGCCAGACTGAATGCCGACTCCACGCCCGACCTCGTGTTCACGGCGGCAAGCGGCGGCGGCTCGGCGGTCGAGATCTACGACGGCACCGTGGCCTCGGCCGCCAACAGGCGTTTGGCCAAGTTTGCCGCCTTCTCCGGGGTCGGCCGTGGCAGTTCCGTCTTCGCCGCGGCGGTCGATAGCGACGGCGACACCCGCGCCGAGGCGATCGACTTCGTCCAGGGCGGAGGCCCCGGGGCCGCGCTGACCCGCTACTCCGTCGGTGTCGGCGCCACGGCTGGATCGATCACGACCACCAAGATCGACTCCGTGTCCGCCGTGGCCGGCACGCTGCGCGCCGCCGCAGCAGCGATCCAGGCCGATCCCGGCATGATTCGGACCAATTCAGGACTCATGTACAAGGAGCTCGTGAAGGGCACCGGGGCCGGGCCTACGTCGACTACGACCGGCGTCCGCGTCAACTATCGGGGCTACACGATCGACGGCGAACGGTTCAACAGCGGCTCGAACGCGTCGTTCGCACTCAAGACGGGCGCCGGCGGCGTGGTCGATGGCTTCTTCGAGGGCTTGAAGACCATGAAGGTCGGCGGCACCTCGCAGTTCGTGATTCCCGCGAGCCTGGCCTACGGCAACGCCGCGCCGAGCAACGGCAAGCCCATCATCTTCATCGTGGACCTGCTGGCCTTCACCTGATGCCGGCCGTGCAGGCGGCCGGCGGCGGGGATCACCAGCGGGCTTCGAGGCCGAGGCTGCCGCCGGCGAGGAACAGGCTGCCGGTGCCATGCACGGCCGTACCGACCGCGGCTGCGTCGCTCGGTGAGAAGACCCACTGGTCCGGGGCCAGCGCGAGGCCCGTGAGCGACACGAGGTTGTAGCCGACGCGGAAGCCCCAGACGTCGTCGATCCGGTAGATCGCCGACCAGTTCATCTCGGCGATCATGCCCATCCCTGTCGCATCGCCCGACCGGGCCGATCGCAGCGGCACGTTGCTGAAGGCGTCGGTCATCGTCTGTGACTGCGAGAGGAGCGTGCCGGCGATGCCGATCTTCATCCAGCCCTCGGTCGCCCAGCGCTCGAAGGCCATGCGGCCGCGGATGCCGACCTGGCCGGCGAAGAGGTTGGAACTGCTGGTGACGCCGTAGGTGCTCTGGGGAGTGGGGTTCGTGGATCGCAGCGCCAGCAGGGCCGAGTCCTCGACGTCGGCCCAGCGGAAGCCGGCCAGCCAGTCGACGTGGCCGCCGTCGTAGCCGTCGCACCGCTGCCAGGGGCGACCGGAGCGGCGGTTGAAGCCGCCGTCGTACTCGTGGAGCACGAGGTTGCATTCGATCGAGTGGAGCTGCGTGGAGCCGGTGGCAGTCGAGACCGACCCATTGCGGAAGCCGGCCCGTTGGGCAAACAGCGGAGAGGCCGATTCGAGGCCGTTGCCGGCGCTCGTGACCTGCTTCGTGGCATTCATGCCGTAGACGCCCAGGTAGCCGACCTCCCAGCCGAGGTCGTCTGCGCCGTAGTTGCCGTAGAGCAGCCTCGCGCCGGTGCCGATCGTGCTCGTCAGGTCGCCCGTGGAGATGAGCGGGACGCCCGGCGCGTCCTGATCGACGATGAGGGGCTGCTTGACCGTGGCGTTGTTGCGCTGCAGGAAGAGTGCATCGAAGACGGCATAGGACCGCTCGTCCAGACAGGCACTTTGGCAGGCGTCCGCGGCCGCATGCTGGCAGACGTCCTGGCCGCAGGAAGGCTCAGCCGCCCGCAGCATGCCGCACCAAGCAGCCGCGAGCACGCCTGCGGCCGCCAGGATGGTCGTGGCCCGGCGGAGGCGAACTGACGGCAGGGCCAGACAATGGTGCATGATGGTGACGTCGCGGTCGGTACCACGGGAATAAACGGAAATTCCGCTACGACCGTTTTCTTCGGCACCTCCGGCAGGGGGCATGAGGAACAGTCGCCCGGGAGAGACAAAACGACCGAACATGCGGAAGACGGGGTGGTCTGCGTCGACTTTGCAGCCGACGCTTCAAGCGATCGAACGCGGCCGAGCCCAGCCAAACGAGGAACGGGAACCGACCCTGGCACAGACTCCGTGCATAAACGGATGTCAAA
>JBIIYN010000114.1:0-10990 GCA_044346795.1 Pirellulales bacterium
CGGCGATCGTGCCTGCCAAAAGCACCTGGATGCGGCTCTCGAGTTCGCTCTGCGTCAGCAGGTAGCGGTCGTCCTCCGGCCGCTGCATCGTGTAGCCGAGGGCCGCGAGGCCGCGGGGGATGATCGATACCTTGTGGACGGGGTCGGTATTGGGCAGCGAGAACGCCACCAGGGCATGGGCCGCCTCGTGAAAGGCGACCCGCTTCTTCTCATCCTCGTGGATCACCCGCTTCTTCTTCTCCAGCCCCGCGGTCACCCGCTCCACACCCTCGTTGAACTCGTCGATCCCGACCGCCTGCTTGTCGTTGCGAGCCGCCAGCAGGGCAGCCTCGTTGACGAGATTCGCGAGATCCGCCCCCACGAAGCCCGAGGTGATCCGGGCGATCTGGCCGAGATCGATCGTCGGGTCGAGCTTGACGTTGGCCACGTGCACCCGGAGGATCGCCTCCCGGCCGCGGACGTCGGGGCGATCCACGAGCACGTGGCGATCGAAGCGGCCGGGCCGCAGCAGGGCCGGGTCGAGCGTCTCGGGGCGATTGGTGGCCGCGAGCACGATCACGCCGGAGTTGCTGCCGAAGCCGTCCATCTCGACGAGCAGGGCGTTGAGCGTCTGCTCCCGCTCGTCGTGGCCGCCCACCACGCTCGAGCCGCGGGTCTTGCCGAGCGCGTCGAGCTCGTCGATGAAGATGATGCAGGGGGCCTTCGCCGCCGCCTGCTGGAACATGTCGCGGACCCGCGCCGCGCCGACGCCCACGAACATCTCGACGAAGTCGCTGCCGGAGAGGCCGAAGAAGGGCACGCCCGCCTCGCCGGCGATCGCCTTGGCCAGCAGCGTCTTGCCGGTGCCCGGCGGGCCGACCAGCAGCACGCCCTTGGGGATGTGGCCGCCGAGCACCTGGTATTTTTCCGGACTCCGCAGGAACTCCACCACCTCCCGCAGTTCCTCGACCGCTTCGTCGATGCCCGCGATGTCGTCGAACGTGATGCCGAGATCCTCCTGTGCATACATCTTGCCGCGGCTGCGGCCGAAGGCCATCGGGCTGCCCGCCCCCCCGATCCGTCGCATCATCATGAAGAAGACAAGGCCAAAGAGGCCCGTCAGGAAGAGCATCGGCAGCCAGTTCCGCCAGGGGCTCGGCGCCTCCTCGTAGCGGAAGGGGATGCCGTGCAGGGAAAGCTGGCGCATCAGCTGGCTTTCCGAGTTTTCACTGGGCAGCTTGGCCGTATGGAACCGCCGGAGCGTGCCCGTGGCCTCGGTGCCGGGCCGCTTGGCCGCCGGCCCGCCGCCGGCCAGTTCGCGGACCGTGCCGGACACCTGGAACGCGCCGATCACGACGTCGCGCAGGTCGCCGTAGCGGGCCGTCTGCCGGCCGTCGGTGCCGGGCTGGTGCACCTCGATCCACTGGATGTCCTCGTCCCCGCCGTTGTCGCCGCCGGCCGGCCTCCCCGGGCCTTTCCTGCCCGCCGCCTCACCCGATGCGCGGATCAGTTTTTCAAGGTCGCTGTAGGAGAGTTCGATCTCGGGCGTGGCCCCGATCAGGCTCATGGCGAACAGCCCGGCGACACCCGCCGCGATCAGCGACCAGAGCAGATTCGATCCCCCCATGGTCGGGCGGCGGTCCGCCGACCGCTTGCCGCTCTCGCGTTTTTTGGACATGACGGGGGAGATCCCTTCCAGGCATGCGGTCGGATGGTGGGCTCGGAGGCCTGCGCACGCGCAGCCTCGCTCCATCCTATGCTGCGGAAAAGCCGGCGACAAACGCGGCCGAAAGTGGAAGTTTCGGCGCTGAACTTCTACACTTTCCCGGTTCATCCATCGCGTCGTGCCCCCAGTTGCCATGCCTTCCATCCACCGCAGCGCGGCTGCCGACGAACCTGCGAAAGTCGGCGGCGACGCCGCCGCGCCGCTGCGGGTCGCCGTGCTGGGTTCGACGGGCAGCATCGGCAGGAGCACGCTGGACGTGATCGCGGCCGCGCCCGAGCGTTTCGCGCCGTTTTTGCTGGCGGCCCATCGCAGCACGCGGGCGGTCGTGGAGCAGGCGCACGCCTGCCGGCCCCGGCACGTGGTGCTCGTCGATCCGGCCGCCGCGGCCGAGATCGGCGTGGGTGCCTTGCCCTCGGGCACGCGGCTGGCGGTGGGCCCGGAGGCCCTCGACGACCTCGTGCGTTCTCCCGAGGTCGACCGGGTCGTGTCGGCGATCGTGGGGGCGGCGGGCCTGCGGAGCACCTGGGCGGCGCTCGAGGCCGGCAAGACCGTGGCCCTGGCCAACAAGGAGACGCTCGTGATGGCCGGCCCGCTCGCCACGCGGCTGGCGGCGCGGACCGGCGGCAGGATCGTGCCGGTCGACAGCGAGCATTCGGCGATCCACCAGGCGCTCCGCACCGGGACCACCGACGAGGTGACGCGGATCGTGCTGACCGCCAGCGGCGGGCCGTTCCGCACGCGGCCGCGGGAGACGCTCGCCGCCGTCACGCCGGCCGAGGCGCTCAAGCATCCCACCTGGTCGATGGGGCCGAAGATCACGATCGACTCCGCCACGATGATGAACAAGGCCCTGGAACTCATCGAGGCGCGGTGGCTCTTCGGCCTGCCCGCGGAGAAGCTCGCCGTGCTCGTCCATCCGCAGTCGATCGTGCACTCGATGGTGGAGTTCATCGACGGCTCCGTGATCGCGCAACTCAGCCCGCCCGACATGCGGCTGCCGATCCAGTACGCGCTCTCCTATCCGGCGCGGATCGACGGCCCGGCGCGGCGGTTCGATTTCACCCGGCCGCTGTCCCTCGACTTCGAGCCCCCCGATCCGGTCCGCTTTCCGGCGGTGCGGCTCGGGCACGAGGCGGCGTCGCGGGGTGGCACCGCCGGAGCCGTGCTCAACGCCGCCAACGAGGAGGCGGTGCGCGGGTTTCTGGAGGGGACGATCCGGTTCACCGACATTGCAGACGTGTGTGCGCGGGTGCTCGACGAGCACCCCTTTCAGCCCGATCCGTCGCTCGACGATGTGCGTCGACTCGATGCTTGGGCCCGGCAGGAGGTCGTGAAGTGGGCGAGTGCGTGACGGTGGCGGCGGTGCTGGCCGCGGGAACATGGCTGGAGTGGATCGTCCAGCCGTCGAGCTGGTGGGTGATCCTGCAGGTCGCCCTCGGCCTGGGATTCGTGATCTTCGTCCACGAGTTGGGCCACTTTCTCGTGGCCAAGGCCTGCGGCGTGAAGTGCGAGAAGTTTTTTCTCGGCTTCGACGTGGGGGGCCTGAAGCTCGCGAGCTTCAGGTGGGGCGAGACCGAATACGGCATCGGCGCCCTGCCGCTGGGGGGCTACGTGAAGATGCTCGGGCAGGACGACAACCCGGCCGCCGCCGCCCAGGAGGCCCAGCGGGCGCGGGCATTGATCGAGTCGGGCGACCTGCCTCACGAGCCGACCTCCGACCCGCATCCTGCCTGGGATCCGCGGAGCTATCCGGCCCAGAGCGTGCCCGAGCGGATGGCGATCATCTCCGCCGGCGTGATCATGAACGTGATCTTCGCGGTGCTGATGGCGTCGTGGGCGCTGGGCCTGGGGGTGCGCGAGATGACCTGCGAACTCTCGAGCGTGCGGCCCGGGGGCGCGGCCTGGCGGGCCGGCCTGCGCACCGGCGACCACATCACGGCGATCGGCGGCCGCAAGGATCCGATCTTCACCGACCTCCGCAACGGCGTGACGCTCGGCGACGCGGCCAAGGGAGTGCAGTTCACGATCCACAGGCCTGCCGACGACTCGACGCGGACGGTCACGCTCCATCCCGACACCGACCTCGGCGTGCCGACGGTGGGGGTCACGAGCCCCTTCTCCGTGACGCTGCCGGCCGATCTGGCCAACGGGCTGCCGGGAGCCGCCGGCAAGGCCGTGCCGCCGTTCGAGGCGGGCGACACGATCCGTGGCGTCGACGGCACGCCCGTGAAGACCTACGCCGAATTGATCGCGGCCCTGTCGCGGCAGCCGTACAAGGCGGCGCAGATCTCCGTGGAGCGGCACAGCCGGCCGGGCGAGCGGACGATGATCACGCTGCCGCCCCAGGCCGTGCGGTCGACGGGGCTCGTGATGACGGCCGGAGCGGTGCGGGCGGTGCAGGATGATTCACCCGCCGCGGCCGCGGGGCTGGCGGTCGGCGACCGTATCCTCGCGATCGACGGGGAGCCGGCGGGCGATCCGCTCGTGCTCGACCAGCGGCTCCGCGGTCTGGCGGGCAAGCAGGTCACGCTCACGGTCGCTCGCGGCGGCGCGGAGTCAAGCGTGGTCGTCACGCCGCGGCCGGTGACGTGGATCGAGGATCCCCGGTGGCCGTCGAGCCCGGTGTCGCTCTCGGCGATCGGCGCGGCGATCGGCGTCGAGGCGACCGTCGCGGCGGTGGAGGTCGGCAGCCCGGCCGCCCACGCGGGCCTCGAGCCCGGAGAGCGGGTGGTGCGGGTGGCCTTCGTCGAGCCCGAGGGAAAAGTGCCGGCAGCCGACGGCTGGCTCGAGCTGTCGGAGAAGTCGCCGAGTTGGCCCTACGTCGCCTCGGTGCTGCAGCAGGTCCGCGAGGGCACGACGCTCGTGCTCGAGGTGGAGCCCGCCGCCGGCGGCAAGCGGCGGCAGGTGCGGCTCGCCACCACCGCGGCGGAGGACCAGTTCGTGATCGACCGCGGCCTCGTCTTCGAACCGGTCTACGAGATCGTCCGGGCGGGATCGTTCTTGGACGCGCTCTCGCGGGGCAGCCGGAAGGCGCTGGAGAACCTGTCGCACGTCTATCGGTTCTTGAGCAAGCTCACGAGCAACCAGATCAGCCCCCGCCTTCTGGGTGGGCCGATCGAGATCGCCAAGCAGGCGGGCAAGTCGGCCGAGGAGGGATTCAGCCACTTCCTGCTGTTTTTGACGATGCTCAGCGCGAATCTGGCGGTCGTGAATTTCCTCCCCATCCCCGTTTTGGACGGCGGGCATATGGTGTTTCTGGTGTACGAATGGATCCGCGGCAAGCCGCCGAGCGAGGGCGTGGTCGCGGTGCTCTCCTACCTGGGACTGGCACTGATCCTGAGCCTGATGATGTTCGTGTTCGGGCTCGACCTGGGGCTGATCCCGCGGCGGTGATCCACCGCTGGAACTGGATGCAGATGACTCCGTTGGGACCCGCCAGACCGATGGAGCAATTCCCGGCCGCGGTGTTTCCGCCGGCGGGTGTGATCGTCGTCGTGTTCGACGTGGTGGGCACGCTCATCGAGCCGAGCCCGTCGGTGGCGGTGGCGTATCAGCGGGCGGCGGCCAGGCACGGCATCGAGCGCGACCCGCACGACATCCAGCGGCGGTTCAAGGCGGCGTGGCGGCGGCAGGAGGGCGTCGATGCGGCCGCCAGTCCCGCCTTCGCCACGAACCGCGGTCGCGAGGCTGAGCGGTGGCGGGCCATCGTGGAGGAGGTCTTCGAGGGAGCGCCGGCCGCGGCGGCGATCTTCGCCGATCTGTGGGAGCATTTCGGGCGGGTCGAGGCCTGGCGGCCACTGGACCGGGGCCGCGAGCTCGTGCGGGCCGCGGTCGAGGCGCGGGCCACCGTGGCGCTGGCGAGCAATTTCGACGAGCGGTTGCTGGCGATCGCCGGGCGGTTGGAGCCCCTGTCGTGGGTGCCGCACGTGTTCCCCTCGTCGGAGATCGGCTGGCGGAAGCCGGCGCCGGAATTCTTCCGCTGGCTCGAGCGGCGGCTTGGCTGCACGTCGGCCGACGCCTTGCTCGTGGGTGACGACCCCGAACTCGACGTCGCCGCCGCCAGGCGGGCCGGCTGGCGGGCGCTCGGCATCGCGTGACAATCCCCCGGCTTCAGCGCTTGTCCGCGACGCGCACCGTGACCGGCACGTCCACGTAGTACAGGTTGACGGGCGGTTCGTCCGGAAGCATGGAACTCAGCACGCCGAGGTTGGCGGCTTGGGTGACGATGCGGAGCGTGGCGGTGTGGGCGCCCGGCCGGTCGGCGCCCACGAAGCGGACGACGAGCGGCTCGGACTCGGGCGTCGGCCCGCCGAGAAGCCCCGGCTGGCCGTCCGAGCCGATGAGCCTCAGCTGTCGGGGCGTGCTCCCGAGGTGTTCGCTCACGAACTCGAACTCCTCCGCGTCCTTGCCGATCAGGATCGCCCCGACGTGATCCGACTTGTCCCTGAGTACCTGCAGGTGACGCCAGCCGTTCGCGACCACCCCGGCCATGCCGTACACCGCCGTGGCGACCTGGTCGATTTGGTCGTCGTCGCGGAGCCGTTGAGGCAGCGTCCGCGGCTGGGCGTTCACGAGCGCCCGGGGCTTCGCTGCCGCGGGCTCGCCCGGACCGACGGTGCCAAGGTCGATCGTCGTGGCGTCGTCGAGCGCGAGCAGCGGGCGGAGCACCGTCAGTTCCGACAGATGATCGAGATACACCGGCCGTTTGCCATCGTGATTGGCGAACAGCGTGCCGACCGTGTCGCCTGGCAGCACGCGCTCGGCGCTCAGCCGATGCGCGACGTGCCGGCGCGCGAAGGTCTCGCCGGCCGTCGAGATCAGGGGGATGCCCCAGGCCTCGTGACCACCGGCGGTGGGATCCTGGCACAGCCGCATGTAGCCGGTGGCCGGGCCCTCGCCCGGCCCCGCCGCGATATCCACCGCATACCCGATCACGCAGCCGGGGCGAAGGGCCTGCTCGCGGAGCGGATCGGAATTCCACGCGTAGCCGGCGCCCACGGCGATCTTTTCCTGCTTCGCGCCTGCGCCGGCGCCGCGCAGCAGGATTGCCGCCGAGCCGTCGGAAGCCTTGTCCTCGGTCCGCAGCGGCTCCCCCTGCGCCCCCCACTCCGCGGCGGCCTGCGGCGTGGCGGCCGCCTGCTCGAAACTCGGATTGCGGAACGTGAAGCGGGTTTCGCCGGCCAGCGGCAGCCGGCTAGAGTCGAAGCCGCGAAACGGCGTGGCCGGCAGGCCTTCCCGATTGAAGAGCGTGCACTGCGGATAACCGGCCCACGCGTAGTGCACCATGGCCGGCACCGGGACGGCCGCGGAGGAGACGACCACGCGGTCGCCGTCGATGCGGGCCCGGGCCGGATGGAAGCGGCGGTCGGCCCCGGCCAGATCGAAGCCCAGCACCGCCCCGTCGGCCCCGCGGCCGACCAAACCGCCGCCGCAGTGGTCGAACTGCACGACCACCTCGCTCCCGCCGAACTGCACCGCCCGCGGCACGGGCCCACTGGCGACGAGCGTCTCGCCGTAGGCTACGGCGCGGGCCTGCAGCAGCAGGCGGTCGGCGACGGGCTCCTTGTTGGCCGGGTGGATGTCCCACGCATCCCCCACGTCGATCGTGATGGCCATGCCGGTGCGTGGCACGGACTGCCAGGTGAGAAGCTGCGCCTCACGCAACTCGGTGAAGCCGTGCCGCCCGCCGGGGTCGTGCAGCCCCGTCAGGGTCGCCGTGTCCATGTCGAGCTTCGCGTCCTTGCCCGCCCGGTGCTCGTGAAAACCGGGAAGCTGGACGAACAGGAACGGCAGGTCGGGCTGCGCGAAGGACCGGCGCCAGCTCCGGATCAGCGCCGGGAGAAGCGCGCGGTATTCGGCGCCGCGGCCGCCGTTGTACTCTCCCTGGTAATACAGCACGCCGCGAAGCGCCAGCGGCCCCAGGGGGGCGATGATGCCGTTGAAGCATTTTGACGGGCCCAGCGGGCTCTTCAGGAGGTGCTCCAGTTCAGGTGCCGCCGCCAGGGTGCCCGCGTCCACCCACGACTCCGCAGGCACGATCTCCACGGCCGTGATCATCCCGATCGGAACCTTCCCTCCCAGATGGCGGTAGAGCTTCTCCGCGAACATGCCGCTGACCGCGGAGTAGCCGGCGGCCGGCCTGCCCCACGTGACGGGCTTGTCGAGATCCGCGAGTGGCTCCGTGGGCGGCGGGTTCCGGTCGGGAATGCCCGCCACCCGCAGATGCGGGCAGGACTCGATCCGCTTGAGCGCCTCGGCGCCGCCCGTGGCGGACCCGAGACCCATCATCATGTTCGACTGCCCGGCCGTGAACCAGACGTCCCCGACGAGCACGTCCTTGATCGTCACCGCCGCGGATGCCTCACCCGCGACGGCTGCCGTCAGCTCGCGGCCGTCCGCGCTGGCGGAAAGGGGATCGAGCGAGACGGCCCACGAGCCATCGGCCTTTGCCGTGGCGGTCCTGTTCTGCCCGGCGAACGACACCGTGACCTTCGACCCCGGCGGCGCCCAGCCCCAGACGGGAACCGGCCGATCCCGCTGCAGGATCATGCCCTGGGAAAAGATCCGCGGCAGACGCACCTCGGCCCGCGCTGGTTGGGCGAGGAGCAACAGCGACAAAACGACCAGCGGGACGGTGCGGATGCGATTCACCTTCGGTCATCCTGTGAAAGTTTCCGGCCGGCTGCGAAATTCCGCCCGCACCGTGCCGGCACTCTTACCACCCGGCCGCCGCAGGCACAACTCGCGGCAAGATCCCCTGTCGCTTCACCGGCGTGGCTCGCGCACGGCGACGAGCAGTCCGCAGGCGGCGAGGCTCAGGATCGCGGTGGCCGCGAAGGCCCGTTCTGGGCCCGCCGGCCCCTGCTGCCAGAGCCAGCCGGCCAGGAGGCCGGCCGGCACTGCCATGAGCCCCTGCACGAGCGTGTACCAGCCGAAGGCGCCGCCCTGCCGACCCTCGGGTGCCAGCGCCGCCACGAGCGCCCGCTCCGCCGGCTCGGCCAGCCCGTAGGCGATGCCGACGACCGCCATGAGCGGCAGGGCCACGAGGAGATCGCCGCCACCGGCCAGCCCGCCATAGGCCGCCGCGAAGAGCAGCCAGCCCACGGCCAGCACGAGCCGGGGCGGCCAGCGGTCGGCGAGCCTGCCGCAGGCCGTGGCCGAGCCGCTCTTGGTGAGGCTCATGACGAGCCACACCAGCGGAATCAAGGCCGCGGGCACGCCCAGGTCGGCGGCCCGCGGAAAAAGGGGACATTCTGCTTTTTCCTCTCTGCGCTCGGTGCGAATGGACAGGGGATCAATAAGCAGAATGTCCCCTTTTTCCGCGACAGGGTCGGGCTGAGCGCCGTGCGCTCGGCCGCGGCCGAGCGCCGGGGGGCATCGCGGACGTTCCGCGCGATCACGCCGAGCGTGGCCAGGCCCGGCAGCAGCGTGAGCAGGAACAGCAGCCGCTCGCGGCCGGGGAAGGCGAGCAGGAAGACCATCGCCACGAGCGGCCCGAGCGCCGCACCGGCGTGATCCATGGCCCGGATGTGGCCGAAGGCCCTGCCGCGGCTGGCGGGCTCGACGAGATCGGTCACCAGCGCGTCGCGGGGAGCGCTGCGGACGCCCTTGCCGAACCGGTCGGCCATCCGCACGAGGAGCACGCCTGCGGGCGAGGCGACCAGGCCCATGAGCGGTCGGACGACCGCCGAGAGACAATAGCCGCAGAGCACGAGCGGGCGGCGGCCGATCCTGTCGGACAGGCCGCCGCTCGGTAGCCGCACGAGCGCGGCCACGGCATTGGCGACGCCGTCGACCAGCCCGATCTCGACGCTCGTGCCGCCGAGGCCGCGGATGAACGCCGGCAGGAGCGGGTAGATCGCCTCGCTCGACAGGTCGGTGAGAAAACTCGTCCAGCCGAGCGCCCGGACGGTGCCGGGCAGCGACTCCTGCCGAGAAAAAGGGGACATTCTGCTTTTCCTCTTCGAATACCGCCAGGAATCGTCAGGGATGGAAAAGCAGAATGTCCCCTTTTTCCCCCTTTTTCGCTCACGGCCGCTCGGCCCCGGTGTCGAGCACCGCCATGAAGGCCTTCTGCGGGATGTCGACGCTGCCGACGCTCTTCATCCGCTTCTTGCCCTCCTTCTGCTTGGCCCAGAGCTTCTTCTTGCGGGAGATGTCGCCGCCGTAGCACTTCGCCGTGACGTTCTTCCGCATCGCGGAGATCGTCTCCCGCGCGATCACCTTCGTGCCGATGGCCGCCTGCAGGGCCACCTCGAACATGTGGCGGTCGATCTCGCCACGCAGCTTCTTCACGATCGCCCGGCCGCGGCGGTCGGCGTCGCGGCGGTCGCAGATGATCGACAGGGCGTCCACCTTCTTGCCGCCGACGAGGATGTCGAGCCTGACCAGGTCGGCCGGAAAGTAGCCGACCAGTTCGTAGTCCATCGTGCCGTAGCCCCGCGTCACGCTCTTGAGCTTGTCGTGCATGTCGTAGATCACCTCGGCGAGCGGCAGGTCGAAGGTGAGCATGGCCCGCGTGGGCGAGAGGTATTCCGTCTTGAGATAGGTGCCGCGGCGGTCGGTGCAGAGCTGCATGATCGGGCCGATGTGCTCGACGGGCACGAGGAAGTTCGTCCGCACGATCGGCTGGCGGAATTCCTCGATTTGACCGGTGTCGGGCACGTCCTGCGGATTGGTGATGTTGATCGTCTCGCCGTCGGTCTTGAGGATCTGGTAGGTGACGTTGGGCGCCGTCTGCACGAGGTCGAGATCGGCCTCCTGCTCGAGTCGTTGCTGGATGATCTCCATGTGCAACAGCCCGAGGAAGCCGCAGCGGAAGCCGAAGCCGAGCGCCTCGCTCGACTCGGGGGCGAACTCGAACGACGGGTCGTTGATCGCCAGCTTCTCGAGCGAATCGCGGAGCTCCTCGAAGTTCTCCCCCTCGCTCGGATAGAGCCCGCAGTAGACCATCCGCTGCGGCGGCTTGTAGCCCGGCAGGGGCGCCGCGGCCTGGTCGCCCGGGATCGTGACCGTGTCGCCGATGTGGACCTGCTTCACGTCCTTGATGTTGCAGACGAGGTAGCCCACCTGCCCGGCCGCGAGCTCCTCGCAGGCCCGGCGCTGCGGCACGAACTGGCCGAGTTCCAGCACCTCGTGCGTGACGCCCGTTTCGAGGAAGCGGATCTTCTGCCCCTTCTTCACCGTGCCGTCGATGAGCCGCACGTAGGTGATCGCGCCGCGGTAGCTGTCGTAGTGGCTGTCGAAGATCATCGCCCGCAGCGTGGCCCGGGGGTCGCCCTTGGG
>JBIIYN010000400.1:0-3138 GCA_044346795.1 Pirellulales bacterium
CAGCAGATCATCCTCGAGTCGATCCGCGGCAGCTTCGGCGTGCTCGAAAAGCCGCCGCCGTCGGTGGTCACCAACGACTTCAAGGAACGCGGCATCGAATACTGGGTCCGCCTGTTTACCTCCGACTTCGACAAGCGCGATCGCGTGGACGGCATGGCCCGCGACCGGATCTGGTACGCGCTCGCGCGGCACGGGATCGAGATTCCCGTGGCCACGCACCAGGTGCGGCTCACGCAGCTGCCCGCGCCGGCGGTCGAGCCGCCCGCCAAGGCCGTCGATCGCCGCGTGGAGAGCCTGCGGCGGATCGGCCTGCTCGCGATGCTCGGGCCCGAGCAGATCGGGAAGCTGGCCGAGGGGAACGTGGAGCGGGTCTACGCCGCGGGCGAACCGGTGATCCGCCAGGACGAGCCCGGCGACAGCCTGTTCGTGATCATGAGCGGCCGCGTCGAGGTGACGGTTCGCCGGGCCGACTCGCCACCCGTCCGGCTGGCGGTGCTCGAGGCCGGTGATTACTTTGGCGAGATGTCGCTGATGACCGGGGCGGCCCGGACGGCGACCGTCACGGCGATCGTCGAGACCCGGCTGCTGGAGGTCGGCCAAGAGTCGTTTCGGGAGATGCTCGCCGCCCAACCCGGCCTCGTGGGCCAGCTCGGAGCGGCCCTGCAGGTGCGGCTGCGGGAGCGGGCCGAGGCGATGGCCGGCGCCGGGAAGCCCGAGCCGGAAGCACAGGACATCTTTCGCCGGATCCGCGAGTTTTTTTCGATGTAGCGTCGCCCCCGTCCGGATCACCCCAGCGAGATCATCAGGCCATGCGAGTCGAGCTGTTGCCTTCGAGCGTGCCCGCGTCGGACCTGCAGTTTCTCGTGTCGTTTCTGGTCAACGACGAGGTGGCGATCGATGCGGGATCGCTGGGGTTGCTCGCCGACCTGCGGCGACAGGAGCGGGTGCGGCACGTCTTCCTCACGCACGAGCATCTCGACCACGTGGCGACGCTGCCGATCTTCCTGGAAAACGTCTACAGCCCGGGGCCGGACTGTGTCGAGGTGCTGGCTTCACGGGAGCTGCTCGACATGCTGCACGGCGACCTGTTCAACGACCGCGTCTGGCCCGATTTCATCGACCTGTCGCGGCCGGACGACGCCTTCGTGCGCACGACCGCCATCGAGCCGATGCGGCCGGTCGGCCGGGCGGGTCTCACCGTCACGCCCATCCCGGTGTCGCACGGGATCGACACGCTGGGGCTCGTGGTGGACGACGGCCGGTCGGTCGTCGCGTTTCCATCCGACACCGGGCCGACCAGCCGCCTGTGGGACCATCTCGCCACGCAGGACCGGCTCAGGGCGGTGTTTCTCGAGGTGAGTTTTCCGCAGGCGCTGGCCGGGCTCGCCGCCCACACCGGCCACCTCTCCCCCGCGACGTTCGCCGCCGAGATGGGAAAGCTGCCGCCGGAAAGGGCCCGCGGCGTCCGCTGGATCGTGGTCCATCGCAAGGCCCGCTATGCGGCCGAGATCGCCAGCGAGTTGGCGGCGTTGGGGCTGGCCAACGTGGAGCTCGTCGTGCCGGGCCAGGTCTACGAGTTCTAGACCGATCGGTCGGTCGTTCGCCGGTCAGACCGACGCTTTTTGCCTCGACACCTTCCGCCGCTCGTGTTCCGAGAGCAGGATCTTCCGCAGGCGGATGACGGCCGGCGTCACCTCCACCAGCTCGTCCTCCTCGATGTATTCGAGCGCCTCCTCCAGCGACATCCGCCGCGGGGGCTTGAGCAGGATGTTGCGGTCGCTGCCACTGGCCCGCATGTTGGTGAGCTTCTTTTCCTTCGTCGGGTTGACGATCATGTCCTCGCTGCGGGCGTTCTCGCCGCAGACCATGCCCTCGTAGACTTCGTCGCCCGGCTCGATGAAGAGGTCGGCCCGCTCCTGCAGGCCGTCGAGCCCGAAGGCGACCGCCTTGCCCGGCACCATCGACACGAGCACGCCGTTGGCCCGGCCCGCCACCTCCCCCTCGAGCTCCCGCCAGGCTTCGAAGCGGTGGTGCATGATGGCCGTGCCCTGCGTGGCGTTGAGCACCCGGGTTCGCAGGCCGATCAGGCCCCGGGCGGGGATCGAGAAGGCGGCGTGGGCGAATTCCCCGCGCGAGCCCATGTGCACGAGCTGGCCGCGGCGCGAACCGGTCAATTCCATGACCGGCCCGAGCTTGTCGTGCGGCACCTCGACGACGAGCGTCTCGAACGGCTCGAGCGTCTTGTCCCCCTCCTTGCGGAGGATGACCCGCGGCTTGCCGACCGACAACTCGTAGCCCTCGCGCCGCATCGTCTCGATCAGCACCGAGAGGTGCAACAGTCCGCGGCCCGACACGGAGAACTGCTCCGATCCCTCGATGGTGTCGACCCGCAGGGCGACGTTGCGCTCGAGTTCCTTCATGAGCCGGTCGCGAAGGTGCCGCGTGGTGAGGAACTTGCCCGACTTGCCCGCCAGCGGCGAGGTGTTCACGCCGAACACCATCGAGAGCGTCGGCTCGTCGACCGAGAGCCGCGGCAGCGGGCGGGGGTCGTCCGGGGCGCAGATCGTGTCGCCGATCTCCACGTCCTCGAGGCCGCTGACGGCGGCGATGTCGCCGGCGGTGGCCTGATCGACGTCGATGCGGCCGAGCTTGTCGAACACCTGCACGCCCACGGCCTTCGCGGGCACCAGTCCGCCGGCGGCGGTCGAGCGGAGCAGCGGCGCCCCCTTCACGAGCAGGCCCGATTCAATCCGGCCGATCGCGATCCGGCCGACATAGTCGGACCAGTCGAGCGTGGTGACGAGCATCCGCAGGGGCGCGGTCTGGTCGACGACCGGCCCCGGGATCTTCTCGAGCACGAGGTCGAGCAGCGGTTCCATCGTGCCCTCGCGGACGGCCGGATCGTGCGAGGCGTAGCCGCCGCGGCTGGAGGCGTAGACGAACGGAAAGTCGGCGAGGTCGTCGTCGGCGCCCAGTTCGAGGAACAGGCCGAGGATCTCGTCGAGCACCTCCAGCGGCCGTGCGTCGGGGCGGTCGATCTTGTTGACCACGACCACCGGCCGGAGCTTCGATTCCAGGGCCTTGGAGAGCACGAAGCGGGTCTGGGGCATCGGACCCTCGGCGGCGTCGACGAGCACG
>JBIIYN010000401.1:0-3135 GCA_044346795.1 Pirellulales bacterium
CAGCCGCTTGAGCTTCTTGTAAAGCGTGGTGCGGTTGATGCCGAGGGCCCGGGCGGCGGCGTCCCGCCGCCAGTCGTGCCGCTCCAGGGCCTCGAGGATCAGCCGCCGCTCGGGGTGCGCCATCGACCGCTTGAGTGAACCGGCGGCGTCGGCCCCCGGCGTCCCCGGCGACGCCTGCCGGCCGGCGCCGTGCCTGACCGCCGGCGGCAGATCGACATCCGTGATCCGCGGGCCGCGACCGAGCAGCACGGCGTATTCGACGGCATGCTCGAGTTCGCGCACGTTGCCCGGCCAGGCATACCCCACGAGCGACTCGACCGCCGAGGCCGCAAATCCCTCCACCGCCCGACCGCCGCGGGCGACGGCCGCCGCCAGAAAATGGTCGGCCAGCACGGGGATGTCGTCCGGGCGATCCCGCAGCGACGGCATCTCGATCGTGATCACGTTCACCCGCCAGAAGAGGTCGGCGCGAAACACGCCCGCCTCCACCAGCCGCCCGAGATCTTCGTGGGTGGCGAGGATCACCCGGGCGTCGACCGCGTGCGTCTGCATCCCGCCCACCGGCTCGAACTGCCGATCCTGCAGCACCCGCAGCAGCTTCACCTGCAGGGCGGGCGAGGCGGTGGCGATCTCGTCGAGAAAGATCGTGCCGCCGTCGGCCTGCAGGAACTTGCCGTCCCGGCTGGCGGTGGCGCCGGTGAAGGAGCCGGCGACGTGGCCGAAGAGTTCGCTCTCGAGCAGCGTTTCGCTCAGGCAGCCGCAGGCCACCTCGACGAACCGCGCATGGCGGCGCCGGCTCGCCCGATGGATCTCGCGTGCCAGCAGCGACTTGCCCGTGCCGCTTTCGCCGGTGATGAGCAGCGTGGCCGGGGCGTCGGCCAGCCGCTGCACGAGGTCGTGCACCCGCCGCATGGCGGGCGACGTGCCGAGAAGCCGGGTGGCCGGAGGGGCGGCCAAGGCCGCCGCGGCGCGGCGTCCGGCGGCGGCCAAGGCGGTTTCGATCGCCGACAGCAGATCCTTGTCGCCGGCCGGCGCGGGTACGATGGCATCGGGCTCGATCGCGGCACGGACCGCGGCCGACGACGACGCCGGCATGGTGATCACCAAACCGGTGCCCGCGGCCCTCTGCCGCAGGGTCGTCGCGATCCGGCTCGTGCCTCCGCCCGGCAGAAGCCCGTCGACGATGCAGGCGGCGTAGGTCTCGCGGTCCAGCAACGGCAGGGCCTCTTCGGCCGAGCCGACGGCACCGGCATGCCAGCCGAGGCTGCAGAGCCACTGGGCCGTCTGCGAGGCCACGCGACGGTCGTCGTCGACGACGAGTAGCCGGCCCGCGGGGGCGGAACGAGGAACCGGGGCCGGGGTGCAGATCATGCTGAAATCCTGTCGAGGAGAGGGGAGACGAGAAGAGCCTCACCCAGTTCCTAGGTCGCGAAACCGCGACAGCAAAGTCGCCGCAGGGCGACAATCCTGCCCAGCCGCCAGGGTCGCACCGGCACGATCCGCACAGCCGCCAGAAGCGGACCGGCCGGCGGTCCCCGCGCCGATTATTCCGGGCGTTCGCGGTGCAGCCCCGCCTGCCGTTCACGGTCGGCGTGGCGGCTGTCGCCGAGGGCGACGGCGTCGGCGATCCGGTCGGCCGCCGGACCCAGCAGGATTTCCCGGTTGTCGAACAGCGCCTCGGGATCCTGATCGAGCATCCGGATTCGCCGCTGCCGGAAGGAGAAGAAGGCGATCACCGCCAGGCCGACCAGGGCCACCGACAGGGCGATCGCCGTGAAGCCCCGCTCCGTCGCCTGGATCAGGCTCGTGATGCGTTCGCCGAAGAGGTAGGCGAGCCCGAAGAAGCCGCCGATCACGATCGACGCGCAGATGAAGTCGGCCAGCAGGAACCAGCGGTACTTCACCTTGAGGATGCCCGCCGTCAGGTAGAACGGGCTGCGGAGGCCGACGAGGAACCGGGCCACGAAAAACGCCTTGATGCCGTGCTTGCGGAGCAGATTTTCGATCGTCCGCTCACGTTCCGGGGTCAGGAATCCGGACCACCAGGGATGCTCCTTCAAGATGCGAGCCCCGAAGAATCGGCCGATCGCATACATCAGGCTGTCGCCGAGCAACGCCCCGATCAGGCAGGCCGGCAGGGCGTAGTACCACCGCAGCTGCTGCAGCCTGCTGGCCACGCCGGCGGCCACGATCGGCACCTCCTCCGGCACCGGCAGGCCGATGCCCGTGAGCGTGAGGAACAGCACGATGCCGAGGTAGGAACCCCGCTCGATCCAGTCGAACATGTCAGAAGTCGGTGTCGCGGGCGTGGGGAGGATCGAGTGTTGCGGCAGCCACCAAGACCATAGTCTATCCCCGCCATAAAAAAAGGCACGGAGCCCGCGTTTCCCGCCTTGGCATGACCAGCCGGCCCAGCCGGCCCAGACGGTTCAGCCGGCTCGGCTCTCGACGCCCTCTCCGGGCTCCAGGCGAAACGTCTCGGCGTCGAGGTTGGCCGCGAGCACCCGCACCGCGCCCGACGACTCGGCGGGCACGATCAGGATCGCCCCGACCGGTCCGCCCGGCGGCGCCACGCGGGTCAGGCCCTCGGGACCGAGCACGTACAGGGCGGTCGAGAGGCTGTCGGCCTCGGCCGCCGTCGGCGCGACCACCGTCGCGGAGAGCACGCCCTCGGCCGGCACGCCCGTGCGGGGATCGAGGATGTGGCCGAGGCGGCGGCCGCGGTCGATGAAGAACTGCGTGCCCGATCCGCTCGTGCCGAGCGCCCGGTCGTCGAGCTGCACCGTCGCCAGCCGCCGGCCCGGCCGCAGCGGGTGCCGCACGCCCACCGGCCAGCCGCGTCGCCCCGACGCGGGAAACCCCTGCGCACCGATCGCCCGCACGCTGCTCGCCCCGCCGTGCACGAGGCAACTGGCCACGCCCCGGCCTTGGAGCCGCTCCACGACCCGATCGATCGCAAAGCCCTTGCCGATCGCACCGGGATTCAGCTCCACTCCCGGGCGGGTGAACCGCACGCGGCCGCCATCGGGATCGATTTCCACCCACTGCATGCCCGAGGCGGCCCGGGCGCCGGCCAGTTCCTCCGCGGAGGGCGTCCGGCCCTGCCGGCGCAGAAACCCCCAGGTTCTCACGAGC
>JBIIYN010000402.1:0-3117 GCA_044346795.1 Pirellulales bacterium
TTAGGCGAGATACCGCTCGCGGCCGGCCAGCGCCGCGAGCGCCGGCGAAAGCTGCCGCCGGCCCGTGTCGCCGAGACCGGCGAGGAGGTCGAAGATCGCCGGCGTGAGCACGTGCATGCCGAAGAAGCAGAGGTAGTGGCCGGCCCGCAGCCCGGGCACGATCAGCTCCTGCTCCGCCTGGGTGGGCGTCGGCTTCTCGAGCACCGTGTCGATCTCGTAGAGGCTCCGGCTCTGCGGCACGCGACGACCGCCCACCGCGCCGAACCACGGCAGCATGCCCTCGCGGGTCGGCTGCACCGCAGACACGCTGCACTGCTCGGCCTCGGCGACGGCGACGAGCTGCTGGCCGCAGCGGCGGAGCGTGTCGCTCACGCAGAGATGGTCGCCCACGAGATGGAGGAAGGGCTCGTCGTCGACGAAGGCCCGGGCCAGGCCGATCGCATGGCCGTAGCCGAGCGGCTCGGCCTGCGGGATCAGCTCGAGCCGGGAGGGGGCGGTGCCAGCCGCGGCGCGGAAGGCGGCCTCGTCCCCCGGCCGCACGACGATGCCCACCTCGTGGGCCCCGGCGGCCACGGCCTCCTCGACGATGATCTCGAGCGCCGTCTTGGCGGTGCCGTCGCGATCGACGAGCCGCTGGAGCGGGAGCCGCTGCTCTTCGCGGCCGGCGGCGGTGATGATGGCGCGACGGACGTGCATGCGGAGCTCCCGGGGACGTGCAATCCTCAATCCTGCCTCGCCCTTGGTCCCGACGCCAGCCCGCGGCCCCCAACGGCGCACGGTCCCGCCCGCCCAGCGTGCCGACGATTCAGCTTGGAACGGTCAGGCCGATGGTGACGGCCCTGCCGGCCTGCCGCCTCCCTCCACCATCTGCCGGCGCTCGGCCGGCGTGCCGAACCCCACGCGCGAAGCGTCGAAGACGCCATCCGGGGCCATGTAGGGCCGGGTGAACTGCCGGTCGGGATCGGCCCACACCTCGAAGGCGAACCCCGCGTCGAGGCACGGAATCGCCAGGGGCTCGAGCTGGTGAAAGAGCGCCGCCTTGCCGACGCCTCCCCCGAGGAGGCAGAGGTCGGGCTTCTCGCGGAGCTTCGCCAGATCGAGCACCTCGGCGAACGACCGCGACGGCGAGATCGGCAGCCACTCGATGCCCCGCGGGCCGGCGGCCTCCAGCGACCGCAGGATCGCCTCCCGCTTCACGCCCTCCGCCGAATGGACGACGAGCAGCCTCCGGCCCGTCACCAACTTGGGAAACTCGGGCCCCCGCAGGAGCGCGTAGACGAAATAAAACGGTACGTGGTTCTGCAGCGTGAGCGAAACTCCTTGGCGATCGAGCCAGCGGCCGATGGCCGGAAAGTAGTGCTCCTGGAAGGGCGTTCCGCCGAACCCGAGGTGCAGGGCGAGGATGCCGTCGTGCGCGATCCGGGCATACCGCTCGGAGAGCACGGGCACGATCGACCGGATCTCCTTCGGGCTGAGCGCACCGGAAGAAACGCCCGGCGCGGTCTGCGCCCGGAATCCTCGCAGCCGCTGCCGCAGCATCGTCTTGGCCTGCGCGAGCCGCACCCGCAGCCGCTGCGTCAATGACAGCCGTCGGCTGGGCGGCTGGAAGCCGAACAGGAGCAGGAATTCACCGTCGCTCATCCGGCAGACCGGCAGGTACGAAACACCCACCGCTCCATGCACCCGCTTCGCAAATGACCGGAACCAGTCGCCGCAGTCGACGGGCTCGGGTGCGAGCGTGAAGGCCTGCGGATGCCGCTGCTGCTCGAACCCCGGCACCCAGAAGGGGATCGTTTCCGGGAGGATCCGGTAATCCGGCGGCAGTTCGATCATGCAGAGTCCTCGGCTCTCAATTACTATACCTCACAAATGTCCCCGACCGGCGATGCCGGCCGCCCGCGATTCCATGAACGTCGTCCACGTCAGCCACTCCGACCGCAGCGGCGGCGCCGCCCGGGCGGCCGTGCGGATCCACCACGCCGTCCGGGCCCTGGGCATCGCCTCCACGATGCTCGTCGCCAACGGCGCGGGCACCGATCCGACCATCGTGCGACCGGCAACCGCGGCGGCCCGGCTCTGGGCGAGGAGCCGCCGATTCCTCGCGCTGCCCGTGCGGGGCCTCCTGCGCACGGCCAACCCGGCACTCCACTCTCCGGCATGCGTGCCATCGCGACGGTCGGCGTCCCTCAACGCCCCGGCCATCGATGTCGTGCACCTCCACTGGGTGAACTGCGAGATGATGTCGATCGCCGACATCGGCCGACTCGAGCGGCCGGCGGTCTGGACCCTGCACGACATGTGGGCCTTCTGCGGAGCCGAGCACTACACCGCCGACGACCGCTGGCAGCGCGGTTACCCGCGCGACAGCCGGCCCGCCGACGAGCGGGGCTTCGACCTCAACCGCTCGACCTGGCTGCGAAAACGCCGCCACTGGCGGCGGCCTCTGCAGATCGTGGCCCCATCTCGCTGGCTGGCGGACTGCGTCGCCAAGAGCCCGCTCATGGCCGGCTGGCCCGTGGCGGTGATCCCGCATCCGCTCGACACCAATCACTGGCGGCCCGGGGAGAAGCGCGGTGCCCGCCAGCGGCTGGGGCTGCCCGCCGAAACGCCGCTCCTGCTCTACGGCGCGGTCGGTGGCGTGGAGGATCCCCGCAAGGGATTCGACCTACTCGCCGCCGCGGTCGCCCGGCTGCCCGCGACGACCGCCGGACGGCTCGCCGACCTCGAACTGGTCGTCTTCGGCGATTCCTCCGGCACGGCCGTGCCCGCTACGGGCTGCCGAATCCGGCACGTGGGCCATGTGCACGACGACGAGCACCTACGGCTGCTCTACGCCGCCGCCGACGCCGCAGCCGTGCCATCGCGGCAGGAGGCCTTCGGGCTGACGGCCGCCGAGGCGCAATCCTGCGGCACGCCCGTCGTCGCCTTCAACACGGGCGGCCTTGCCGACATCGTCGCCCACCGCGAAACCGGCTACCTCGCCCGGCCGTTCGACGCCGACGATCTGGCGGCCGGCATCGCCTGGGTACTCGCCGATGCGAGCGCGGCCGCGAGGCTCTCCGCCGCCTCCCGCGACCGGGCCTGCCGGCTCCACGACGCCACCGTCGTGGCCCGGCA
>JBIIYN010000115.1:0-10907 GCA_044346795.1 Pirellulales bacterium
CGGCTCGCCGTCGCCGACGCGGATGACGACCCGGCCATGGGAGATCTCTCCGAGGCGATGATGGATGCCGATCCGCTCGCCGGCATGCGGGCGATGACGCTCGAAGACTCGCGGCGACTGCGGCAGGCCGCGGTGATGGCACCCGGCGACGGCTCCGCCGCCCCGGTCGCACTTTCCGCCGAGGAGATCACCAGGCTCTATCGCGTGGAGACCGTCATCCGTCAGGTCGACATCAATCCAATCTTCGCCTGGGCGATGGAGATGCCGCTGCCCGCCCCGCCCCAGCATTTCCTGCGGCTCCTCGGACAGCCGTCGCGGCAGGACGGCGACGATGCCGAGCCGCGGCCGCACATGCGGCAGGCGCTCATGCTCTTGAACGGGCCGCTCGTGCACGAGGCGGCGCGGGTGGGGCCGCTCGAGCCGCTGGGCCGGGCGATCGCGGTCAACGGCCGCCTCGACCTCGTGGGCCTGCTCTACCTCGAGTCGCTGTCGCGCAACCCCACCGCCGAGGAGCGGGCCGTCGCCGAGGCCGTGATCGCCGCGGCCGACGAGCCGGCCGACGGCGTGGCCGACATGCGCTGGGCGATTTTCAACAGCCGCGAGTTCCGCTTCATTCCGTAGCGCTCACCGAGAGTCCGTTCGTCGCCGATCCAGGAGGAGCCCATGCGTCCCACCGACTCGTTCCATTCCGCCGCCTGGCTCCAGTCCCCGCTGCCCCGCCGACGCCTGCTCCGTGCGATGACGGCCGGCGGCGTCGCCACGTTCATGGGCATGCCGCTCCAAGGCCTGCTCGCCCGGGACGCGCAGGCCGGTTCGCGGCGGCCCGCCCGGGCCGATGCGGTGATCCTCCTCTGGATGGGAGGCGGCATGAGCCACCTCGACACGCTCGACCCCAAGCCGGGCGCCGCGACGGGGGGCGAGTTCACGGCCATCCGCACCGCCGTCGACGGCGTGAGGATCAGCGAGATTCTCCCCACGGTGGCCGCGCAACTCGGGCATGCGGCCCTCGTGCGTTCGATCACGGGAGAGAGTGCCGATCACGGCAACGCCACGCACCATCTGCTCACGAGCTATCCGCGCGTGCGGGAACTGGTGCATCCGTCCATCGGATCGATCGTCGCCGATCAGGCCGAACGGCTCGGCGACCTTCCGGCGTTCGTGTCGATCGGAGGCGAGGCCCCGTCGCCCGGCTACCTCGGGCAGACCGCGGAGGCGTACTTCATCGGCGAGCCCGGCGCGCCCGACCCCACCGTCGCCCTGCCCGAGGGGATCACGCAGGTCCGCTCGCAGCGGCGGCTCGAGATCCTCGAGGGTCTCAACGGCCGCTTCCCGGCTCCGGGCGAGCCGCTCGTCGACGCGGTGGGCGGTTCCTACGCCGCGGCCGTGCAATTGATGCGCAGCCCGGCGCTCGCCGCCTTCGACATCGGCACGGAGCCGGCCGCGGTTCGCGAAGCCTATGGCGACACCCGCTTCGGCCGCGGCTGCCTGCTGGCGCGGCGGCTCGTCGAGCACGGCGTGCGGTTCGTGCAGGTCAACCTCGGCGGGTTCGACACCCACGTCGACAACTTTCCCACCATGCGGAGCCTCGGGGCCGTCATCGACCCGGCGATCGGCACGCTCCTGGGCGATCTGGCGGCGAGCGGCAGGCTGGACCGCACGCTCGTGCTCCTGCTCAGCGAATTCGGCCGCACGCCCGTCATCAACGGCAGTGCCGGCCGCGATCATTATCCCGACGTGTTCAGCGGGCTCGTGGCCGGCGGCGGCATCAAGCGGGGCTTCGTCCTCGGCGGCACCGACCCGGAAGGCCGCCAGGCGGCGGAACGACCCGTGAAGGTCGCCGATCTCCATGCGACGGTCGTCGCCCAACTCGGGATCGATCCCGACCGACAGGTCGACACGCCTCTCGGCCGCCGCATGAAGCTCGTCAACGACGGCACGATCCTCTCCGACCTGCTCGCCTGACGCCCGCACGTCCCTCGCTGGCGCTTCGGGCTTGCATGGGAAGGCGCGCTGGAAGTGCTCGTCCTCGACGCCCTCTTCTTCTCGCTGGTTCAACGCTTCGGGCTTGCATGGGAAGGCGCGCTGCAAGGCCCATCAAAGCCCGAAGCGCCAGCGAGGGAACCCGGTCCGCAGGTCCGGGTCATGCGACGCCACTGCCGGTGGTTTGCCTGGCTCGCGTGCCCGGTTTCGTCTATCCTGCTCGTCATGAACCACTGGCTGATCAAGAGCGAGCCCGACGTCTTTTCGATCCACGACCTCGCGAAGGCCAAACGGCGAACAACCCACTGGGAGGGCGTCCGCAACTACCAGGCCCGCAACTTCCTGCGGGCGATGCGGGTGGGCGACCGGGCGCTCTATTACCACTCGAATGCCACGCCGTCGGCCGTGGCCGGCGTCGTCGAGATCGTCCGCACCGCCTACCCCGATCCGACGGCCTGGGACCCGACGAGCGACTACCACGATCCCAAGGCGTCGCCCGAGAACCCGATCTGGGCGATGGTGGACGTGCGGCTCGTGGAGATTTTTCCGCGGGAGATTCCACTCGACGAACTCCGCACGGTGAAGGCCTTGGCGGGGATGGAACTGTTGCGCCGGGGCAGCCGGCTCTCCGTCCAGCCCGTCACCGCCGCCCAGTTCCGCACGGTCGAGAAACTTTCGCAGCGGCCGGGCTGAGCTATCGTCTACGATTGGGGCATGACCTGCCGCCTCGAACCCGCCGCGAGTTCGCCCGAGCGCAGTGCCGCCGCGCCGCTGCCCGAGCCGCTCGGATGGATCGAAGACGACCTTGCCATGCTTCGCGCTGCCGGCCTCGAGCGGCCCCACCGCGTGCGGGCGGGCCGGCAGGGCCGTGAGGTTGAACTCGACGGCCGCACGCTCCTCAACTTCGGCTCCAACGACTACCTCGGCTACGCCGGCGACGTGCGGCTCACGAAGGCGGCGTCGAAGGCCGCCTGCGCCGAGGGATGGGGCGCGGGCGCCAGCCCGCTGGTGAGCGGCCACTCGCAGGCCCACGAGCTCTTGGAACGCGCGGTCGCGGACCTGCTGGCCGTGGACACGGCCCTGGTGTTTCCCAGTGGCTTTGCCGCCAACTCGGCCACGATCGCGGCCCTGGCCGGCCCCGACGACTTCATCGTGAGCGATGCCCGCAACCATGCGAGCATCATCGACGGCTGCCGGCTGTCCCGCGGCCGCGTCGGCATCTATCCGCACCGCGACATGGCCGCGCTCGACGTGATGCTTGCCGAGCCCCGGGCGGCCCGCGCCCGCCGCCGGCTGATCGTCACCGACACGGTCTTCTCGATGGACGGCACGGTCGCGCCGCTCGCGGATCTCTGCGAACTGGCCCGCAAGCATCGGGCCATCCTCATGGTGGACGAGGCGCATGCCACGGGCGTCTTCGGAGAGCGGGGCAGCGGCCTGGTGGAGGAGACGGGCTGCGCCGACGGCGTGCACGTGCGGGTCGGCACGCTGTCGAAGGCGCTCGCCGCGGCGGGCGGATTCGTGGCCGGCCACGCCGCCCTCGTCCACTGGCTGAAGCACAAGGCACGGGCCTGGATCTTTTCCACGGCCCATCCGCCGGCCGTGGCCGCGGCGGCCACCCGGGCGATCGCGCTGTTGTCAACGGAGCCGCACCGCCGCCGGGACCTGCGCGGGAATGCAGCCAGCTTTCGGGAAACCCTCCGACAGTCCGGGCTCGACGTGCCCGGCGACCCGACCCAGATCGTGCCGCTCGTGGTGGGCGAGCCGCCCGCCGCGGTGGCGGTGGCGGCAAAGCTCGTCGAAGCGGGTCTCTTCGTGCCGGCGATCCGGCCGCCGAGCGTGCCCGAGGGGCGGAGCCTCGTGCGGGTGAGCCTTTCCTGGCACCATACGCAGGCCGACCTCGATCGGCTCGCCCACTCGCTCGACTCCCTGCTGCGCCACTCCGCCCGAGCCTGAAGCTTCCCATGCCAGCAGAGCCAGCCACGTGGTGCGTGATCGGTGCCGGGCCGTCGGGCCTCACGGCACTCAAAAACCTGCTGGCCGTCGGCATCCGGGCCGAGTGCCTCGAGCGCGAGGACGACGTCGGCGGCAACTGGTATTTCGGCTCGGCCGCGTCGAGCGTGTTCGCCTCCACGCGGCTCATCAGCTCGAAATCGCTCACCGCCTATACCGATTTCCCGATGCCCGCGAACTGGCCGGCCTATCCCCACCACGGCCAGTGCCTCGATTATCTGCGTGGCTATGCTCGGCACTTCGGTCTCGTGCCGCACATCCGCACCCACGCGGCCGTCGAGCGGATGGAGCCTGTTCCGGGCGGAGGCTGGGCCGTGCGAGTCCGCGGCCGGGAGCCGCGGCACTATGCCGGCGTCGTGATCGCAACCGGCCACAATCGCGACCCGCGGTATCCGGAGATTCCAGGCCGCTTCACCGGCACGCTCCTGCATGCCTGCCAGCACAAGTCGCCCACGCAGCCGGTGCCGCTCGCGGGCAAGCGGGTGCTCGTGATCGGTGGCGGCAACTCGGCCTGCGACATCGCGGTCGACTCGGCGGCGCACGCCGCCACCACGGTCCTCTCCCTCCGCCGCGGCTATTATTTCGTGCCGCGGTTCATCCTCGGCCGGCCGGCCGACCTCCGCGGCGAGCGGCTCCTGAAGATGGGGCTGCCCCTCTGGCTGCGGCGGCTCGTGAGCCTGCGGGCGATCGACCGCACGGTCGGCCTGCCGTGGCGGCACGGGCTGCCGCGGCCCGACCATCGGCTCTGGGAGACGCATCCGGTCGTCAACGGCGATCTCTGCCGGCACGTCGACAGCGGTCGCGTCCGGCCGGCAGGGCCCGTCGCCCGTTTCGAAGGTGACGTGGCCGTGTTCGCCGACGGCAGCCGGGAGCCGTTCGACGTGGTCATCTGCGCGACCGGCTACAAGGTCGCGCTGCCCTTCATCGATCCCGAGCAACTCTGCGCCGACGCCGACGGGGTGCCGCGGCTGTTTCTGAACCTCCTGCATCCCACCCGCGACGACGTCGCGGTGGTGGGGCTGATCCAGCCCGACAGCGGCCAGTGGGGGCTCACCGACCTGCAGGCGCAGCTCGTGGCGCGGATGGCGCTGGCGGCCCGCGGCGCACCGCAGGCGTCGGCCTGGCTCTACCGGCAGCGGCAGCTGCCACCGGCGGTCCGCACCATCCGCTACGTCGATTCCCCGCGGCATCGGCTCGAGGTCGAGCATTTTTCGTATGCTCGACGGATCGAGCGGCTGATCGCGGGCATGGACCGCCGGCTGCGACCTGCCCTGGAAAGCCTCTCATGAACACGGACTCAGGCCACGGGCTGCCCGACGAACGCCGGCGGATCGCCGACCTGGAACGCCTGCTCGAGGTGGCCCGGCGGCTGGGCGCCACGGTCGACCTCGACCTGCTGCTCGAAGCGATCGCGGCGGCGGCCACCACCGTGCTCGACTGCGAACGGGCGACGGTATTTTTGTATGACCGCAAGACGGAGGAACTGTACAGCCGCCTGGCGACCGGCATCGCCGATTCGCCGATCTCCGAGATCCGCTTCCCGGTGACCCGCGGGATCGCCGGCGAGGTGGCCCGCACGGGCCGCGTGGTGAATCTCGCCGACGCCTACGCCGACCCGCGGTTCAATCCCGAGTTCGACCGGCGGAGCGGCTTCCGCACCCGCAACCTGCTCACCGTGCCGCTCGCCGACCACGGCGGCGGCATCGTGGGCGTGCTGCAGGTGCTCAACAAGCGGAGCGGCGCATTCGACGACCGCGACGAGCAGATGGCGGGATTTCTCGGCGGCCAGGCGGGCGTGGCGATCCAGCGGCAGACGCTGCTCGGCCACTTCGCCGAGAAGCAACGGATCCAGCGGGATCTCAACATCGCCCGCGACATCCAGCAGGGCCTGCTGCCGAAGCAGTTGCCGGCCGTGGCCGGGTTCGACATCGCCGGCTGGAACCGTCCGGCCGACGAGACGGGGGGCGACTTCTACGACTTCCTGCCGCTCGGCGACGGCGGCCTGGCCGTCATCATCGCCGACGTGACGGGGCACGGCATCGGCCCGGCGCTGGTCGTCGCCGAGGTGCGGGCGCTGTTTCGCGCGCTCGTGCTGCACGCGGCCGACCTCGGGCCGACCATCGAGAGCCTGCACCAGCTGCTCTGCCAGGATCTGCCGGAGGGCAAGTTCGTGACGGCGTTCTTCGGCCTGCTCGCGGCCGAAGAACGGGCGCTCGAGTACGTGAGCACGGGGCAGGGGCCGCTGCTTTTCTACGAGGCGGCGACCGACGCGTTCACCGAACTGGAAACGCAGGGCTTGCCGCTCGGGATCCTGCCCGAGGCGGCCTTCGATCCGCCGGCCACGGTCTCGTTCGCGCCGGGCGACCTGCTCGTGCTGCTCACCGACGGCTTTTACGAGTGGGCGCGGGCCGACGGCGAGCAGTTCGGCGCGGAGCGGGTGTGTGAGCTGATCCGCGCCCATCGGCACGCGTCCGCGGCGGAACTGATCGGCCTCTTGCACCGGGCGGTGGTCGACTTCTCCGCGGGCACGCCGCAGGGGGACGACCTCACGGCCGTCATCGTGAAAAAGGTGCCAGCCACCAAATCTGGGCAACCCAGGTGAATGATCGGCCCATCTTCTCCAGATTGGGTGGCTGGCACCTTTATGCGAGCAGGGCTTTCACGGGCTTCGCCACCTCGACGCCGGTGAGCTTCGCGTCGAGCCCCTGGAATGCGACCGTGAAGCGGGCGTGGTCGATGCCGAGCAGGTGCAGCATCGTGGCGTGCAGGTCGCGGACATGCACGACGTCCTTCACGGCGTGGTAGCCGAAGTCGTCGGTCTCGCCGTGCGTGATGCCCGGGCGGATGCCGCCGCCGGCGAGCACCATGCTGAAGCCCTTGATGTGGTGGTCGCGGCCGATCGGCCCCTTGTTCCCCTGCCCCATCGGCGTGCGGCCGAACTCGCCGCCGATCACGACGAGCGTCTCGTCGAGCATGCCGCGGCGCCCGAGGTCGAGCAGCAGCGCCGCCGCGGCCCGGTCGGTGGGCGGGCAGATCTCGTCGAGGTGTCCCTTGAGGTTGCTGTGGTGATCCCATTCGCTGTGGTAGAGGTGCACGAACCGCACCCCCCGCTCCACGAGCCGGCGGGCCATCAGGCAGTTGGTGCCCACCGTCGCCCTGCCCGGCTCCGCGCCGTAGAGGGCGAGCGTCTCGGCCGTCTCTCCCGAGAGATCGGCCAGGGCCGGCACGCTCGATTGCATGCGAAAGGCGAGCTCGTACTGCCTGATCCGCGTGGCGATCTCGGGGTCGGCCAGGGTTCCGAGCCGGTGCTGCTCGAGCGCCGCGACCGCGTCGACGAGGTCACGCTGATGCGAAGCCGACACGCCGGGCGGATTCGTGACGTAGTGCACCGGCGCACCGCTCGTGGCGAACTCCACTCCCTGGAACTGCCCCGGCAGGAAGCCCGAGTGCCACTGCCGGGCGGCGATCGGCTGTGGGCTGCGGCCCATCTTGCTCGTCATCACGACGAAGCCGGGCAGGTCGTCGGCCTCGCTGCCGAGGCCATAGGTCACCCAGGCCCCCATGCTCGGCCGGCCGGAGAGCGCCGTGCCGCAGTTCATGAAGGTGTGGGCCGGATCGTGGTTGATCTGCTCGGTCACCATGCTCCGCACGATAGCGTATTTGTCGGCCAGACCTCCGAGCAGTGGAAAATAGTCGCTCACCTCGGCGCCGCAGTCGCCACGCCGCGAGAAGCCTTGGATGGGGCCGAGGCAGACGAGCTTCTGCCCCTGCAGCTGCGCGATCGGCTGGCCGGCCGTCACGCTCTCCGGCATCTCCTGGCCGTCGAGTTTTTCGAGCAGCGGCTTGTGATCGAACGTCTCCAGATGGCTCGGGCCGCCTGCGAGGCAGAGGAAGATCACCGCCTTCGCCTTCGGCGGATGGTGGAGCGGGTGGATCGCGCCCGGGTAACGGTCGCCCGACGCCGTCCGTCCGGCCGGCCCCGAGGCGGTCGCCGCCAGTCCGTCGCGGGCGAGCAGCCCGGAGAGTGCGGCCGTGCCGAGCGAGAGCCCGGAGCGGGCGAGAAACGTGCGGCGGTGGATTGCGGCCAGGTCGTGCATCGGATGGTCTCTGGGAATGAGGCGGTCAGTGGCGACGGGCCGCCGGGGACGGCGTGAGTTCCCTCGCGGTGGCCGCGGCGGCCAAATGCTCGGGATCCTCACGCCGATCCCCGGCTGACCACTGATTCGTGAAAGCCGTGTGTCAGTATCTCGCGATGGCCTCGTGGAGGTTCAGGACCGCGCGGGCTGCCGCGGTCCAGGCGGCCAGTTCGGTGGCGTTCAACGACGTGTCGCGCGGCGCGATGCCGACGGCGAGGAGTTCGCCGGCCGCCTGCTGGTCGGCCTGGAATTCCTCGCGGCGACGGGCGAGCAGCCCCTTCACGACCGCGCGTTCGGCGGCGTCGGGATCGCGCGAGAGCGTGCGCCTCCAGAGAAACGCGATCCTGTCGTCGTCGGTCGCGCCGCCCGAGGTGACCGCAAGCTCCGCGAGTTTTCGCGCGGCCTCGACGAAGGTCGGATCGTTCAGGAGCACGAGCGCCGCCTTGGGCGTGTTCGACCGCATCCGGGTCGCCGTGCATTCCTCGCGGTTGGGCGCGTCGAAGGCGAGGAGCTGCGGATGGAGGAACATCCGCTGCCAGTGCACGTAGAGCCCGCGCCGCCACTGGCGGCTGTCATCGTCGGCCTTGTACTCCCGCTGCGGGAAATTCAGGTGCCGGTAGTAGCCGGCCGGCTGATAGGGGTGCGCGCTCGGGCCGCCGAGCCGCTCGACGAGCAGGCCGCTCGTGAAGAGGGCCGTGTCGCGGACGTGTTCGGCGGGCAGCCGCCACCGGCCCTGCCGCGCGAGCAGGCGGTTGTCGGGATCTCGGGCGAGCAGATCGGCGGAGGCGGCCGACGACATCCGGTAGGCCCGGCTCGTCACGATCGTGCGGACGAGGCTGCGGATGTCCCAGTCGGCCGCGAACTGGAGGGCCAGACGGTCGAGCAGTTCCGGGTGATCGGGCAGTTCCCCCTGGCCGCCGAAGTCACCGGCAGAGCGGCAGAGGCCGGCGCCGAAGAACAGGGCCCAGATCCGGTTGGCCGTCACGCGGGCGGTGAACTCGCCCACGCCGCCGGCGGCGACGGGCGCGACGAGCCAGCGGGCGAGGTCGGCCCGCGTGCCACGGCCCTTCGTCTCGCCCGCGCCGAGCTGGCCAAGCAAGGCGGGAATCGCCGGCTCGACGAGTTCGCCGGTTTCGTCCATCCAGTTGCCGCGGGGCAGGATCCTCACCGGCCGCGGCTCCTCGAGAGTCCGCGTGACCATCAGCCGGCGGTCGAGGGCCCTGCGTTCGGCCTCGAGTCGCTCGCGTTCGAGCCGCTTGGCGACCACCGTCTCCGGCTCGGGCTCCTCCGGCTGCGCCCGCGGCGGCAGCACGAGCGGCGGCAGTTCGTTTTGCAGGGAGCGAAGGCGGGCGTCGAGTTCGGCCGCACGGTCGCGGTCGAACGGCCCGACGAGCATCACCTCGGGGTCCCGCTTCGTCGGCAGCGTGTTGAGGATCTGGCCGCCGAGTCCACCCTTCTCCATGTGCTTTTCGTCGTCGATGTCGGCAAAGAAGCTGCCAAGGGCGTAGAAGTCCTTCGACGTAAAGGGATCGTATTTGTGGTCATGGCACTGGGCGCAGCCCAGCGTCGCTCCCATCCACACCCCCGACACGTTGCGGATCCGGTCGGCCTGGTAGATCGCGCGGTATTCCTTGAGCTGCAGGCCGCCTTCGTGCGTCGTCTGCAGGAGCCGGTTGTAGGCACTGGCCAGCACGGGATCGTCGGCGTGCTCGCCGCCGGCCGGGCCGACCAGATCGCCGGCGAGTTGCAGCACGGTGAACCGGTCGAAGGGCATGTTGTCGAGAAAGGCCCTGAGCACCCAGTCGCGGTAGGGGGAGATGCTGTGCTCCTGGTCGCCGTGGTAGCCGACGGTGTCGGCATAGCGGACGAGGTCGAGCCACCAGGCGGCCAGCCGCTCGGCATGGCGGGGCGAGGCGAGCAGCCTGTCCAACAGCGCCGTGTACGCATCGGGCCGGGTGTCGGCGAGAAAGGCATCCACCTCGGCCGGCGTGGGAGGCAGGCCCGTGAGGTCGAAGGTGAGCCGGCGCACGAGCGTGACCGGATCGGCGTCGAGAGCGGGCTCGAGTCCCTCGGACTCGACGCGGCCGAGCACGAACCGGTCGATCCAGTTGATCGGCCAGTCCGTCTGCGTGACGGCCGGAGGGGCATGGCCGGCCGGCTTCACGTAGGCCCAGTGCGGCGAGTAGGCTGCGCCGGCCGCGATCCACGTGGCGAGCGTCTCCTTCTGGTCCGCCGACAGCACGTGGTTGCTTTCGGGCGGCGGCATGATCGTGTCGGGATCGGTCTCGTGGATGCGGGCGACCAGCTCGCTCTCGTCGGGCCGACCGGGCACGATGGCCCGGGCACCGCTGTCGAGTTCTGAGATCGCCGCCTCGCGATCGTCGAGCCGCAATCCGCCGCGGCGGTCATGCTCGTCGGGCCCGTGACAGGCGAAGCAGTTGTGCGACAGGATCGGCCGGATGTCGCGGTTGAAGTCGGGCACTTTTTCCGCCGCCAGGGCGGCCACGCTGCCCCCTCTTCCGGAGAGGCAGCACCACGTCAGGAGGGCCGCCCGGCACCAGACGGCGAAACGACAGGACAGCTTGTCGGCACGCGGCATGGCGGAGTGTCACCGGCGGGGGCGGAGGGAGTCATGCGGCGGAAAACGTGAGTATAAGAGCAAAATCACAGCAAAGAAACGCTAGCAATGGCCCGGTAAACAGGCAGAGGGAGGCGAAGGGGTCGGCGAAAGCTCGAGGAGCATTGGGCTATCCTGCCCACGCGACGAGACTTTTGCCG
>JBIIYN010000404.1:0-3105 GCA_044346795.1 Pirellulales bacterium
AGCCCCGGATGATCCGCCCGCGTTCGGCGTCGGCCGTAGCGGCCGGAATGTCCTGGGCGACCCGCGCGGCGATGTCGCGGGCGATTCCCGCCACGAAGTCATTGTTCAAGAGAAAAAGCGCCTGCGGGGCGACGGGGCTCACGCTGCGGGCCTCGACCGAGACGTCGGGATTGGCGGCGTCGAAGAGCGTGGAATAGTTGCCCCGCTCCCACCGCGTGGTCTGCACGTAGAGCGACCGGCGCGGGACCGCGAGGTCGTGGGCCGCCGGGCCGCCGATGCCCGCCTCGCCGGCCGGCGCGACCAGCCGCCGTGCGACCACGAGCATCGCGTCGCGGATCTCCTCGGCATCAAGCCGCCGCGGGGAAAACCGGCCCAGCCAGCGGTTGTCGGGGTCGGCCTCGATCGCGGCTGGCTCGGCCCGGCTGGACTGCCGGTAGGTGGCCGAGAGCACGATCCGGCGATGGAGCTTCTTGAGCGACCAGCCGTCATCGATGAACGTCGCGGCGAGCCAATCGAGCAGTTCGGGATGCGACGGGGGCTCCGCGAGCATCCCGAAGTTGCTTGGGCTCGTCACGAAGCCGCGGCCGAAATGCCACTGCCAGACGCGGTTGACGATCACCCGCGGCGTGAGCGGGTTGGTCTCCGAGGCGACCCAGGCGGCCAGTTCGCGGCGGCCACTCCCCTCCGAGATCGAGGGCTGCTGTTCGCCGGCGAAGAACGCGGGCATCCGCCGCGGCACCACCGGACCAAGCCGCGTGTAGCTGCCCCGCACATGGATCGGCACGTCCTGGACCTTGGGGAAGAGCCCGCCGGGCACGCCCCCTTCCTGCACGGCCATTGCCCGTGGCGGCACCGGCGGCACCGCGGCCTCCAGCCGGTCGCGCTCGGCGACGAGGGCCACCCGCTCGGCGCCGTCGGCCGCGGGCGGAGGCGTGCGCTTGTCGAGTTCGGCGAGCTTCTTCACGACGGCGGCGAGGGCGGCCTTGGCCTCGTCGTGGGCCTTCACGGCGGCGGCCGGCACCAGCGGCACGCGGCCGAGGATCGAATGGCCGCTCTTGCCACCGAGCCCGCCGAGCGTCCGGGTGCTGTGGAAGATGCCGGCGAGGGCGTAGTAGTCGGCCGTGGAGACGGGGTCGAACTTGTGGTCGTGGCAGCGGGCGCAGCCGAGCGTGAGGCCGAGGAACGCCTTGCCGACCGTGTCGATCTGGTCGTCCACGATGTCACCGACGAGCTTCTCCTTGTCGGCATCGGCGTGGTCCCAGCTGCCGAGCGTGAGGAACGTGGTCGCCGCCAGGCCCGCCGCGTCGATCGCGGCGGGATCGTCACCGCTCCCGTCGAGCGGCTCACGGACGAGGTCGCCGGCGATCTGCCGCGTGATGAACCGGTCGAAGGGGAGATCGCGGTTGAACGCGGAGACGACCCAGTTGCGATACCGCCAGGCCTCGTAGAGCTCGAAACTGGCGGAATGTTCGTTCCCCGGAGGGCCGGGCTGGTAGGCATCGGCATAGCGGGCGACGTCGAGCCAGTGCCGCGCCTGCCGCTCGCCGTAGGCCGGCGACGCGAGCAGCCGATCGACCACCCGCTCGTGGGCCCGGGGCGACTCGTCGGCCAAGAACATCGTCTGCTCTTCCTCGGTCGGCGGCAGGCCCGTTAGGTCGAACGTCACGCGGCGGAGCCAGATGCGGCGGTCGGCCTCGGCCGCGGGGGCGAGCCCGCGGGCGTCGAGCGTGGCGAACACGAAGCGATCGATGTCGTCGCGGGGCCACGTCGCAGCGGGCCCTGACGCGGCCGAGGCCGGCTGCGGCACGGCGGGCCGCGCGAGCGGCTGGAAGGCCCACCAGCGGCGGTGCTCGGCGGTGGGCTCGAACACACGCTGCGGCCCGGGATCGGCCACGGCCACGATCGGCGCGGCCGGCATCGGTGCGCCGGCGGTCACCCAATCTTTGAGCGCCGCGATGTCGGAATCCGCCAGCTTGCCGTCGGGCGGCATCTGGATGTCGCCGAGGTATTCGACCACCTGCACGAGCAGGCTCTCGGCCGGCTTGCCGGCGACGACCGCCGGCCCCGAGTCGCCCCCCGTCGCCATCCCCTCGCGGCTGGTCAGCCGGAGGCTCGCCTCGATCGAATCCCCGCCGTGGCACTCCACGCACCGCTCGAGTAGCAGCGGCCGGATCTTTTTCTCAAAGAGTTCGAGCCCGCCGCCGGCGGGGTTCGTGAGGGCTAAAGCGGAGGCGGCAGGCGGATCGGCGGCCGCGGCCGGGATCATGATTGGCCACGGGCCGGCCGGGATTCCCGCGACGACTCCCGCGCACAAGGCGGCCCTGATCCAGGAAGTCAGTCGCGCCGGGCGGTGGCCCGCTGGCAGATCGTGGGGCGAAATGCGGCGGTGATTGCGCATGGCGGACGTCTCCGTCGGTCGCGATCCGACTCAGCGGTTGGGACGGGTCGTCTGACGGGCCGGGATCCGCCCGCTACAGCTCCAGTCATAAACAGTATACCGAAAAGAATCGGCTGTCAACTGCCCCCTCCCCAAATCATTTCCCATGTCTTGTGAGAGAATCCTCATGCCGCGACTGGGGTAGACAAGGGTTCTGTGATGAAGAAGTGACGCAGTGCAGAGCAGATCGTGGGCTTACTACGGCAGGCTGACGTGGACCTCGGTAAGGGCATGACCGTGCCCGATGTCTGTCGACGGCTGGGGATCAGCCAGCAGACGTACCACCGCTGGCGGACGAAGTACGGGGGCATGGATCCGAAGATGGCCAAGCAGCTTCAGGAACTCCAGAAGGAGAACTCGAGGCTGAAGAAGCTTGTGGCGGATCAGGCGCTGGACATGCTGATCCTCAAGGAGGCAGCGCGCCCACACGCTTGCGTGGCGCAGCTCAACTGAGTTGCCCCGAGCGTCGCCGCCGGACGGTGGAATCCGTCCGGCAGTCCTTGGGGCGTGAGAAGTTCTCGGAAAGAAGGCTCTGTAGGGCGCTCGGGCAGAACCGGGGTACGCAGCGTCACCGTCCCAAGAAATTAGACGGCGACCGCGAGCTTCTCGTGGTGATGAGGAAGATCGTGGAGGCGTTCCCAAGGCATGGCAGCGAGCGGACGCACCAG
>JBIIYN010000403.1:0-3105 GCA_044346795.1 Pirellulales bacterium
CGAAGGCGGGCGCCGCGATCACCTCCACGAACAGCCCCGGCGCGAGCAGCACCTCGGCGCAGGCCCGGTCGAACGGGCGGTTCACCGCCACGATGGAACCGAAGGCACTCGTCGGATCGGCCGCCATTGCGGTGGCCAAAGCCTCGGCCGCCGTGCCGCCGGCCGCGGCGCCACAGGGGTTCGTGTGCTTCACGACGACGGCCGCCGGGTCGGCGAGCAGGCCGGCCAGCCGCGTGGCCCCGTCGAGATCGAGCAGGTTGTTGTAGGACAGCTCCTTGCCGGAGAGCTGCTCGAGCCCGGCCAGGCCCAGGCGCGTGCCCGCGGGGGCGAAGAGGGCCGCCGACTGGTGCGGGTTTTCGCCGTAGCGAAGCGGCAGCCGCCGCTCGAGTTCGAGCGTGAGCCGGCTGGGGAGCGGTGGTTCGTCGCTCTCCGAGCGGTCCGCCGTCGCCGCGTCGGCCGTCGCGAGAGGAAGCGCCGCATGCCTGGCCATCCAGCCGGCGATCGCGGTGTCGTAGGCGGCGGTGCGTTCAAAGGCGCGGGCGGCGAGCCGGCGGCGCTCGGCGAGCGTGGTGCCGCCGCGGGCCACCGCCGCGAGGAAGTCGTCGTATTGCTCGGGCCCGGTCACCACGGCGGTGAAGGCATGGTTCTTGGCCGCCGCCCGCACGAGGCTCGGGCCGCCGACGTCGATCAGCTCGATCGCCTCGGCCGCGGTGCAATCGGGCCGGGCGACGGCCGCCTCGAAGGCGTAGAGGTTCACGATCACGGCGTCGAAGGTGTCGATGCCGTGGGTGGCGAGCACGGCCAAGTCGTCGGAGCGATCGTGCCGGGCGAGCACGCCGGCGAAGATCCGCGGATGGAGCGTCTTCACGCGACCGTCGAGGATCTCGGGGAACGACGTGACGGCCGAGACGTCGTCGACCTCGACGCCGTGGCTGGCAAGCGCCGCGCTCGTGCCGCCGGTGCTCACCACGCGGACGCCCGCGGCCTTGAGGCCGGCGGCGAGCCGGCCGAGGCCGGTCTTGTCGAACACGCTCACGAGCACGCGGCGGATGGGGACGACGTCGACGGCGGGCGTGGTGGCCGCCGGGGCTGCATGGGAATGATTCATGGCGTGAATTAGACCAATCCTCCCGGAACGGGAAAGAGCGCGTCGCGCCGTGGGCCTGCCAGATGGGGTAATCTCTCGGAGCCTGTTGCCGACGATCTCCCCCGATGCCGAGGTGCCCGATGATGCACATCATGTTGCCCACGTATACCGTCGTGGTCGCGGTCTGCCTGGTCGCGGCCCCCTGTGTCGCCGACGTCTTTCTCTCGCCGCTGGGCAGCGATGCCGCCGATGGCTCGGCCGACAGGCCGGTCGCCACGCTGCGGCGGGCGCTCGATCGCGTCCGCGAGCTCCGCGCCACCGACCGCGGCCGTCGAGCGCCGATCGAGATCGTCGTGGCCGACGGCCGGTACGAGTTGGCGGAGCCCGTCGTGCTCGGCCCCGAAGACTCGGGCACGGAAACGTCCCCGACGGTCATCCGCGCCGCCGCCGGCGCGGGGCCGATCTTCAGCGGCGGCCGGGCGATCCGCGGCTGGCGGGTGGATGCCTTCGCGGACGGCCGGCCCCACTGGACCGTGGACCTGCCCGAGGTCAAGGCCGGCACGTGGAGCTTTTCCCAGCTCTTCGTCAACGACCAGAGGCGGTTCCGGCCCATGCTCCCCGCCACCGGCTGGCATACGATCGCCGGCACGCTGCCTCCGTCGCCGGCCGCCGCCGGCAAGGGGCACGATCGCTTCGTGTTCGCGGGCCACGACCTCCGGGACGACTGGGCGAACCTCGGCGACGTGGAAGTGGTGGCGGTGCACAAGTGGACGATGTCGCGGCTGCCGATCGGGAGCATCGCCCCGCTCGAGAACGATCCCACCCGTCACGCCGTCACGTTCGCCGGCCACACCCGGGGCGTCCACGAGTGGTGCTCCTTTCCCAAGGGCAACCGCTTCCTCGTGGAGAATGTCCGCGAGGCGATCGGCGCGCCGGCCTCGTGGTATCTCGATCGGCCGACGGGCGTGCTCACGTATTGCCCGCTGCCCGGCGAGACGCCGGAGACAGCGGTCGTGATCGCCCCCGTCGCCCCGCGGCTGCTCGAAATCCGCGGTGACGCGGCGGCCGGCCGGTTCGTCGAGCACGTCCGGTTCGAGGGGCTGTCGTTCGCCCACGACAACTGGGTGATGCCGCGGGGAGGCCAGTCGTATCCGCAGGCCGAGACCAACGTGGGAGGATCGATCGTGGCGACGGGAGCCAGACGGCTCGCGTTCGACCGCTGCGCCGTGCGGCACGTCGGCCGCTACGCGGTCGAGTTTCAAGCCGGCTGCCACGACTGCGCGATCGACCGCTGCGAGTTCGTCGATCTCGGCGGCGGGGGCGTGCTCGCCTCATCGAAGATCACCCAGTGGACCGATGGCGACATCGGCTCGAAGGGGCTGGTCGAGGCCGAAGGCCGGTCGGTGACGGGCATCGCCGTCCGCGACACGACGATCGCCCACGGCGGCCGGCTGCATCCCGCGGCCGTGGGCGTCTGGATCGGCCACGCCTCGCACTGCTCGGTCGAGCACTGCGACATCCACGACCTCACCTACACGGGCGTGTCGGTCGGCTGGACGTGGGGCTACGGCCCGAGCCCGGCCCACCACAACCGGATCGTCCGCAACCACATCCATGACATCGGCCACGGCGTGCTCTCCGACATGGGGGGCGTCTATACGCTCGGCATCTCGCCGGGCACGGTCGTCGAGGGGAACGTGATCCACGACATCGCGAGCCGCGACTACGGCGGCTGGGGGCTCTACACCGACGAGGGCTCGACCGGCATCGTGATGCGGAAGAACCTCGTCTACCGCACGAGTTCCGGCGGGTTCCATCAGCACTACGGCCGCGACAACACGATCGAGAACAACGTCTTCGCAGCGGCCCGCGACTGGCAGCTCCAGCGCAGCCGCGTCGAAGAGCACACGAGCTTCCGCTTCGAGAAGAACATCGTCTGGTGGAACTCGTCCGCGCCGCTCGTGAAGGGAGACTGGGCCCGGCAGCTCGCCACGAAGTCGAACTGCTATTGGAACGCG
>JBIIYN010000116.1:0-10863 GCA_044346795.1 Pirellulales bacterium
AAAGCCTGCTCGAGCCCTCGAAGACGATCGCGGCGGAATACCGCACGTGGGTCGCCGTGACCGAAGACGGCCAGGCGGCGACGGGCCTGCTCGTGGCGCGGACCGACAAGACCGTGTCGCTCGTCGACGCCACGGGCAAGCGCACCGATCTCGACGCGGCGACGATCGAGTCGCTCGAGCCGTTGCCCACGTCGCTGATGCCCGAGCATCTGCTCCGCGCCCTCACCGCCGAGCAGGTCGCCGACCCCTTCGCCTATCTCGCGACGCTGCGGTAGTCGGTGGCACGACATGCGCCGGCAGGCGGTGCCGTCGCTTGCTCATCCAAGCCCGAAGCGCGAGCGAGGGACCGCGAGCGAGGGCGACGCGATCCATGCCGCATGCCCCGGACCTCCGGTCCGGAGTCCCTCGCTTGCGCGTCGGGCTTGCATGGGAGCGTGCGGCCGCACGGGAGCACGGTCACGGAACGGCGTAGCCGTAGCGGTCGAGGAAGGGCCGCCAGCGGCGGGCGATCTCGGCGACGATCCGCGGGTCGTGGCGGTAGGTGCTCGCACGGTACTGTTTCATCTTCTCGGCCTCCTGCTCCAGCGGCCCGCGCACCGCGTCGAACCCGCCGAGATCGAGCTTCTCGTAGGCCGTGCCGATCTGGCCAACCGGATCGGCGACGAGTTCCTCGTAGCGGATCTCGTGCAGCCGGCCGGGGGCGAGCGCCGCGCGGTCGCGTTCGAAGGCGGCGTACATCCGTTCGAACGACTCGAACACGTAGTCCTCGAGCCGTTCTCCCCGGGGCACCTGCAGCCCCTGCCCCTCGTCGAGCGATTTCCAGAGCCGCATCGTCGAACCGAACACGGCGAACGGATCGCGGACGACGTGCAGGAACCGCGCCTCGGGAAACATCTCCGCCAGCACGCCCACGCGGGCGGTGTGCGGCGGGCTCTTGAGCACCGGGCGGCGCGGATCGGCCACCGCCAGCATGCCGAGGAAGCGGCGGAGCGTGCGCCGCCAGCGGTCGAGTTCGGCGGGCGGCAGCGTGGTGAGGTCGAGCGCCTCGGGGTGCGGGCTGCTCGTCACCGGGAAGGCCATGCGGCGGTAGGGCGACGGGGCGCCCAGGTTCATGAGCGCGAACTCATCCTCCTGTGGCTTGTCGAGGCTGGCCGTCATGTCGTCCATCGGCCGCTTCGCCGGGATGATCCACGAGAGCGCGGGCGTGAGCACCCGCTCCGTGAGGAGGAAGTGGCTCGGCGCGTAGCACTGGTAGTAGTTCGGGCAGCAGAACCGGCGGTCGAGCATGAAGAGTTCGTGGAGCAGCGTCGTGCCGCTGCGCCAGTGGCCGATGATGAAGAGCGGCGGCGGCGTTTCCGGCGGTGAGCGGAGCCGGCGGCCGTGGACGGCCTCGCAGATGCCTGTCGCCGCCGAGTTGAAGACCGCCGACCCCGTTATCGTCGCCACCAATCCCCAGCGGCTCGGGCTCACGCGCCAGCGATGTTCATTCGCCAGTGGCAGCCACACGCCGAGCGGCATGCCGTGCCAGAACCGCGGCGCCCACCAGGGCCAGGGACGGATCGTGCCCTCGCGGTGCTGGGCCGCTGCGGTGGCCGGGGCCGGTCCGGATCCGTCCGGTCGCGTGGCGGGGGAGGAATCGCTCACTGGAGGCTCGGGTTCCGGGGCATGGGGCGCGGCGGCTGATCGGCCGCCTGCTATGGTAGTGGTCGGTCAGGAGTTTCCGCGATACCAAGTGGGCCGCCCGCCCCTCTGCCATCGACGCCCGCCATGAAGCTGTTTCGCCATCGGGAAGACATCCTGCCGGTGCTCTGCATCGTATCGCTCAGCCTGCTCGACATCGTGGTCTTCTGCACCGCCCGGGGCACCTGGCCGCTGGCCGCGTGGTTCGCGGTCGTGATCGGCCCCAAGGCTTGCATCTGTTCCTGGAACCATCACCACCAGCACCTGTTCACGTTCCACCAGCCGCTGCTCAACCGGCTCCTCGAACTCTGCTACGCGTTTCACACCGGGATCACGACGAACGCCTGGGTGCTGCACCACGTGCTCGGTCACCACGTGAACTACCTCGACCAGTCGAAGGACGAGTCGGCCTGGAAGCGGCGGGACGGCTCGACGATGGGGGAACTCGAATACACGCTCTGCATCGCCCTGACCGGCTATCTCAGGGCATTTCAGGTGGCCCGGCGATACCCGCGGTATCAGACGGGATTTTTCGGCATGGGGCTGGTGGTGGTGCTGCTCCTTGCGGCGGCCTTCGCCTTCAGGCCGCTCAACGCCCTGTTCGTGTTCGCGATGCCGATGCTGGCCGGGTATCTCATCACCTGCTGGCACACCTACTGCCACCATGCCGGCCTCGACACGCAGAACCCCTACGAGGCCTCCCACAACATCATGCACCGCTCCTACAACATCCTCACGGGCAACCTCGGCTACCACACGGCCCACCACGTGAAGCCGAAACTGCACTGGTCGAAACTGCCCGAGTTCCACGCCACGATCGCCGACAGGATCCCCCCGCACCTCTACATCGAGCCGTTCTTTCCCATGAATCTGCTGCCCGCGGGCCACGTCCGGGGGCCGCGGCAGGCATGGCGGCCGGGGGTCCCCGCGGCCCCCCCTGCCCCCTGATTTCGGGCCGTCTCGCGGCCGGTGTTGTCGGTGGCTGGGCGACATGGTAGATATACAGGCCAGTACGACTGACCTCGTCAGCACTCCAGTCCGTTCGGGAGCTTGGGTTTGTGCATCAGGCGATGGTCGACGAGTCGAAATGAGTCGATTTGAGCTCCCGATTCTCTGAGGTTCTTTTTTATGTCCCGGAAGATTTACGTGGGGAACCTGCCCTGGTCGACCACGTCCGCCGATCTTGAGGCGATGTTTTCTCCCCACGGTGCCGTTCGTTCCGCCGAAGTGATCTCCGATCGCGAGACCGGACGTTCGCGCGGGTTTGGTTTTGTCGAGATGGAGACCGACGATGGTCTGCAGGCAGCCATCTCGGCCCTGAACGGCCACGAGGTCAATGGTCGTCCCCTGACTGTCAACGAGGCCCGTGAGCGGACTCCCCGTGCCGGCGGTGGCGGCGGTGGTGGTCGCGGCGGCTACGGTGGCGGCGGCGGTGGTGGCGGCCGTGGTGGCTACGGCGGCGGCGGCGGCCGTGGTGGCTACGGTGGCGGCGGCGATCGCTACTGATCGTCACGCCCTGTCACGCTCTGATTCGTTGGAGTACAACCGTCACGGGAGCCGGCGTCGCTCAGATCCGGCTCCCGTGATCTTGTCTCGCCGTTCTTACCCCTGATGTTTTTTCGAACCGCCGGTCACCCGTCCATCAACAGTGAATTCTGAAGGAAGCCGATGAGTCCCCCCCCAGCCAGAGGCAAGTTCGCGAAGACCGCCCGCAAGAAGGCCAAGCCACGTGCCAAGGTCAAGCGGCGCGATCCGATCTTCATCGACGGCGCCCGTCCGCGGCCGATGTTCGTCGACTACAAGGACCTCGAACTGCTTGGCAAACTGGTCAATCGGCAGGCCAAGATTCTCGGCCGCCGCAAGAGCGGATGCACCGCGGCCAGCCAGCACGCCGTCACGAGGGCGATCAAGCAGGCCCGGTTCATGGCGCTCCTGCCCTACGTGGGCGAGTGACAGCGGCCCCGTCCGGTGGCGGCCGACTTTATGCACGGGCCTCCGGCAAACGGTGGGGGTGAGCGGTCGTGACACGCGAAGCCTCTTCTCCCCCTGATGGCGACGCTGGTTCTGGTGAGCCCCGTTCTGGCGACCTCCGGCCCGCCGCGCTCAGGACCCGCCGACGGGTGGAGTTTCGCGACACCGACGCCGCCGGGATCGTTCACTTCTCGGCCTTTTTCTTCTGGATGGAATCGGCCGAGCATGAACTGCTCCGCTCGGCCGGGCTGCACGTGTTCGAGCGGCAGGCGGACGGCAGCGAATACAGCTGGCCCCGCGTCTCGGTCGCCTGCGATTATGCGTCGGCCGTACGGTTCGGAGACGAGCTCGACATCGCCGTCCACGTGGCGGAGATCGGCAGGTCGAGCGTGACCTATCGCTTCGTCTTCGAGCACGACGGTCGGGCCGTGGCGCAGGGCCGCGTCGTCGCGGTGCGGTGTCGGGTGCGGCCAGGAGGGCGGCTCGAAGCCGTCGCCATCCCCGACGAGGTCGGCCGCCGCCTGACATCGTTGACGCCGTCGGCGCAGCCTCGTCCGGAATCACCGTCCTGACCCTCGTGCCGAGCCGCCCGCCATGCTCGAGGTCGATCGCATCTCGAAATCGTTCCCGGTGCCCGCCGGCGAACTCCGCGTGCTCGACGAGGTTTCGTTCCGGCTCACGCCCGGCGGGCGGATGGCGATCATGGGGCCGAGCGGCTCCGGGAAGAGCACGCTCCTGTCGATCCTGGGGGCGCTCGAAACGCCGACCGACGGCGCGGTGCGGCTCGACGGCGTCGATCCGGCCGGCCTGACGGCGGACGGCCGCGCGGCGTTTCGCAATCGCCGCATTGGCTTCGTGTTCCAGGATCATCACCTGCTCTCCGGCTGCACGGCGATCGACAACGTCGTGCTGCCCGCCCTCGCGAGCGGCGGCGTGGGCCGCGACATCGAGGTGCGGGCGCGGCGACTCCTTGAACGGGTCGGCCTCGGCGACCGCCAGGGCTCGCTGCCGGCGCAGCTTTCCGGCGGCGAGCGGCAGCGGGTGGCCGTGGCGCGGGCGCTCGTGCTCTCGCCGCGGCTGATTCTCGCCGACGAGCCCACCGGGCAGCTCGACGCCGCCGCCGCCGCCGCGGTGACGGAACTGCTCGTCGAATTGGCGGCCGAGGCGGGCGGCATGCTGGTCGTCGTGACCCATGCGGAGGCCGTGGCGGCCCGCATCGGGGGCATCCACCAGCTCGTCGCCGGGCGGCTCGTGCCATGAGTGCCGCCGGTCGTCCTTCCCGCGTCGCCACCGCGGCCGTCCGCACGCTCGCCGGGCTTGCCATCCGGCTCGTGCGACAGTGGTGGCCGCACCTGCTGGCGCTGGCCGCGGCCTGCGGCGTGGTGGCCGCCACGATCGCGGGCGGGCTGGGCGTGGGGGATGCGCTGACGCGGAGCCTGCGGCGGCTGGCACTGGCCCGGCTGGGTGGCATCCGGGCGGCCGTGCTGGCCGACGGCCTCTTTCGCGCACGGCTGGCCGACGAGACCACGGCCCGGCTGCGGCCACAGGCGGCGGCCGGCGGCGGTGTCGAGCCGGTCATCGACCCGGCAGTCGTGCCGGCCTTGGTGCCAGCGGTGGTGATGGAGGTGACGCTCGAGCGTGCCGCCGGTGGCGAGCGGAGCGGCGCTGGGAGCAGTGCTGGGAGCAGTGCGACGAGGGCGACGCTTCTGGCCTGCGACGAGCCGGATCGGCTTGGGTTCTTTCCGCCCACGAACCCGCCGGCCGCCGACGCGGTGGCGATCAATCGCGTGCTGGCCGACGCCCTGGGAGCGCGGGTCGGCGATCCGGTCGTGCTTCGCCTCGCAAAGATCGGCGACGTTCCCGCCGACAGCCCGATGGGCCGACGCACGGCGGAGTCGTGGAGCCGGCGGCTGGTGGTGACGGAAGTGCTGCCGGCAGCCGGCCTGGGGGAGTTCTCACTGAGGCCAACCCAGGTGACCGCCGGTCTGGCCGTCACCTCGCTGGCCACGGCGCAGTCGCTCGTTCGCCGCAGCGAGCCCGTCGCCAACACGCTCTTCGCCGTGGCCGGCATGCCGGCGGCGGACTCGCTACGGATGGCTCTCGAGCCCACGCTCGACGACCTCGGACTGTCCTTCGATCAACCGCGCGGCAGCGGCGCCTGGCGGCTGAGTTCGCGGCGGCTGCTGCTTCCGCCCGAGGCGGACCGCGCCGCGGAACGGGTGCTCGTGCCCCGCGGCGGCCGCCCCACGCTCGTGTTTCTCGCCAACGCGCTCGTGCCGCTCGTGGATGGCCGGCCGGGCCGCGCGAGCATTCCCTATTCGACCGTCGTGGGAATCGACTCGGCCAGCCTGCCGGTGGGTGATCTCGTCGATGACCGCGGCGATCCGCTCGCGTTGCCGGGGCCTGACGAGATCGTGATCGATCGCTGGATGGCCGACGATCTCGCGGCACAGGGCACGCCGGTCGCGGTGGGCGACCGGCTGGAGGTGCGGTCGTTCCTGCCCGAGACGCTGCACGGCCGGGTGGAGGAGCAGGCCTGCACGCTCGTCGTGAGCGGGATCGCCGCGATGCGGGGGGCCGCGGTCGCGCGGGACCTCGTGCCCGAGGTCGAGGGGATCACCGACGAGGACTCGATCGCCGACTGGGATCCCCCCTTCCCCTTCGATCGCAGCCGCGTGCGGACCGTGCCGCCGCACGACGAGGACGATCGCTACTGGAAGGCGCATGGCGCGACCCCGAAGGCGTTCGTGTCGCTGTCGGTCGCCCGGCGGCTGGCCGCCAGCCGGTTCGGCGCCACGACCGCCTGGCACCTGCCGGCGGCGGCTGAAGCGGCTTCGGCGCGGGCATGGGAACCCGAAGCGATCCGCGCCGAACTCGCCCGCGCGGCCCGGGCCGAGGGACTTGGGATGCGGGTCGTGCCGCTGCGCGACAAGGCCGAAGAGGCCGCGCGGGGATCGACGCCGTTTGGCAGCCTGTTCCTCGCCCTGTCCAGTTTCATCGTGGTCGCCGGGCTGCTGCTCGAATGGCTGCTCTTCTCGCTGCTCGTGGCCGCGCGGCGCCGCGACATCGGCATCCTCGCCGCCATCGGCTGGCCCCCCGCGCGGGTGACTCGACTCCTGGCGGGGGTGGCGGCGGCGGCGGTGCTGGCGGGTGTCGTGACCGGCACGGCGCTCGGGCCGCTCTGGTCGCGGCTGCTCGTCGGCTGGCTGGCGACGGCCTGGGACACGCAGGTGGCGGCCGGCTCGGGCGGGGCGTTCGACGCGAGCGGGCCGGTCTTCACGACCGACACGTTGCGGGTGCTCCTGCCCGCGGCGGCGACGGCCGCGGCGGTGTCGCTGGTGGCGGCGGCCGTCGCTGCCTGGCGGGCCGCCCGGCTCGGCCCCCTCGAACTTCTCAAGGGAACCGGTGAAACGGCGCTGCCCACGGGCAAGGCCGGTGTGGCCGCGGCGAGCCTGGTCGCACTGGGACCGGGGCTCGCCGTCGCGCTGGCCTGGTGGGCAGGTCGCGCCGATTCTCAGGCGGCGGCCGGGCTCTTCTTTGGCGCCGGGTGCGCGGCGCTCGCAGGCTTGCTGGCCGGCGTGCGGCTGCTGCTTGGCCGCGGCTCCGCGGCAGGACGTCGCCCGCTCCGTTCGCTCGCCGACCTCGCCTGGCGGGGGCTCACGCACGGCCGATCGCGGGCGTTTTCCGTGGCGGCGATCGTGGCCTGCGCCGAATTCCTCATCGTGGCCGTCTCGTCGTTCGCACTCCATCCGCCGGCGCGGCCCGACGACCGTGATGCTCCCACCGGGGGCTGGACGTTCATGGCCACGTTCGGCAGCCCGAACGGGATCGATCCCGGCGATCCCGTCGCGCGGGAGTCGCTGGGGCTCGCCGCCGCCGAGTTGGCGGAGCTCGAGACGTGCGCGATCACGCGGATCAGGTCGTCGGCGGGAGACGATGCCAGCTGCGTGAATCTCTACGCGCCGACGCAGCCGACCGTGCTCGGCGTGGGGACGTCGTTCATCGACCGGGGCGGATTTCGATTCGTGGCCCATGCGGCCCTCGCTCCACCGGCCATGAATCCCTGGACGCTTCTCGAGCGGGACGTGAGCACTGCCGAGCCGGTTTCGTTCGAGCCGGTTCCGGTCATCGTCGATCAGGCGACGGCCCAGTGGGCGCTCAAGCTCGGCGGCGTGGGCGCGCGGTTCGAACTGGCGGGCGACGACGGGCCCGTGCCGTGCGAGGTCGTGGGCCTGCTCGAGCCGGGCATCCTGCAGGGCTTCCTGCTCGTGTCGGAGGCGGGGTTCACCCGGCTGTTTCCGCGGCGGAGCGGCTACTCGCTGGCACTCGTCGATGCGGGGCCTGCGACGGACGCCGCGAGACTCGACCGCGTGTCGCGGGCGATCGCCGCCGCGTGGGCCGATGCCGGGGTGTCGATCACACGTACGACCGAGAGGCTGCGGAGCCTGCAGGCCGTGCAGAACACCTTCCTGGCGGGCTTTCAGGCGCTCGGCACACTCGGCCTCGTGCTCGGCGCCGCCGGCGTGGCCGCCGTGCAGTTCCAAAGCGTGCTCGAGCGGCTGGGGGCCCTCGGGCTCTTGGCCGCCGTCGGCTTCACGGGGCCGCGGCTGCGGCTCTTCGTCGTGATGGAAACGGTGCTGATGGTGTTCTTGGGGCTGGTGGTGGGCACGCTCGCCGGCTGCCTGGCCGTCGTGCCCGCCTTCACCGGCGGCCAGGCCGTCGTGCCGGCGGGCTGGATCGCGTGCACCTGGGCGGTCACGCTCCTCGCCGCCGTCGCCGCGGGCCTCGCCGCTGCCGGCCGGGTGAGCCGGCTCGATCCGGCGCGTCTGCTCGCGGCGGCCGAATGATCCCCCGCTCGCGCCGCCCATTTTGCGTTTGAGTTTTCGGCGGGCGGCCGGGTAGTGTCTGCCCCATGCATATCGTCGTGATTCTGCCGCGGTGGGTCGGCGACCTCGTGATGAGCACCCCGATGCTTCGCGCGGTCCGCGATCATTTCGGACGGTCCGCCCGGATCACCGGCGTGGGCAAGCCGATGTTCGCCGAACTGCTCGAGGGCACGCCGTGGCTCGATCGCCTGGTCTTCTACGACCGTCACAGCCGCGACCCATCCCGCCGGTTTCGGGCCGTGGCCCGGCAGCTCCGGGCCGATCGTGCCGACGTGGCCCTCATCGTGCCCAACTCGCTCTCGTCGGCGGCGCTGGCCTGGGCCGGCGGCGCCAGGCGACGGGTCGGCTTCGCCCGCCACGGGCGGCGGCTCCTGCTCACCGATGCGCTCGCGGCTCCGCGAGCGACGTCGAAGAAGGGCGGACTGGCCGACTGGTTTCGGGTCGAACCCGCGTCGCCGGCCGGACATGCCATGGATATCGCCGAGCGGATCGGCGTGCCACGGCAGCCGCTCGCGCTGCAACTGGCGACCACGCCGGCCGACGAGGCCCTGGCCGACGCCGTGCTCGCGCGGCTCTTTCCAGCCTCGTCGTTTGACGGTTCGGGCCCGCTCGTCGTGTTCAACGACAACGGCGCCTACGGCCCCTCGAAGGCCTGGGGGGGCGATCGGTTCGCGGCGCTGGCGAAGCGGGCGATCGAGCGGCTGCCCGGGGCCAGGGTGCTCGTGCACTGCGGCCCCGGCGACCGCGAGGAGGCGCGGGCGATCGTGCGGGCGGCGGCACACCCGGCGGTGCGGAGCCTCGCCGACGAGCCGCAGCTGCCCTTCGGGCTCTCGAAGGCGGTGCTGCGGCGGGCGGGCGTGCTCGTTACCTCCGACAGCGGCCCGCGGCACATCGCGGCGGCCTTCGGCACGCCCACGGTCGTGCTGCACGGGCCGATGGACCCGCGGCTGAGCCGCTCCGACCAGCGGCACCTCGTGGAGATGCGGCTCGACCTCCCCTGCTCCCCCTGCGGCAGGCGCGTCTGTCCGCTCGGGCACCATGATTGCATGCGGCTGCTCACGGTCGACGACGTCGAGGGTAGGATGATCGGGCTCATGACGCGTGCCCTCGCCGCGACGGCCTGAGGCCCACCACCTGGAGAACGTTCGATGCTGCAATTCCTGGGAATGCTCGCCGCCATCGGCCTCACGGCCTTCTGTTGGGGCGTCTACGGGCCCGTGCTCCACTTCGGCCGCGAGGCGATGCACTCGAACCTCAGGCCCTTCATGTGCGTGGGGCTCGCCTACTTCGTGATCGCGGTGCTCGTGCCGCTCGCGCTCCTCGCCCGCGGGGAACGCGGCCGCTGGGCGAGCAAGGGCGTGCTCTGGAGCCTGCTGGCCGGCACCGCCGGGGCGCTCGGCGCGCTGGGCGTGATCCTGGCGCTCGGGTTCGGTGGCAAGCCGATCTACGTGATGCCGCTGGTCTTCGGCGGCGCGCCGGTCGTCAACACGCTGCTCACGGCGGCGATGAACCGGTCGTTCAATCAGCTCAAGGCGCCGTTCCTCGCGGGCCTGATCCTCGTGATCACCGGAGCCGTGACCGTGCTCGTCTTCAAGCCGCAGCCGCAGCCGCATGCCCAGGCTCATGCGCCGGCCCACGCGGCGGCTGGCGCAGCGGCCGACTCAGCGGCCGGCTCAGCGGCCGGCGTCGAGAAGCGCGTGGAGAAGCGGGCCGAACGGTTCCTGGAAGTGCTCCTGTCGATCGCCATGGCGATGTTCTCGTGGGGAGCCTACGGTCCCGTGCTGCATCGCGGCCAGGCGGCGATGGGCGGCAGTCGGCTGCGGCCGCTCGTCTGCATCGGCGTGGCCTACTTCCTCATCGCCGTGCTGGTGCCGCTCGCGCTGCTCGTGCCGATGGGGGACAACGGCAACTGGGAATTCACGGGCACGCTCTGGAGCCTCGGCGCCGGCACGCTCGGGGCGCTCGGGGCGCTCGGCACGATCCTCGCCTTCGCCTGCGGCGGCAAGCCGTTCACGGTGATGCCCGTCGTGTTCGGCTGTGCTCCGGTGATCAACACGCTCACGACCCTGGCTTTGGCCCACACGCCAGTGACCGCGATCAGCCCGTGGTTTCTGGCGGGGCTGCTCGTCGTCGCGGTGGGCGCCGCCACGGTGCTCGTCTTCGGCCCCCGCGGCCACGCCCCGGCGAAGTAGCCTCGCGTGTTTCTATTCCGCCGCCGGCCGGGGCGGACACGCTCCGCTCGCTTCGGCGGCTCCTCGGTGCGTCGGTTGAAGTGGCGTCATCTCTGGCTCGGAGGCGCCTGAGGCTCGCTTTGCGTGCCCGCCCC
>JBIIYN010000405.1:0-3091 GCA_044346795.1 Pirellulales bacterium
AGGGGCTCAAGGATCTCCTGCCGGCCAGCGACCTGGTCGAGGGGATGCTCAATAATTCGAAGCGGCCCCCCGTCGCGGCCGCCGGCTCGTCGAAGCCGCTCTTCAAGGGCAGGCCGCTCGTGCACTTCAACGAGGTGGACGAGTGCGCCGGGCTCGACGGTCTGCTGACGCAGAGGGTGCACGAGGCCCTGGGCGAGCCGGTGGAAAACACGCTCCACGACATCCGCTGGGGCGACTGGGATCTGTCACGGTCGACCGACCAGTGGGTGTGGGTGTTCGAGATCTCGGGGGGTGCGCCGCCGGCCCACTTCAGCGGCGGCTGGAAGGGTGCCCATGGCCACCGGCAGCCGCCGATGTACTTCCGGCTCGGCGGCAGCACGCTGGCCGGCGTGAGCAGGCCGGGCGAGATCGTCTGGAGCCGGATCTGGGTCGACAACGTGCAGGGGCGGGAGAAGCTCTGCCTGGACATCGGCCGGGCGCAGGTGGTGAAGCTGCCGGAGGAGGAGACGCGGCGGCGGCTCGAGGCGACGACGAAAGAGTGGCCGATCATGCACGCGGTGACCTACGGCGTCTCGCGGGATCAGATGATGGCCCGGCACAAGGCGAACCACGTCCAGGTGGCGTATGCGAAGGACGCCGCGGCCGCCGACAGAGCCGCGCTCACGAAGGCCGCCGCCGCCCGGGCCCTGGGCATCGAGGTGAACTTCTGCGGCACGCGGGGCCACGGCGTGTCGCCCACGCTCCGCTGGGACGCGTAGCGCCGCGGGCGCACAGTGGGCGAGCGGAGTCGGTCGGGGGTCGCGCGCAGCCGCCGGTGAACTTTGCGACTCACGAGCGATTGACCATCACCGCAGAGCCTCCCGTAGCAAAGTCCGCCGGCGGCGAGCACGTGCCCCCGGCCGGCGAAGCGTCAGCTTCGAAATGGCAGGTTTTTCTCGGCCCCGTCCCGTCGCTTCCGCTCCGGGCTTCTATTCGGACGGGGCACGACCGTCGGTGGTCGCGCGCAGCCGCCGACCGGCGCAGCGGTAGCGTCAACAGGCCGCGGTGTTGATTCCTCCCGGACGGCGGGCGCTACGCGGGGCGGTTGACGCAGGCCTCGCCACCGAAAACATTCACGGCTCTCGTCCGTCCCCCTTCCGCCCAAGGATTCCGTTCCATGCACACGCGGGGCTATCTCGGCATCGACGCCGGCACGCAGGGATTGTCGGTGATCTTCACCGACGAGGCGCTCACCATCCTCGGCCACGGTGAAGGCGGCTACGCGATGGTGCCCGGCCTCACCGCCGAGTGCTACGAACAGGAGCCGGCCGACTGGGAGCGGGCGCTCGTCACGGCCATGGCCGACCTGCGCAAGAAGCTCGCCGCGTCGGGCGTCGAGATGGACGTGCAGGCGATCGGCATCTCGGGGCAGATGCACGGCGAGGTGCTCGCCGACGAACTCGGCCGCGGGCTCGGCCCCGCGCGGCTCTGGTGCGACGCCCGCAACGAGGCCGAGGGGCACGAGCTCACCGAGAAGCTCGGCGTGAAGATGCCCAAGCGGATCACGGCCGCCCGCTGGCTCTGGACGATCCGCAACCAGCCCGAGAAGGCGGCCAAGGTGGCCCACATCACCACGCCGTCGGGCTGGATCGCCTTTCGCCTCACGGGCCGGTGGAACCTCGGCATCGGCGACGCGGCCGGGATGTTTCCGATCGATCAGCAGACGCTCGACTACGACGCGAAGCTGCTCGCCGACTTCGACGCGGTCGTGGCCGCCACGCCGCACGGCAAGCGGCTGCGTCCGCTCCGCGACCTCCTGCCCCGGGTGAAGCGTGCCGGCGAGGATGCCGGCGTGCTCGACGGCCACGGCGCCGCCGTGCTCGGCCTGCCGGCCGGGATTCCGGTGGCTCCGGCGGAAGGAGACCAGCCGGCGGCACTGGCCGGATCGCTGATCGGCGCGGCGGGGATGGTTTCGATGAGCTTCGGCACGAGCGTCGTCGCCAACGCGGTGGGCGACCGGGCGTTCCAGGGCATCTCCCGCGCCGTCGACCACTTCTGTGCGCCAGACGGCAAGCCGATCAACATGGTCTTCCTGCGGAACGGCACGACGCCGATGAACACGGTGGTGGAGATGTTCGGCCGGGTGAACGGCGCGGGCCGCGGCGACGCCTTCTCGGCCGTCATCCCGCAGTTGCTCGCCGCCCCCGACGACTGCGGCGGCGTGCTCGCCCTGCCCTTCGTGGACGACGAGCCAGGCCTGGGCGTGTCGCGCGGGGGCACGGCCTGCGTGGTGGGGCTCAACGACCGCAACGCCACACCGGGCAACGTCGCCAAGGCGATGCTCCTGGCGACGATCTTCAACCTCAAGATGGGCAGCGACGAGCTCGACAGGCAGGGCTTTCCGCGGACGGAGATCGTGCTCTCGGGCGGCCTCACGAAGACGCCGGCCCTCGGCCAGATCCTCGCCGACGCCTTCAACACGCCGGTGGTGATCCTCGACGGCGCGGCGGAGGGCACGGCCTGGGGGGCGGCGATCTTGGCGAAGTATCGCAGCCTCTCGCTCGCGGGCCGGGCTCCCGACTGGGCGGCGTTTCTCGCGGGCCACGCCAGCGGCACGCCCACGCGGTTCACGCCGCGGCCGGCGGCGACGGCGGTCTGTCACGCCATGGAAACCCGCTACCGCCATCTCGTCGCGCTCCATGGCCAGCTCGGGGCCGCGGTCGGGTGACCGGCGTGACTTCCATTGCCGTTACCACCGCGGCCAGAGCCCCCGCCGCATCCACGCCCGGCTCCACGGGAGCCGATGCCGCCACCGTCGCGCGTGGATCGGATACCGGCGCGACGCATCCCATGCGCCGTCCCACCAGGTCTCGTCGGGAATCGGCCGCAGCCCACGGCCATGCGCCACGAGCGTGAAGATGCTCTGGTCGTGGCGGTGCGCCCGAAACTCCGGATGCTCTCCCTTGGGCGACGGCGAGTCGTCGACGATTGCCAGGTCGGCCATCCGGCGCTCCCACTCCCGCACGAGTTCGAGCGTGGCCGGCCCGGCTCGCAGCACGAGGATGCCGGCCAGCACCATGCGTCGGCGGCGCAGCTGCGGCGTGTCGGCGTC
>JBIIYN010000117.1:0-10842 GCA_044346795.1 Pirellulales bacterium
AGAAGCCCACGATCGTCAGGAGCGCCGCCACGACGTCGAGGCTGATCTTGAAATCGTCGACGAGCGCCCAGCCGAGGAACCTGCTCACGTAGGTGCTCAGCGCCAGGCAGGCCACCGCCACCAGCACGTCGTGGATGAGCGCCACCACGGCGGCGAGGCCGAAGGCGACGTTCTGGAACCGCACCCAGACGTAGAGCACGATCATCAGCAGGCTCGCCAGCAGCGCGTAGAGCGCGGTGATCTTCGTGTTGCCCGCCACCTTGCCGCCGATCGAATTCGCCGAGAGGTAGACCGGGGTGTCGCCCAGCTTCTTCGCCAGCCCCTCCACCACCCGCCGGGCCGTGGCGGCGTCGAGCGACGTGGAGAGGGCCCAGTTGCGGTAGGGCTTCGTGCGGCTGGCCACTCCCTTCGTCTCCGCCGCGTCCGGCTCGATCTCGAAGGCGGCATCGCCGACCCCCTCCGCCCGCAGGGCGTCCTGGATGGTGGCCCGCAGGGTCGGCAGGTTGATCTTCTCGGGGAAGTCGAGGGCCACGGCCGTCGGGAGACCGACGTCCTGGTCTCCGGGCTTGCCCGCATCGGCCGTGGACGTGATCTCGCCGAATCCCATCGAGTAGGTGGCGAGCCTGCCGGGGAACACGTCCCGCAGGGTCCGCTCCACCCGATCATCGTCGCGAACCGAGGTGTCGATCTTGTACCGCGTGCCCGGTGCCGCGTCGGCCGCCGTCACCGCACTCACCGCCACGTCGGGCAGCACCGCCACGGCCTTGCGCACCTCCGCGATGTCCAGGGCCTGGTCGGGCTTGAAGGCCACCTGCACGCTCGTGCCGCCGGTGAAGTCGATGTCGAACAGCCCCTGCCCCCGCTTCGCCCCGGCGGCGAGCCCCAGGAGGATGAAGGCCAGCGAGCCGATGATCGCCGGCCGCACCCAGCGGACGAATTCGAAGTTGGTGGTGCCGAAAAGCTTCGCCATCGACAGCCGCCGCAGCCAGCCGTTCCGCTCGGCCAGATCGAACACCACGCGGGCACAGAACACGGCCGTGAAGAGATTGAGCACGAGGCCCAGGATGAGCGTGACGGCGAATCCCTTCAATTGATCGGTGCCCATCGCGAACAGCACCACCGCCGTGATGAGCGTGGTGAGATTCGAGTCGACGATCGTGGAAAAGGCCCGCTGGAACCCGTTGCGGATCGCCATCCGGACCGCCGCCCCGCGCTCGGTCTCCTCGCGCATCCGCTCGTAGATGAGCACGTTGGCGTCGACCGCCATGCCCACCGACAGCACGAGCCCCGCCAGGCCGGCCAGCGTGAACGCCGCCTTGATCGAGATCATCAGGGCCAATACGAGCAGGATGTTGAGCAGCACGGCCAGGTCGGCGACGAAGCCCGAGAAGCGATAGTAGGCCAGCATGAAGGCGAGCACCACGATCGTGGCCAGCAGCATCGCGCGGGCACCCGAGCGGATGGTGTCGGCGCCCAGCTGCGGGCTGATCTTCTGCTCGCTGATCGGCTCGCTGACGAGGGCCGCCGGCAAGCTGCCGGCGTTGAGCACACCCACGAGGAAGTCGACGTCGGACTGCTTGAAGCTGCCGGTGATCTGGCCGTCGCCGGAGATCGTGCTGCGGATCGTCGGCGCCGAGAGCAGCGTGTCGTCGAGCACGATGCCCAGCCGGCTCGTCAGCCGGTTGGCGGGATCGGGGAGGTTCTGGCCGGTGAGCGTGCCGAAGAGTGCCGCTCCGGAGGAGTTGAACGAGAAGTTCACGCATGGCTGCAGATTGCTGTCATAGCTGGACGACGCGCGGGAGAGATAGCCCCCGGTGACGTCGAAGCGATCGAGCACGACGAGCACCTCGACACGCCCGTCGGGCAGCGTGCGGGTCACGAGCCCGCCGGACTCGGCTGGCCCCATCTTGGCCGTGTCGAGCTGCACCCAGCGGCCGATCTGCCGACCGCTCTCCGTCACCGTCGTGCCCGGCGAACGGCCGGCCAGTTCGATCACCTGCTTGTGCCGGGGATCCTCGGGGTTGGCGGTGATGCGGAACTCGAGCACGCCCGCGCTCGACACCACCCGCTTGATGAGGTCGACCTCCGACTGGTCGACCTCCGGCACGATCACCTCCAACTGGTCGAGGCCGTAGCGGCGGACGGTGACTTCCTTCTGGCCGCCCGGATTGACCCGGCGGCTGACCGCGGCCACGAGCTTGTCCATGTCGACGGCAGCGGACCGGCCCGCGACCTCGTATTCGAGATCGATCGCCTCGCCGGCGGCGCGGCGGGAGGCCAGCCGCACCCTGGCATCGCCGAAGTCGAGCTGCTCCACGCCCTTGAGGAAGGCTTCCCGTGACGCCGCGTCGGCGGTGTCGAGCCGCACGACGATGCGGTTGCCCGCCGTCTGCGACACGGTTCCCTTGCGCCCCTCCTGGCTGGCGAGCAACTGTTCGATCCGGCCCACGCAGTCGTCGACCTGCCCGGCCGCCTGCCTGGAGGCATCGACCTCGTAGACGAGGATCACGCCCCCCTTGAGGTCGATGCCGAGCCGCGGCGGCCAGCCGAGCCAGGTCACCACGGCCCCGGCAGTGAGCGCGACCAGCACCGTCGCCAGCCGGCCCCACATGTCGGCGGCCCGCAGCCGCTTCGCCACGAGCCACGAGAGCAACGTCGGCACGGCGACCGTCGCCAGCGTCATGGCCCAGACGGCCCACGGCTCCCGCCACCAGGGCACGGCCGCCGCCGGCACGCCGGTGGCCGCGGTGGCCACGTCGGCGGCCTGGGCAAACAACTGGATCGCGAGGGGAAGACTGTTCATGCCGTTCTCGTTTCAGGGTTCCGATTCAGGGTTCCGGCTCAGGATTCCGGGGAGGGAGCGTCGCCGAGCACCTTGGCGATGCTCGCCACCGTGACGGCGATCTTCACGTTGCCCGCGTCGTCGACCCGGAGCGACACGCGATCCGCCTCCCGATCGACGTTCGCCACGGTGCCATAGATGCCCGACGTCGTGATCACGCGGTCGTTTTTCTTGAGGGCGGCGAGCATCCCCTGCTGCTGCCGCATCCGTTCGCGTTCCGGCTTGTAGAGCATCAGCCAGGCCACCAGCACGATGAGCGCCATCGGCAGGTAGGTGAGGAGCAGTTCCAGCGGTCCCGGCGGGGACGGCGGAGCGGCGGCCGCGAACAGGCGGGCGGCGAACAAGGCTGGTGGCTCGATCGGCATGGCGGCTCCGACAACGGGCCGAGCGCCCGGCATCGGGCCATTCGGCAGATCCGCAAATGTAGTGCGATGCGCGCCTGCCGGACAAGCCCGACGTGCCATTCGCTGGCCGCGACGGCCGGGCCGCATCCGGCATGCGTCCGGCGGCCCGCACCCCGGCGGCTATCCCGCCGCATCGGGCGCGGCCCCGAGTCGCTCGCGCAGTTCGTCGCAGACCGCGGCGAATCGCCCCGAGACGACGCCATCGCGGAGACGGCCCACGAGCCGCTGATAGAAGGTGAGGTTGTGGATCGAGGCGAGGATGGGCCCGAGCATCTCGCCCGCCAGGAAGAGGTGCCGGAGGTAGCTGCGACTGTGCCGGCAGGCGAGGCAGGGGCAGCCGGCCTCGAGGGGCCGTGGATCGGTGGCGTGCCTGGCGTTCCGCAGGCGGATCTGGCCGTCGAAGGTGTAGACCAGCGAGTTGCGGCCGCACCGCGTGGGGAGCACGCAGTCGAACATGTCGATGCCCGACGCGACCGCGGCGATGATGTCCTGCGGCTGCCCCACCCCCATGAGATACCGCGGCCGGTCGGCGGGCAGGTGGGGCATGGTCGCCCGGAGCGTGGCCACCATCGCCTCCGGCCCCTCGCCGACGGACAGCCCGCCGACGGCATAGCCGTCGAAGCCGAGCCCGCGCAGCCCTAGCGCGCTCTCCTCGCGGAGGTCGGGCTCGAGGCCGCCCTGCACGATGCCGAAGAGGGCCTGATCCTGTCGGCGATGCGCCGTCAGGCACCGCTCCGCCCACCGCAGCGATCGGTGCATCGCTTCGGCCACCGCCTCGCGGGGAGCCGGCAGGGCCACCACGTGGTCGAGTTGCATCGCCACGTCGGCCCCGATCCTCTCCTGGATCCGCATCGACGCCTCGGGCGAGAGCTCCACCGGGCTGCCGTCGAGATGCGAGCGAAAGCTCGCGGCCGCGTCGGTCACCCGAACCTGCTGCGCGAGCGAAAAGACCTGGAAGCCGCCGCTGTCGGTGAGCGTGGGCCCCTGCCAGCCCATGAAGGCGGCCACGCCGCCGGCCTGCTCGACGACCTGCTCGCCCGGCCGGAGATGGAGATGGTAGGCGTTGGCGAGCACCATGCCGGCGCCTGTCTCGGCGACCCGGCCGATGTCGACCCCCTTCACGCTGGCCAGCGTCGCGACGGGCATGAAGAGCGGCGTCGCCACGCTGCCGTGCGGCGTCGTGAGCACACCGGCCCGCGCCCCGCCGGGGCTCACCGCATCGAGCTGAAAGGCGAATCCGGATCGCATCCCCAGAGCGTACCCTGCTCACGGGAAACGGGGCATGCCACCCGCATTGGTTCGCCGGCTGCGGCATGCTCGTCGCCGGCGGATGGCGAAGGCCAGCGACATGGTGGGCATTTTTTGAACCCGTCCCGTCGCTTCCGCTCCGGGCTTTTATTCGATTGTGGCGCAGCCGTTGATGGCTGCGCTGCCATCCGCATAAAAGCCCCGGGCGGAAACCCGGGGACGGGTCCGAAACCGATTCACCCCTTTGTTCGCCAGCATCGCCACCGATCGCCAGGCCCGGAGGGCCGGGTTCGTACCGGCGGGCGGAACCGAGGACCGCGTCGCAGGATGCGACGCCCCCACCAGCCGACGGAGGTCGGCCAAGGCAAGGTCGGCCGGGATATCGCGCCCACGACCGCGTCGCAGGATGCGACGCCCCCACCAGCCGACGGAGGTCGGCCAAGGCAAGGTCGGCAGGATGCCGAGCCTTGCCGTGTATTCAGAAAATGCCCAGGGCCTCGAGGCTGTACCGCACCACGAGGCCGGCCACCACCACGCTCACCATGCTCATCAGCTTGACGAGGATGTTGAGGCTCGGACCGCTCGTGTCCTTGAAGGGATCGCCCACGGTGTCGCCCACGACGGCCGCCTTGTGGGCGTCGCTCCCCTTGCCGCCGTGCACGCCCGACTCGATGTGCTTCTTGGCGTTGTCCCAGGCGCCGCCCGCGTTGGCCATGAAGACGGCCACGCAGAAGCCGGTCGTGAGGCCGCCCACGAGCAGCCCCATCACGCCGCCCACGCCGAGCAAGAGTCCCGTGACCACCGGCACCGCCAGCGCGAGCACCGACGGCAGGATCATCTCCCGCTGGGCCGCCTTCGTGCTGATCTCCACCGGCGCGGCGTAGTCGGGGGTCTCGGTGCCCTGCATGATGCCCGGCTTCTCGCGGAACTGGCGGCGGACCTCCTCCACCATTCCCTTCGCCGCCCGGCCCACGGCCTTCATCGTCAGGGCGCAGAAGACGAACGTGCTCATGGCGCCGATGAACAGGCCCACCAGGACCTTCGGGTTCATGAGGGTCACGTCGTAGAACCGCATGTAGTCGGCCATAAAGGCCTTCTTCACACTCACGAGCCGGTTCTCCTTCTCGAGTTCGCCCATGAACTCCGGCGTGGCGTTGTCGATCGGCGTGAGGGCCGGGAGCTTGGCGAAGTCGGGGATCGCCCGGTGGTCGAGCACCATCCAGGTCGTGTTCGTCTCGGGCTTGTCGCCGATCTTGAGCGCCAGGCCGCCGGCCAGTTTCACCCAGTCGCCCGCCTTCAGGTCGACGTTCTTGCCGGCCACCGTCACGCTCTGCACGTCGGCCCGCTTGTCGTACGACACCGCCGCATGCCCCCAGCGCTCGAAGCCGATGCGGACCTCCTCCACGTAGGCGGCCAGGAGCGCGAGCGCCGTCAGCGCGGCCGAACCGATGGCGAATCCCTTGCCGGTGGCGGCGGTCGTGTTGCCCAGCGCGTCGAGGGCGTCGGTCCGCTCGCGGACGATCGGCGGCAGGCCGGCCATCTGGGCGTTGCCCCCCGCGTTGTCGGCGATCGGCCCGTAGGCGTCGGTCGCCAGCGTGATGCCGAGCGTGGAGAGCATGCCGACGGCGGCGATGCCCACGCCGTAGAGCCCCAGCGCGAAGGCGGCCGGATCCTTGAAGCTGAAGCCGTTGGCGAAGCCGAAGGCCAGCAGCGTGGCGACACCGGTGATGAGCACGGGTGCCCAGGTGCTGAGCATCCCCTCGGCGATGCCGCCGATGATGATGGTGGCCGGGCCGGTGAGGGCCTGATCGGCGAGTTCCTTCGTCGGCGTGTATTCGTTGCTGGTGGAGTATTCGGTCCACTTGCCGATCAGCCAGCCGGCCACGAGCCCCACGATCACCGCGACGGCGATCCCGAGCCGACTGAAGCCGCCCATGAGCAGGAAGGTGACCACGAACGAGGCGGCCACGATGGCTGCCGTCGAGAAGTTGATCCCCTTCGCGAGGGCGGCGAGCAGCGATTTCTGCGAGGAATCCTCCTGTGTCTTCACCTGGTAGATGCCCCAGATGGAGAGCAGCGTGCCTACCGAGGCGATCGCCATCGGGAGGAAGATCGCCGCCATCTGCATCGAGTAGTTGCCCGGGAACGCCGCGACGCCCAGGGCCGACGTGGCGAGGATGCTGCCGCAGTAGCTCTCGTAGAGGTCGGCCCCCATGCCGGCGACGTCGCCGACGTTGTCGCCGACGTTGTCGGCGATCGTGGCCGGATTCCGCGCGTCGTCCTCGGGGATCCCGTGCTCGACCTTGCCCACGAGGTCGGCCCCCACGTCGGCCGCCTTCGTGAAGATGCCGCCGCCGACGCGGGCGAAGAGCGCCTGCGTGCTGGCGCCCATGCCGAAGCAGAGCATCGTGACGGTGATCTCCTCGAGCGACAGCGGCTTGCCGAAGAGCGGCACGATCCAATAGAGGATGAAGAACCAGAGCATGATGTCGAGCAGGCCGAGCCCCACCACGGTGAGCCCCATCACGGCGCCGGAGCGAAACGCCACCTGCAGGCCTTCGTTGAGCGAACGCTCCGCGCCGGCGGCGGTGCGGTTGCTCGCCAGCGTCGCCGTCTTCATGCCGAACCAGCCCGCCAGCCCGGAGAAGAAACCGCCGGAGAGAAACGCCAGCGGCACCCAGCCGCTCTGCACGCCCAGGCCGAACGACATCCAGAGCAGCAGCACGCAGACCGCGCCGAACACCCAGTACAACACCCTGCGCTGCTGCCTGAGATAGGCGTCGGCGCCGGTCTGCACGTAGCCCGCGATCCGCACCATGTCGGGCGTGCCGGCCGGCTGGCCTTCCATCCAGATGAAGAACTGCCACGCCTGGTAGAGCGCCAGCGAGGAGCCGGCCACGCCCACCAGCCACCAGAACCCGTAAAAGAGGTTCGTCCAGCCCGTGGGGCCGGCCTCCGGATTGTTCGCGGCCGAACCACAGCCGACGCAGGAAAGCAGCAGAAACGCCAGGGCGACGACGGAAGCGATGGAACGGTTCACGGTTCTTGCAAACTCCACGGGAAGGCGATGAGCAACGGGCCCCTTCAGGAAGGAGGACTGTAATCCCCGCGAATTGACCGGTCAAACGCCGCTCACGTCACGGCCGGCCGGCCGATGGAGTGATAGGCGAAGCCGCGGCTCCGCATCTCGGCCGGGGCGTAGAGATTGCGGCCGTCGAAGATCGTCGGCGACCGCATCCGGCGGGCCATCTCGTCGAAGTCGGGCCGGCGGAAATCCCCCCATTCCGTGACGATGGCCAGGCAGTCGACGGCGTCGAGGGCCTCCATCGGGCCGGCCGCGTAGGTCAGCCGGTCGCCATGGATGGCCCGCACGTGCTCCATCGCCTCGGGGTCGTAGACGGCGACCCGGGCGCCGCCGGCGAGCAGTCGTTCGAGCAGGTCGAGCGCGGGGGCGTCGCGGATGTCGTCGGTCCGCGGCTTGAACGCCAGGCCCCAGACCGCGATGCGGCGGCCGGCCAGGCGGCCGCCGAAGTGCGCCGCGATCTTCTCGCCGAGCACCTGCTTCTGCGCGAGATTCGTCTCGTGCACGGCCGACAGGATCCGCGGCACCACGCCCTTGTCGCGGGCCATCGCGGCGAGGGCCTGCACGTCCTTGGGAAAGCAGCTGCCGCCGTAGCCCACGCCCGGAAAGAGAAACGCGAAGCCGATCCGGCGATCGTGCCCGATGCCGCGGCGCACGTCGTCGATGTCGGCCTCCATCCGCTCGCACAGGTTGGCCACCTCGTTGATGAAGCTGATTTTCGTGGCCAGGAGCGAGTTGGCGACGTATTTCGTCATCTCCGAGCTTTCAGGCGACATGACGAGAAACGGGTGCTCGGTGCGCAGGAACGGCAGGTAGAGACTCCGCAGGATCTCCGCCACGGCGGCCGACCGCACGCCCACGACCACGCGGTCGGGCTTCTGGAAGTCGTCGATGGCGGCGCCCTCTTTCAGAAACTCCGGGTTGCTCGCCACGCGGCAGTCACGGCCGGTGCGCTCGCGGAGCCGCACTTCGATCCCCGCGCAGGTGCCCACCGGCACCGTGCTCTTGGTCACCACGACCGCATCCGGATGGAGGTGCGGGGCGATCGCATCGACCACCTTCCAGAGGCTCGACAGATCGGCGGAGCCGTCGGCGGCGGGCGGCGTGCCCACCGCCAGGAAGACGACCTGCGCGCTCCCGAGGGCGGCGGTGATGTCGGTCGTGAAGAGCAGCCTTCCCGCCTTCGCGTTGCGGACGACGAGTTCCTCGAGGCCGGGCTCGTAGATGGGGATCTCGCCGCGATTGAGCCGGGCGATCTTGTCGGCATCGATGTCGAGGCAGGTGACGGTGTTGCCGCTGTCGGCGAAACAGGTGCCGGTGACGAGCCCCACGTACCCGGTGCCGACGACTGCGATCCGCATGAGAAGAGTTCCTGGCCTGAAGCTGAAAAAACCGCTGCCGAAACTACTCTACCTTCAAAAAAAAGCACCGGTTTTCCCGGGGGAATTGCCGAGCTGGACGCACATTGGTTCGCCGGCTGCGGCATGCTCGTCGCCGGCGGATTCTGCTACGGGAGGCTCATGGACGAATCGTCCATCACTCGTGAGTCGCAGAATTCACCGGACTCCTGCGCGTGCCTCCGTCCGGCTCCTCAGCATCTGTGTTCACGCCGGGCACGGCCATCCGGGCCGTCCCGGCTTGGCGACCGCAGGTCGCTGGCGCTCACCCGGCCCTCCGGGCCTGGCGCGGTGGATGGACGAGCGCAGCTGGCCGGGGGTCGCGCGCGGCCGCCCGCCGGCGGAGCGGCATCCGACATCCGGGGCCGGTCACGCCACCGGCGGGTCGCCGGCGACCGGTTCGACCGTCTCCTCGGCCTCGCCCGGCGGCACGGGCACCACCGCGGCCAACGAGTCGCCGTCGTCGAGCCGCATGATCCGCACGCCCTGCGTGTTCCGGCCGATCGGCTTGATCTCGCGGACGTTCACCCGCTGGATCTTGCCCCGCGCCGTCATCATCAGCACCTGGTCCTCGTCCCGCACCGAGACGACCGCGACCACCTGGCCGTTGCGGGCGGTCGTCTTGATGTCGCGGATCCCCTTGCCGCCGCGATGCTGGGTGCGATACCGCATGCCGCTCGACTCGCCGTCCCCCTCCGACTCCTCGGCGGCGGGCTCGGTCGGCTCGCCTTCGGCCGCCTCCCCCTCCTCGCCGGGTGCCGGCCCCGAGAGCGGCGTGCCCGCTCCGAAGGGCGTCCGCTTGCCGTAGCCCTGCTCGCAGACCGTGAGCAGCGTGGCGTCGGGATCGGCCACGACCATGCCGACGAGCCTGTCGCCGGCACCGAGTTTGATGCCACGCACGCCGCTCGTGTCGCGGCCCATGGGGCGGGCATCCGACTCGGGGAACCGGATCGCCATCCCCTTCGCGGTCGCGAGCACCAGTTCGTCGCCCGGCTTGGTGATCACGGCGTCGACCAGTTCGTCCCCCTCGCGGAGCTTGACGGCGATGAGGCCCTTCGTGCGCCGGCGGCGGTATTCCTCGAGCGCCGTCTTCTTCACCACGCCGCCGCGGGTCGCGAGCATGAGATACTGGTTCGGGTCGTCGAAGCCCGACACGGCCCGGCAGTCGGCGACCTTCTCCCCCGTCTCGAATTCGAGCAGGTTGACCAGGGCCCGTCCCTTCGCGTCGCGGGCCAGCTCCGGCAGTTCGAAGACACGCAGCGAAAAGACCTTGCCGAGCGTGGTGAACACGAGCAGCCAGTCGTGGGTGCTGGCCACGAAGAGGTGCTCGATGGGATCCTCCTCGTCGGACCGCGCGCCCGTCAGCCCCTTGCCGCCGCGCCGCTGCGCCCGGTAGACGTCGGCGGGCGTGCGCTTCACGTAGCCGGCCCGGCTGATCGTCACCACCATGGTGGCCTCGGTGATCAGCTCGGCCATGTCGCGAATGTCCCCCGCCTCGCCGCTGATCTCCGTCCGCCGCTCGTCCGCGTGCTTGGCCTCGAGTTCGAGCAGGTCGGCGCGGATGAGCGCCTTGATGTTGGCCTCGCTCGAGAGGATCCGCCGGAACTCGGCGATCTTTTCGAGCAGCTCGCGGTGCTCGCCGCCCAGCTTCTCCTGCTCGAGATTGACGAGCTGGCCGAGCGTGAGCCGGAGGATGGCATCCGCCTGCACCGGGGAGAGGCCGTAGGTGTCGGACACCCCCCGCTCCTCCTGCATGATGGCGAAGCCGTCGGCGCCGAGCGCCCGCTCCAGGAGGGCCGCCGGCGTCTGGATCTGCACCAGCCGCTCCTTCGCCTCGGCCTGCGACCGCGAACTGCGGATGATCTGGAT
>JBIIYN010000407.1:0-3070 GCA_044346795.1 Pirellulales bacterium
CGGCCCGTTGTCGGACGTGAAGATCACCAGCGTCCGCTCTGCCAGTCCATTGCGGTCGATGGCGGCGATGATCTCCCCCACCGCTGCGTCCAATTCCGCCACCACGTCGGCATAGGGACCGCGGCCTGTCTTCCCGCGCCACTCCGATGACGCGAAGATCGGCACGTGCGGCATGACGTGAGGCAGGTAGAGAAAAAAGGGCCGGTCCTTGTGCCGCTCGATGAAACGCACCGCCCGATCGGTGCACCGACGCGTGAACAGCGACTGATCGGGGTCGCGTTCGACGACCTCGCTCCCGTCGTAGAGCGGCAGCGGCGGCAGGTCGCGAAACACCGGATGGAGCGGCCCGTTGTCGTTCGAGTAGGGAATGCCGAAAAACTCGTCGAAGCCGCGATTGGTCGGCCAGAACGGCGGCTGGAGGCCGAGGTGCCACTTGCCGAAGGTGGCCGTCGCGTAGCCCCGCGGCTTCAGCAGTTCGGCGAGCAGCCGTTCTTCCGGGTGAATGCCGGTCGTGCTCAGGTGGTTGAGGGCGCCCGCCATCCCGATCCGGTTCGGGTAGCAGCCGGTGAGCAGGGCGGCACGTGATGCGGTGCAGACCGCCTGTCCGACGTAGAAGTTCGTCAGCCGCAACCCCTCGTTGGCCAAGCGGTCGAGGTGCGGCGTGGGGATGGTTGCGGAGCCGTAGCAGCCCAGGTCGCCGTAGCCGAGGTCGTCGGCCAGGATGACGACGAGGTTGGGGGGCTGGGAAGCGTCTGCAGCCGCCACCTCGACGGATGAAAAGGCCGGTAGCATCCCGCAGGTCACCAGCAAGAGCCCGAGCACGACGCGATGTGAGCCGCTGCGAAGCCGAACCCGATGGTCCATCGGTAGGGTGCCCTGCATCTTCACTTGTTGCGGAACAGGTCGCTCTGGATGACGGCATGGAGCAGGGAGCGGAAGCCGTAGGCATCCGGCTTGGTCTCCGCGGCGATCTTCTCGATGGCGATTCCGTCGACGCCGAGGGGTCGGGAGCCGGTGGCGTAGGTGACGAGATGGCTGCCGACGCCGTAGGCAAGCTGGCCGGGATCGGCGGCGAGCCGCTTGCGGAGGTCGGCGATGCCTGCAAACTCCCGGCCGTCGGGCGTGGAGCCGTTCGCCTCGACCGGCAGGTGGTTCCGCCAGGTGGAGCGACCGGCGATCCAGCCGGGCTTCCGCTTCTGGATCGCGACCAGGCCGGCTAGGTCGAGCCGCGGGGCCTCGGCGAAGTCAGCGGGCTTTGGTGCCGGCGGCTCCGCGACGGGCTTGGCCTTCGGATTTTCCACGAGCGTGATCGTGACCGAGTCATCGGTGTAGTCGATCTTGGCGATGTCGTCGCCGTGGCTCGCGAACTTGCCCGTGATCGCCGGGCCGCCCGGAGCCCGAGCCACGATCGTGAACGTGCGGCCACCGATTGTGGCTCCACCCAGCGGCGCAATCTCGAGCCGGCCGTCGAGCGTGATCGCGCCCCCTTCCTTGCCGCCGACGGCGATGCCGGTCTTCTCCTCCGTCCCGAGCCCGACGCGGAGCGTGCCGGTCTTTTCGAGCGCCAGGTCGCCAAGCAGGGTCACCTGCCCGTCGTGGCCAGTGGCGAGCAGGCCCGCGTTGCGAAGACTGCTGCTCCCCTCGGTGCGGGCGTTTCGCAGGTCGAGTCCGGCGGCCCCCTGCCAGTGGAACCGGCCGCCTTCGGCATTCACGAAGGCGGGGCCGCCGAAGTGAAGGACGTTCGTGCCTGTCGTATCGAGGTAGTTGAAGGTGCCGGCATTCGCGATCACGGAGGCGTCGTTCTGCTTGTTCGAGATCATGCCGCCGCCGTGCCAGTTGACGGTGCCGGTGGGGCCCACCTCGAGGAAGATCTTTCCGTCCGCATGCGGATCGGCGCCGAGTTCGGCCTCGCCGAGCTTGTCGAGCACGGCGGGAGCCTTTTCCATGCCGATGCGATAGTTGCCCTGCTTGGGGCTGCCGGTGTTGCAGAAGACGCGGCCCGACTTCTTCCCGATCGCGAGCCGGCCGTGCTGCACGTCCCACTGCAGGACGGAGTGAATCGGCTCGCTCGTGTCGAGGACGACCTCACCGCGGCCCAGTTCGCCGTTGCCGACGCGCACGCTGCCACCGATGCCGATCTTGCTCGATCCACTCACGGAGAGCGACCCGGTGCCGACGTTGCCGATCAGCTGCGGCGTGTTCGATCCGGCCACGCTGAAAGTGCCTCCAGTGACCGCAATGCGGCCGCCCCGTGAGACATCGAGCGGCGTCCACGCCGGCCACATGCCCGCCTTGAAGGTGCCACCCGTCACTCCCAGTTCGCCGCCGTCCACGAGGACGTTGTCGTTGATCTCGACGGAGCCGTCGCGGTGCAGCCAGCGGCCGCCGGGGCCGACGACCACCTGCTTGTATTCGTGCTGATTGGCGGCCCGAAACTTCATGTCGGCGGAGGTGACGAGCTTCGTGACCTCGCCCGGCTTGGCGTTGCCGATGGCCAGGCCGTGGAGCCCTTCCTTGGCATCCGGGTAGAGCGGATTGTCATAGGTGATCGTGCCCGACGACGTGCCCGAGATCGCCACGGGGTCGAACGGTCCGGGCACGTTGCCGCCGGTCCAGTCGGTGCTGACGGCGCCGAGCTTCGTGCCCCACTTGCCGTTGGCATCACCCTTCCAGGCGATCGGATCCGGGGCCGTGGTGCGGTAGAACTCGCGAAACATGCCGGCCGGGTCGAAGCTTTCCATCGCGAACCCGTAGCCGTCGAACTTGGCATGGCAGGCGGCGCAGGAGCCGTTGCCGGCGTGGAGGGCGAGTTTTTGTTTGAGCGTGGTGGCGGAGCTGGTGTCGGTGGCGATCGGCTCGATGTTCGGCGGCGGGGGCGGGATGTGCGCGCCGAGCAGCCGCTCGGCCACGAACACGCCCCGCTTCACGGGCGAGGTGTTGGTGCCGTTGGCGGTCACCTTCATCACCGACGGCTGGGTCCAGAGGCCGCCGAAGGGGGAGTCGTCCGGGAGTTGCAGTTCACGGAGGCCGCCGCCGTCGACGCCGGTGAGCCCATAGTGGCGGGCGAGCA